>QGNN01000012.1 GCA_003228105.1 Chloroflexota bacterium
ACAAACGATGGACGTTAAAGACAAGATTTTTCAGGTTATTATCCCTACAGAAGAGGAAATGGAATATAAGGATGGTCAGAAAAAGATCAATCTGAAGAAGATATTCCCAGGATACATTCTTGTCCAAATGGAGATGGCTGACGATAGTTGGTATGTGGTTAGAAATACTCCGGGAGTAACAGGATTTGTATCGGCTGAGGATGAAAGTGATAATCGACCAAAGCCCGTTCCATTAGAACAAGAAGAAGTCGACCGTATACTTAATCAAATACGGTCAGACGAGCCCAGAATTAAAGTCGGATTTGCTAGTGGACAGACTATCCGAGTTACTGAAGGTCCATTTATAGACTTTATGGGGGTTGTTGACGAAGTATATCCCGATAGATTGAAAATAAAGGTTCTAGTATCGTTTTTTGGAAGGGAGACACCTGTCGAACTCGATTTTTTGCAAGTGGAAAAAACTTAATAAGGATAAATTTCTCAATTGGCTAAAAAAGTAATAGGATTGATAAAATTGCAAATCGAAGCTGGCAAAGCTACTCCAGCTCCTCCGGTAGGCCCTGCGCTAGGGCAGCACGGGGTTAACATTATGGGATTTGTAAAGGAGTACAACGAGAAAACAGCTTCTATGGCGGGTGCTATAGTGCCTGTAGAGATCACCGTTTTTGAGGACCGGTCCTTTAGTTTCATAATCAAAAGCCCACCAGCCTCAGATTTATTGAGAAAAGCGGCAGGAATTCCAAAAGGTAGTAGTAACCCTTTAGCAGAGAAAGTGGGCACTATACCTCGCAGCAAAGTTAAAGAAATTGCCGAGACCAAGATAAAAGATCTCAATGCAGCGGATGTGGAAGGAGCTATGAAAATTATTGAGGGGACTGCCCGAAGTATGGGGATAGTCGTCGAATAATCTGATCCTAAATAACATAGGATAGTATAAGGAATTCATTATGGCCAAGCGTGGTAAAAGATATGATACGGCAATAGCGGAGATTGATCCGGAATTGGCATATGATCCCAAAGAGGCTGTTTCTATTACAAAAAGAAATGCTACAGCCAAATTTGATGAGACTGTGGAATTGCACTTAAAAACGGGTGCGGACCCTAGACATGCTGAACAGATGGTAAGAGGAATAGCTTTGCTTCCCCATGGTGTTGGTAAGGAAATTCGCACTTTGGTTTTTTGCCAAGGAGATGTGATACAAAGCGCAAAACAGGCTGGCGCAGATCATGTTGGTAATGACGATGTTATAGCCGAAATAGAGAAGGGCTGGCTTGACTTTGATGTTTCCATTGCCACACCCGATATGATGGGAAAGGTAAGTAAGTTAGGTAGAATTCTTGGACGCAAGGGCCTAATGCCTAACCCTAGGACAGGGACAGTTGTTTCGGCAGAAGACATACCTAAGGCAATAGAAGAGGCAAAAAAAGGTCGGGTCGAGTTTAGATTGGACAAAAGCGCTTTGATTCATGTACCGATCGGGAAAGCTAGTTTTGATGAAGATCAGTTGATGGAAAACCTAACTACATTGGTTGACACAATACTTCGTGGTCGGCCGTCTGGAGTGAAAGGACAATTTTTAAGATCCGCCTTTTTAACCTCAACAATGGGACCCAGTGTTCCCATAGATATTGCGGGGATGATGTCTCTTAGAGTAGAATAAGTTCGTTGCCACAGACTGCGGGCTCTGATTTTCAGATTAAAATTTAGCCTGCACAGGCGGGATGTCAGCAAATTTGCTGATTTAATCAACCCGGCTGTGGCCGGGTTTTTTTTTGCCAGCTGAAGTTTTAACTAAATTTTTCGGAGTATAGATATGCCTACTGACAGAAAGGCAGAAGATGTAGATTCACTTATGGAAGCTATGAAGGGTTGTACGATAGCCATATCGACTGATTATTCGGGATTGAATGTATCAGAGATGAGTGAATTTAGAACAACTTTAAGAAAAAACGGAATCACGTACAAAGTTGTTAAAAACACCCTATTTAAAATCGCTGCAGATCAGGCTGAAATGCCGGCTATTAAAGATCTCATCGATGGCACGACAGCAATAGCCTTTGGCTATGGAGATGAGCAAATTCCTGCTAAGGTAATCACTAAATATGTCAAAGATTCAGGAGTAGAATTAAAAATAAGGAATGCTTTGATTGGCGATCAGGCTTTTTCCTCGGATCAGCTGAAAGAGCTGGCCGCTTTACCTGGTAAAGAAGAATTGGCGGCGAAATTGGTTGGGCAATTGCAGGGACAATTAGCCGGATTAGTTCATGTGTTGAATAACCCGCTACTTAGGTTGGCTAGGTCCCTGAATTCCCCGTCTAGTGGTTTGGTAAATGTGCTGAACAGTCGTGTTAAACAGATTTCCTAGGAAGAAACGCAAATTAATAAATAGTTAGGAGAGTATTAGTTATGGCTTTATCTAAAGATGAAATTCTAGAGGCTATAAAGGTATTACCTGTTATAGAGCTGGCTGGATTGGTTAAAGATCTTGAAGAGGAGTTTGGGGTTAGTGCCGCTGCTGCACCTATGGCATTTGCCACCGCACCTACAAACCCTGGGGATTCCGGAGAGGCTGCTGAAGAGGAACAAGATGCATTCACTATTAATCTCAAAGATTTCGGCGAAAATAAAATTAACGTCATCAAGGCAGTGAGAGCTGCTACTTCACTAGGGTTAAAAGAAGCAAAAGACCTCGTAGAAAGTGCTCCTGTTGCGATCAAAGAAGGGGTTGGTAAGGAAGAAGCGGAAAGCGTAAAGAAAGAACTAGAAGATGCTGGAGCCGTAGTAGAGTTACTTTAAGACACACTGAATGTTGTAGATGGGTTTAACGGGTAGTAGGGCGGATCTATTTATATATGGTGCGCCCGTTACCTACTCTCCTCAGAAAAGGGATAGTCTGAGGCCCCTCAGGTAGCACACACACGGTTCCGTTTGGATACTTTTGAGAAAGTAGCTCGGACACCTTCGTCGAAATATCATCCACTGGGAGAAGGTGAGCCCCAACAATCTGATCTAAAGATAGGTTATCTGACTTTATATACACATCATTTTCCATTTGTATTGAGGCCTGTATTTGAACCTGCCATTGATCATGTTTCTGGTAATCTGAGGATTCAATCATATCAATAAGTGATTGTGGTGATACTTGTGATTTGAGTATTTCACCATAAGAACCGTGGGTTGGTATGCCATCTGAGCACTCAGCAGCGCATATAATGCTCCCACCTTTTTTTACAATTTGGTGGGCAGCCGACATCCCTTTCACAGCCTGATATAAGTTCATATCTAAAGGGTAGCCACTGTTGGTGGTGACAACTATGTCAAATGGTTCGGAGACCTCTCTCATGGCGGTGAAATGGGCGAATTCACATGCCGCCTTATGAACCTGAAACATTTCCCCAGCGTAAACACTCGTTATTTTATGATGTTTATTGATAGTGACATCTAAAGTGAAATCTGAAGGGAACAGCGTGGCAATTTCTCTTATGGAATCGTGTATAGGATTTCCGTGGGTTATTCCCCATTTTGAATTGGGGTTGCTAATCATGTCTGAATCATGAAGCCTCATAATGGTTTCAAACCCAGCCAATCCCGGGGCAATCATCTTTGGCCCGCCGCTGAACCCAGCAAAAAAATGAGGTTCCACGAATCCAGTGGTAATCTTGAAATCCTTTTTTATCCAATCAGAGTTTAAAAATATTGGAATATTTTCTTTAGTGACCCCTACCTCCGTTAGATTAGCTCGATTGAAAGCGTCGTGATTTACAATATTATAGCCACCGCCTATGGCTTGTTCACCTAGCATGGATAATAATTCGGAATGAGTGTTTTTACGGTGGGTTCCTGTTGCAATAAAGATGGTAATGTTTGATGGATGAATGTGTTTTAGCTCATTTAAAATAACAGGCAAAATTATTTTGCTGGGCATAGGCCGGGTTATGTCACAAACACTTATTCCTATACTTTGGCCTGGTTCTATGGATTTCCGGAGAGGGAGAATTCCAATTGGATTTCGGAGTGCGGTTTTTATAGCTGCTAGGTCGTCTGGCAACCCCGGTATAAATTGAGGTTCAATTATTGAAGTTTGATCATCAGGCAGATCAATGGTTAGACCTGTTTTACCATATGCCAAATCTATTTTCATACATAGGACCCAAACATATTATTCAATTCTCAAAAGAGCTTCACAAAGATGTGCCGCATCTACCAAATCTGGTATTGTTACGTACTCTCGCACTGTATGCATGCCATGGTCTGCCATACCCACTACCACTGAACTAATTCCATTTAGCCTAAATACATTACCATCAGTTCCGCCTCCCGATGGTTTCATGCTGGGTTCTAACCCAAGAGCTTTTAGGGTTTCCTTGACTCTCATTGTGGCTGGATCATCGTCAGTCAAGGTATAAGTTTCAAATTCTACGTGTAAATGGTTATCTATTGTCGCTTCAGGGAATAGGGTTTCCACTTCTTTTACGACGTCGGTTATCTGAACTCTTAATCCATCTAAGTTTTCTATACTTGTACTACGAAATTCCCCGCGAATTGTAGTTGTCTCAGGTACCGTATTCCTGACTGTCCCACCTTCAATAGTTCCCACATTTACTGTCGTAGTTTCATCCAATCTCCCTTGTGGGAGTCGTGTGATAATTTCTGAGGCTATCTTAATAGAAGAAAGGCCTTTTTCCGGTTCCACTCCTGCATGAGCAGCTCTGCCGGTGATTTCTATATCAAATCCTACATAAGTTGGACTCGATGCAGTTATTTGGCTTACCGGTCCCTCTCCATCAAATACGATCGCTTCCTTGGCGGTTATTAAATTAAAATCTAGGTTGCGAGCCCCTACCAGGCCTATTTCTTCCTCCCTGGTAAAGGCAAGTTCTACTGGATGATATTCAACGCCGTCTTCCATAATCGATTCTAAGGCTTCAAGAATGGCCGATATTCCAGCTTTACAATCTCCCCCCAAAATAGTGGTTCCGTCTGACACAATCTTGTCGCCTTCCACAGATGGATTTATTCCCCTTCCTGGTTCCACTGTGTCTAGATGGGCTGACAGGAGAATTGGATTCGGCCTTCCGTCCGATGCAACTAGGTTTCCATATGCGTCTCTCATCGTTTTAAAACCTAATGTTTCCAATCGGGAGGAAATATTGATAGCCATATTTTCTTCTTCACCTGAAGGGCTATCAATTCTTGCTATATCGCAAAATGTTTGTACGAGTCTTTCTCTTTTAATCATGTTTAAGCTCTTATGTGTAGATTCTTTTCAGCAACAATACTAATATATGTATTTAATAAGGTCGATATTTATTGGAAATAGGCATTCTGCGATCTCTACCGAAGTTCTTAGAAGTTATCTTGATACCCGGAGCCGATTGACGTCTTTTGTACTCATTTATGTCTACAAGTTTCAATATTTCAGCTATAGTGTCAGGATCAAATCCAATATTTAGAATCTCATTAATTCCAAGATCTTGTTCTATATATTTTTCCAATATAGCGTCCAAAATATCGTAATTAGGTAGAGTATCTGAATCCTTTTGATTGAATCTTAATTCCGCGCTAGGAGGTTTGGTTAAGACAGAATCGGGAATTAAATCGTATCCATGTTTCATATTAATATAGCGGCAAATTTCGTACACCATGCCTTTGGGTAAGTCTTTTATTACTGAGAATCCTCCTGCCATGTCCCCATAAATGGTTGCATATCCAACAGCCATTTCACTTTTGTTTCCGGTAGTTAATACTAGAAAACCAAATTTATTAGATAATGCCATCATTATATTGCCTCTGATTCTAGATTGGAGGTTTTCCTCTGCGACCCCCCATTCGGTTCCTTGAAATTGATCACTGAGACCTTTTTCCATGGATTGAAGAATTTCCTCAATTTGAATGGTGTCCATTCGTATTTCTAGATTGTCAGCCAGTTGTTTGGCATCAACTTTGCTCCCAATGGAGGAAAATTTGGAAGGTAAAGATATCCCCCTCACATTTTCCGAGCCTAAAGCCTCTACTGCAATTGCGGCGACCAAGCTAGAGTCAATACCTCCTGATAGAGCAATTAGAACCTTTGTGAACCCACATTTTCTTACGTAATCTCGTGTTCCTAATACTAAAGCTCTGTAAATCTCTTCCTTCTGGCCAATTATGCTAAGTGGAGGTGATGAAACACTAGGTGAGCCCTCTTTTATGGACCCTGGTAAGAGCACTTGTTTTATCTCGTTAATGGATTCCGATGTAGGGCTGGGCTTATATGTTGGAAGATCAAGTTCATAAATATATGTATTTTCTTCGAATTGATTTGCTCTCATGAGTATGTTGCCTCCAGGATCAACTATTAGGCTACCCCCATCAAATACAAGTTCGTCTTGCCCTCCAACCATGTTTATATATGCGATGAAGATGCCATTGCTTTTTGCTCTTTCGATCAAGATGTTTTCTCTTTGAGATCTTTTCCCCAAGCTGAAGGGGGAGCCATTGATATTAATAATCAAAGACGCCCCATTATCACTTTGAGTATCACTCGGTCCGGGTGAAAACCAAATATCTTCACATACATTTACCCCGAACCTCACTTGACCTAAGTCGTATACCGGAATATCAGATCCCTCGGTGAAATAACGTTTTTCATCAAAGACTCCGTAATTCGGCAGATGTATCTTTTGATAGCTATCAACGATTTCATGGTTGCTGGCTATCGCTGCAGAATTGTAAATTTTGTCTTCTACACGTTCAGCAAACCCGAATATAGCTGTTATTTCACCTGTAGCCCGAGCTATTTTTTCGGCAGCATCTATGTTGTCTTTTATAAAATCATGTTTAAGTAACAGATCTTCCGGCGGATAGCCAGTCACAGCCAGTTCTGGGAAAGCGATAATGTCAATTTCTTTCTGCTCTGCTTTCTCTATATGGTGAATGATGACGTCAGTGTTATGACCTAAATCACCAACTGTAGGGTTGATCTGGGCTAATGCCAAACGTAAGGTAGCCATTTCTAATATGGTCCATCAACATAAATTTAAACAAAATATCATAGAAGCTATTCTACTGTAATTGGTGCTGATTTAGGCTTTAGATTCTACCAATTTGCGTATTCTATCTATGGCTTGGAGTAGGTTTTTCGTGGAGTTCGCAAAGGATATCCTTATATAACCGGTACCGTACTGACCAAATGATTCTCCCGCCAAAACGGCTACACCGGCCTCTTCTAGAGCCCTATTAGCAAATTCAGAGCTAGTCATACCGGTTCCCTCTATGTTGGGGAATGCATAAAAAGCACCTTTGGGTAAAGCACATGTTATCCCGTCGATTTTATTTAACCCATCGACCACTATAGACCTTCTCTTTTTGAATTCTTCAACCATTAATAATGAATCTTCTTGAGGCCCTTCGGTTGCTTCAATGGCGGCTCTTTGGGTGAAACTAGCCGTGCATGACACACTGTTGGTCACCAACCGTGAAATAGGTTCAACCAAGTCACCTGGGAAGATACCGTAACCGATTCTCCAACCAGTCATAGCGTAAGTTTTAGAGTAGCCATCGAGTATTATTGTTCTATCTATCATGTCAGGGAAACTTGCGATACTGTGGTGGGTTCCTTCATAAAGGAAGCGGGAGTATATTTCATCAGATAAAACTGTAATGTCATTTTCCTTGGCTAGTTTCGACAAAGCCTCTAAATCTTTTTTGTCTATCACGCTTCCACATGGGTTATTAGGAGAATTAACAATCATCAGTTTTGTTTTTTCAGATATTTGGGTTTCCACCTCTTTGATGTTTAAATTGAAAGAGTTTTCTTCTCCAAGCCTCATTGGTACCGCTGTCCCACCGCAAAATTCAATCATGGATTCATAAATGGGGAATCCGGGGTTCGGGTAGAGTACTTCATCCCCATTTTCTATCAGCGCTAGCATTACGAAAAACATTATTGGCTTACCGCCTGGGGTGACAATTACGTTTTCTTTTTTGACGCTTATATTCCTGCTATTGGAAATGTCTTTTGCTATCGATTCTTTTAAATCAGCGTATCCAGGAGAAGGATTATATGAGGTAAACCCATCAGATAATGCCTGCTTTCCAGCCTCTACGATGTTGGTGGGAGTATCAAAATCAGGTTCCCCGATTTCGAGATGAATGATATGTCTTCCTTTGGCTTCTAACTGTTGGGCTTTGGCTAGTACTTCGAATGCGGTTTCTGTTCCAAGACGACTCATTCGCTGAGCTAATTTCATATGGGGTGGAATCTCCATTTCTACAGTTAGATACGATTAGTATACAACGACTCAAAGGTTACTACTACAATGGGCCGATTGATCCAATCATATGGCATTATTTGATATCCTAGATGCGGCATTGAATATTTACCATGCCAGGAGGACTAAGTGAACGTTTATTTGGGAGTCCCACGAGGGTTTTGTGCTGGGGTGGTTCGTGCAATAGATATTGTCGAACTGGCCCTTGAAAAATATGGACCTCCGATATATGTGAAACATCAAATAGTTCATAATCCATACGTTGTGAATGATTTAGAATCCAAAGGTGCGATAACAGTCGAAAATGTAGATGAAATTCCGAGAGGAGCGAAGGTGGTTTTTTCGGCCCATGGTTCTCATCCAGAAGATTTTAAGAAGGCAAAAGAACAAGGGTTACAGGTTTTGGATGCAACCTGCCCTCTTGTGATTAAGGTTCATAACGAAGCAAAAAAATATCACCGAGAAGGTAGGAAAATAATATTGGTTGGACATAAAGGCCACCAGGAAGTTAAAGGAACTACCGGACAAACAGATATGGAAATTGTAGATGATAGAGAAGAATTTGTATCTCCAGAATGGGATAATTCCATCCCCGTGGCCGTTTTGACCCAGACCACACTTTCTGTAGATGATACTCAAAATTCAATTCGTAATATTCAAAATTCCTTTAGTGACGTATTAGTTAGGAATGACCTTTGTTATGCCACTACCAACAGGCAAATGGCAGTAAAAGAAATTTCTAATCATGTCGAGGTATTTTTGATAGTGGGTGCCCAAAATAGCTCTAACTGTAACCGGTTAAAAGAGGTTGCGGAATTGAACGGAGTACCTGCTTTTTTGATTAATAGTGTAGAAGAACTTGATCCAAAATGGCTTGCTGATGTGGTAAATGTAGGCATAACCTCTGGTGCATCTACTCCAGACTCACTGGTGAGGGGTATTATCGATTTCATTAACCCTAACAAATTAATTGAAATGGGGGGCGAAGAAGAAAATATAACTTTCACCTTGCCTAAAGAATTAAGGGGTATAAGGAACGCATAAATTGGAAATAAGAATTGAAAGTCTGATTAGGGGAGCCCAAGAGGCTGAAGGAGTCGTCGTGGTGATCGATGTTTTTCGTTGTTTCACTACAGAGGCGGTAGCCTTTGCAAACGGTGCAAAAGAAATCATTTTGGTTGCTGAAATAGAAGAGGCTTTTGAACTTAGGCGTAAGGGTGTGGGGGATGTTTTGATGGGGGAAGTTGGAGGTAAAAGACCGGAAGGATTCGATTTCGGAAATTCTCCATCTGAATTAAAAAATGTCGATCTGACCGGCAAAACAATTATCCAGTCCACACGGGCAGGAACGGTAGGTGTCACCGCGGCTTCTAACGCAGATGTCATCTATGGAGGTTCATTTGCCGTAGCAGATGCTACGGTAACCAACATCCTTTCGGCAAAGCCAGAGATAGTCACCTTGGTAGCCATGGGATGGGAAGGTAGGGTAAGAGCAGATGAAGATGAACAATGTGCTCTTTATTTACGAAATACCATGCAAGGCAGAAACCCTGACCATAATGCCGTAAGATCGTTGGTTATAGCTGGTGAAGAGTCACAGAAATATGAAATTCCTAAATACCCTCAGTGGCCCATTGAAGACCGCGAAATGGCCTTGGATGTAAATTCACATCCATTTGCTCTTTTGATTAATAAAGAAGATGACTATTTCGTATCTAGGCCTGAAAATATAGTAAATAATGGGACTCTTTAATGAACTATAGAAAATTAGGAAAATCTGGGTTGGAGGTTTCAATCATCGGCCTCGGGGCTAATAATTTTGGAGGCAGGTTAGATTATGAGAGTTCGGATTGTGTTATCAGCCAATTATTTGATGTTGGAATCAATTTGATTGACACTTCAAATAGCTACGGTAATACCTTGTCAGAGGAATATATAGGAAGGTCCCTAGAGGGTAGACGTGAGAAAGCCGTAATAGCTACTAAGGTTTCAAGTCGTATGTCAGAAGGCCCTAATCAAGCTGGCAATTCCAGAAAACATATAATAGAGCAAGTTGAGAATAGCTTGACTCGCTTGCGGACCACTTATATAGATTTGTACCAAATTCATTGGTGGGACTCCACTACACCCATAGAAGAGACCTTGAGAGTTTTGGATGATTTGGTCACCCAAGGCAAAATAAGGTATTTTGGGTGTTCGAATTTTTCTGCATGGCAGGTTTGTGAGTCTGTATGGACTTCCAAGGAACTTGGAATCCAGACTTTTATAAGTGCCCAACCACACTACAGCATGCTGGAAAGAACTGTAGAGCGTGAACTGATTCCTTTTTGTGAAAAATATGAAGTCGGAATTCTTCCATATTTCCCGCTAGCCAACGGGTTTTTGACAGGGAAATACAGGAAAAATTCTCCGCCTCCAACAGGATCCAGATTGGAATCCGACAATAGGGGATTGTTTACTGAGGATAATTATGCGTTACTTGAAAAGTTGATTAGCTTTTGCAAAGAAAGAGATAAAACTGTTTTGGATTTAGCGTTCGCTTGGCTACTTTATAACGGTGATATTAGTTCAGTAATAGCCGGTGCAACCAAACCGGAACAGGTTATCTCTAATGCTGCCGCCGCAGATTGGCAGCTGACTGACGAAGAATATGAAGAGGTCACCCAATATCTTCCTTAAATTATATTAGGGTTGGTTTGCCAGATTCAGGAGTTACCTCAAAAACATTAAGGGCGCATGCCAGCATTCCATAATAACCGATGGCGGCTGTTAATTCTGTGACACCCTGTTCTCCGTACTTAGAGACAGCTTGTTCAAACGTTTCTTGGTCCACTTTTTTATCATTTATTAATTGCCTTGCATACCGTATTATCAGCGAGTAGTTGGGGGCTACCTCGTCTGTGGAAATTCTTTCATTTATTACGTTTACAACTTCTTGGGCTACCCCGGCTTCTAAAGCTATTGGTACGTGAGCTGCCCATTCATAGTTACAATTCATTTCCCGAGCAGCTGTAATGATTGCGACCTCCCTCTCATCGTCTTCAAGTAAAGATTCAAAGCGTATGTACGCCCCAAGATGCGCCGCTCTTCCGGCAATCTCTGGGCTGTGTAGCAACACGGAGAATGGGCCACTTATTCTTCCTCTGGAAGAAGCTATTGAATCAAATATTCCATGATGTTCATCCGATATTTCATTTTTTGACGTTATTTGCTTTATCCTAGCCATACTAGTTATCTCTAATTTTCTACTTTAGAATTCATCTTTCTTAAAATTACGCATCCGGTAATTATCATCACTGAGATAATTGATGTTATGAGTGCAGTACTCGAAATACCTGCTATAAACCTTGAAATCGCTATTTTCCCAATGCTGGTGACTTGCTGAAGCACCAATGATTCAGTGGCCAAGAATTGAGGTGCGATTTGTCCGCTGGTTTGTGATGCGATTTGATCTATTTGTACATGAATGATTGGCTCTGCTACAGACGAGTAAATTGGACCCCAGATTACATATACCAGAAATGATGCAATTAACATGGCTATAGCAGCCCACATGAGTCTCTGATTCCATCCTCGCCCACCTAAAAACCCCACTAGAGCTGCTATTAGAATAGTCGGTATGTAAACTGCCAAATTAAACATGTGTACTAACTTCAGTATGTCTCGAAGTTGGTCAAGCATTGATAGTGTTTGACCACCATCGGCAGTTATTGTTTCAATATGGACCCTAAAATCTTGATCGTTATATTGAATTCCCTTTGATAGAGAATTTCTAACAGCAGTAACCTGATCCCAAGAATTGTCGCCTGCACCTTGTTTGATAAGGCTTTCCAAATCAGTTTGCCTGAAGGTATAGCCTTCTCGCATAATAGCCCTACCTTGATCGAAAGAATCCAATGCTTTGGGGGGGACTACCTGCCTCAAGGAGTCTTGATCAAATTCAATTGAGTTAGGAATCGCATTTATAATCTGGGGCCTTACTGCCGATATAACTGTGGTTATGTATGCTTCAGTATAACTTTGCATTTGCCGTTTAAGGGCTGGGTCCGCTGGGTAGCATGACGGAAGTCCTCCGATGGGATTGCTCAATATATTAACGACTTCATCAGGGTCACAATCCGGTAAGCTGTCTAATTTACCGTTTAACTTTTGCTCAGCGAGGGCCATCAAATCACTAACCGCCTCTTCTTTGTTTGGCTCTATGTCAATTGAGATGGCAAATTCATCAGTTCTACCGACCAAATAAGGGGTGGCATTATCAAGTATTGATTCAGTTGTTTTTTGCATCCAGGAAGGTGGGGCTGTCTTTTTTATTATTGCTGATATTTCCTCGTCAGTCATTTCCACACCGTAGGGTAATTTTGCAGTGTTACCTATTGAAGAGGATATATTTGGAGCAATTGAGCCTTCAAATAATGCTTCATAAGCGTTAGCCTCAGCCAATAAAAATTTGACTTCCGCGACTGCTACTTCAATCCGATCGTCTACAGTTATTATGACCGCGAAAGTATCGTTAGTTCCTACTGCGTAGGGAACCACTTCACCAAGTACTGAATCTATTTGCCCGGTGAGCCACGCTTTAGATATTATTTTTTGGATCGAACCCATTAGTTGGTCCTCGTTAACAGAGACGCCAAAAGGTAATTCGTTTTTTGACGCTTCGGACACAACTGGGCGCACTTGATTTTCCATTACCAGTTTATAAAGATCACTTTCATTTAATATAAAAGTTATTTGATTAGAAGCTGCTTGGACTCTTTCATCTATCGGTATCGAAATGGTGAATTCGTCACTCCTTCCAGTTACGTAGTCGCCAACCCCTATGACAGCGGATTCAAAATTGGATTGCAACCACTCGGGTGGGATAATTTCGTTTATCGAGGTGAGGATAATTTCATCGGACAATCCACTCTGCTCGATAATAGGGTTGCTATTTGCTTTCCGTACGTCTTTTAGTGCTGTTTTGGGCAAATCAGTTAGTAGAAATTGGTAGATGTTAGACTCGGCTAAAGTTTCCAGGTAAAAAGATGGATTGATGAGATTGGAAGCTGTCTGATGGGCTAGAACACCAACTTGAAAGGTGATGAAGGCCATGATTATGAAAGGCAAGGCGATTATTCTACGTACCCAAATCATTGCAACTCCATTGCTAACAAAGTTTGAATCAGGAAACTAAATCAGCATTATTAGAACTCTGACATTCAGTTTTTGTGGCTCACGGCCACGGTTATCTAGTAACTTCAACCAACTCCATGGAATCCTACTTCTACATTATCTCCAGTGACCATAACTGGAGTTATTCTTTCTCCTCCAGTTAATTCTTCTACTTTTTCCCAGAGTTCCGGATTCAGAGCCAGATTTATTTCTTCGAAATCTAGTGCCAAATCTATAAGTTCTTCTTTTAAGGCGTCTGAATAAGTACAGTCTGGACTAGTGTATAAAACTATGGTCTCTGACATAAAACACCTCTGATGCTAGTCGTAATTTATTTTGTCGGCAAAATTATATTACTAAATCGGCGGTTGTGGTTTTTTATTTAGGGGTTGCGGAATTTTATCGGCCATAATTTTATAACAAATTCCTCTAATATATGCTCATATTTAATATTTCCAAGTTCGCGGCTGTCCAAACTTCCTGTAAGACGATTATCTGACAGAACAATTACCGAATCATCCTCCAGAGTCCAATCAAATTCCTCTTTAATACCCATTGTTCTGGGTAATCCTTCTATATATGGTTCCTTTAAACTTTCCTCGTTTAGGTAGATAGACCCCTCCCTAATTTTTAAACGGTCATGTTTTATTGCTATCACTCTTTTTATTAATGTATCCGCGCAATTTATTGGATTCCTGAATGTCACTATCTGGCCGCGATAGGGGAATTTAAAAGTCTTCGTTAATATTAAAACATTATGGGTTAATGTTGGTTCCATACTGCGATTTTTTACCCTTCTAATATGAAACATAGAACCTTTGTAATCCCCATTTGTTGTCTTGTTGCCTTGGACAGTAATTTTCTGTATCTTAACAGTCAGAAACTGGTTAATAGGTTTCTGATATAAATTAAAGTTTTGGGCCTTGGAGAGCAAGGCCAGTCTTAAGGAAGGTTGTTTATGAAAATCATTTCAAGACTTTTTGGAGATGTACAAGCCCACTGTGATGTTCCATGTGGTATATACGACCCAATTAGTGCAAAGATAGCAGCGCAGACGGTTCTGAAAATGGCTATGAGACTTGAGGCCGTGGATTTTTCTAACGGTGCCCCAGATCCCGGGATGCCTAATTCAGTAGCACGGTATGTGGCGGTTAAGGAAGAGCATGCTCAGGGAGTTAAAAACGAACTTAATATTCTTTGGTCAGACTACTTCAAACCGGAGCATCTTTCTGATTACCCAAATCTCCACGAATTGTTCTGGAACGCGGACAAATTAGCGGGTGCCAATAAGCAGGGGGTAAGTTCATCTTCAGCGAAGGAATTGGTTGATGCAGTAGATGGAATTGCTAAGATTTTTTGGGCCACAAAAGGAGTCGACTATAGCGACCCTAACGCTGATGTTCGGTTTGGCGCATAGATAATTCTGTTCTAAAAATTTAGGGTGTCCACTGGAAACAGGCACCCTAAATTGTAATTATGATTTGTAGTTATCACGGGGGGGGCTGAAAATATCCAAGGCTCGTGGAGGTTTGGATCCTGCCACAACCCTGTGTTCTATACCACCGGGGATAATGTAATATTCTCCCTTTTTCACCTTTTTGGACTCAGTTCCAATCGTGAATTCAAACTCTCCTTCAAGCACCATACCGGCTTGTTCGTTGGGATGACTGTGCAAAGGAACTTCAGAACCTGGATCTAATTCGACGAGACTCATCATTATTTTTTCTCCCCACATGGTTTTTAACTTCACTCCAAGTGCAAGTTCTCGCTGATTAGCATCTTTGGCGCTATAGAAATAATTCATAAAATTTCCCTTTCTGAGGAATTAGTCATTTTCTTGCTCTAGCATCTTGCAGTGAAAGGCAAGAGGCTATCATGTTGTTGATCGGAGTGGGGATGCCAAGAATTCCCCCCTCTCTACTGACTGCGCCATTTATCGCGTTAATTTCCATGGGCTTGCCGGCTAATAGATCTTGATGCATTGACGATACCAGATCATTTTTGTGAGTTTCCAGGTAATCAATTGTATTTTGGACAGTATCCTCAGAAAAATTTGGAACCAATTTAGATGCCACCAAAGCCGTTTCACGGACAAGGCCTCTGGTCATGTTTCGTGTTAAAGGATTGTTCATTACTTCCTTAAATGGAGACCTGGTTATACATGTCATACCGCTCAAAGCGCTAATGAATATCAATTTTTGCCAAAGGTCATCAAGTATATTTTCTGACACTACGAAATCAATATTAGAATTTTCAAACATCTTTGAAAGTTCTTTTATCCGATCTTCCTGTAGGTCAGATTGCTTGCCAAAAGTTATACGGCATCCACCTCCGTGTTCGAATATCTCTCCAGGGTCACCTTTGGAAGCTTCGACATAGGCTGCTCCCAAAACAACTTTTTCACTACCAAACTTTTGGCTTAAAAATTCTCCGCTTCCCAGACCGTTCTGCAAGGTCAAAATGGTAGTGTTATCTGAAATTGAACTAGCAATGATTTCACCGGCCTCGTCATTCTGGTATTCCTTTACACAGAAGATAACCAGATCAGCTTGATATCCTTGAGGGGGCTCCTGGTAAGCTTTAGACCTGCACACATAGTTCCCGCTGGTGACACTTTTTACGGAAAGTCCATATTCTTGGATTTTCCGTAAATGCTCTCCTCGAGCCACAAACGTGACCTCATTAGAAGTTGATAAAACTGAGCCAAAATAACCACCTACAGCTCCAGCAGCCATTATCAATATATTCATGCTACCTCCTACCATGGATAACGGGAATTATATTCATAGTGTACACATAACCCCACTTTTTCGAGGAGTAGTTTGCTTGTGTTAGACTGCATCGAATTAAGATTAATTGCCTAGGAGATAGAATATGAAATTCGGACTTCTGTATGAAATGCAGCGTCCCCACAACGACTTTAAAGTTGATTATTCATCTTTAATTGATGAAACTATCGAACAATGTCGTTTGGCCGATGAGGTGGGGTTTGATCATTTATGGTTTGTAGAACATCATTTTTTGACAACCTTCTCTGGGTCCTCTGCACCCGAAGTGATAATTTCTGCCTTATCAAGGCTGACGAAAAAAATTCGGATAGGGTTTGGTGTGGTTGTTCTGCCCAATCATCATCCAATACAAGTTGCAGAACGAATATCTATGGTCGACCATCTTTCAGGCGGCAGAGTGGAATTTGGGGTTGGGCGCAGCAGCCCGTATGAGCAACTAGGCCTAGGAATCGATCCTAGGGATACCCGAGAAATCATGGAAGAATCTTTGAATATCATCCCTAATATTTGGCAGACGGAAGGATTATTTTCACATAAGGGTAAACATTTTGACATTCCTGAAAGGGAGATATTACCCAAACCCAAACAGTCTCCTCATCCTCCAATATGGATGGCATGCACGCAGGCTAGTAGTTATGAAATGGCAGCTGAAAAAGGAATAGGCGTTTTGTCATTTGGATCTGGTGCTCCCGCGGGGATGAAGGAACATGTGGAGAATTACAGAGAGAATATTAAAAATGCAAACCCCGTTGGTGGATTCGTAAACAATCAATGGGCTAATTTCACATTAGGACATTGTGGGTATGATGATCAAGAAGCCAAAGAAATTGGAGCTACTGCTATTAAGGAATTTTTTGGACCTAACCGACCATACACCGCTGATAGAGCAGATGTGTATGAAAAATTATTAGACTCATGGGGAGGAGTACCCGAGCATTTGCAGGCGAATTTTTCAAGATTTTTGGGAGATGAAGAAGATCTAGGAGGAGGAGGAGCTCCAAGAGCTATGTTAGGAGAGATGCCTGCAGAACTTTTGGCTGAACGAGGGGTAATAGTCGCTGGTAATCCTGAATCGTGCATAGAATCTGTCCGTCGCCATGAGGAAATTGGTGCAGACCAACTTCTTTTAATTATGCAGTCTGACCAAGTTTCTCATGAAAAAGTTATGACCTCAATTGAGCTGTTTGGAAAAGAGGTGATACCGGCGTTCCAGTAGACACCATGCGGTATAATTACTTTACTTAAAAGGCGTAGAACAGGAATAGTAGCTACTTAGCGATACTAAGAGAGCCGGGTAAGCTGAGAACCGGTGTAAGCGCAGGTAGTGAATGGACCTGGGAGCTGCTGTTTGTCAATCCATTGAGGTTGATTAATGGACGGATAGGCCCCGTTAAAAGAGCCGGGAATTAAATTCCATAGAGTGTCTCTTAGTTAATAAGAGGAATAAGGGTGGCAGCGCGGTAATACAACCGCCCCTTTCGAGGGGCGGTTTTTTTTTGAAAATAATTGTAGGATCAAAATGAAAGAAATAAAAAGAGTTTTTAGCGGGGTACAGCCAAGTGGTGATCCTCAATTGGGGAATTACCTGGGTGCATTTAAAGGTTGGGTGGACCGGCAGTCAGAAAAGGAGAATTTTTTTTGTGTGGTTGACCTTCATGCCTTGACGGTAACCCCGGATCCAGAGCAACTTGTGTCTCAAACTAGAGATCTTGCAGCAATTTTATTCGCGTGTGGGTTGGATCCTAAAAAGAGCACATTGTTCGTTCAAAGTCATGTTTCAGCCCATGCTGAAGGATGTTGGCTTTTAAATTGTGTGACACCTCTGGGTTGGCTGGAAAGGATGACACAGTTTAAGGACAAATCAGAAGGTAGGGACAGTGTATCGACAGCCTTATTGGATTACCCGGTATTGATGGCTAGCGACATTATTCTCTATGATGCCCACGAGGTCCCTGTTGGGGAGGATCAGAAGCAGCATGTTGAACTGGCAAGAGACATAGCCAACAGATTTAACAGCATTTACGGGGAAACGTTTGTTGTGCCTGAACCTGTGATACCGGATATTGGTGGTCGTGTTATGGGTCTTAATGACCCTATGGTAAAAATGTCTAAAAGTTATTCTCACATAAGAGGTCACGCCGTTCGAATGTTAGACGACCCAAAGGAAATAGAAAGATCTTTTATGCGTGCCGTTACTGATTCAGAAAACGAAATTCGGTTTTCTGAAGAGGAAGAAAAGGCAGGGGTTAATAATTTGCTAGGCATATATAAAGTCATTACAGGGAAGAATAAAAAAGAGGTTGAACGAGACTTTGAGTCGGCCAGAGGATACGGGGATCTAAAAAAGACAGTAGCAGAGGTTGTTATAGAAAAGCTTACTCCCATACGTGAACAATATGAACACCTGATGGATGACGTTGCTGAATTGGATAGATTGTTGGTTATTGGGGCTGAGCATGCAGCCTCAGTATCGATGCCCAAAGTTCACGAAATGAAAGAAAAAATGGGACTAATCGTACCATGATTAGAATAACCCATCTGACACCAAGAATCATGGAGTTCCAATATGTATTTCCCTAGATTATCTGAGGTAAAAAAAATGAGTTCTCAGGGCAATCTTGCACCTATATACAGGGAGATTAGTGCAGATCTAGAGACACCTGTGTCAGCCTACCTAAAGGTTGCTCGTGCTCCTTATTCTTTTTTGCTGGAAAGCGTGGAAGGGGGAGAACATTTAGCTCGATATAGTTTTATTGGAACTGAGCCAGAGGACGTAATTGAGACTGGACCCGGAAGGAAAGATGGAGAGGTAGATCCCCTTAAATTAGTGGAATCTATTCTATCGAAATATGAGGTGGTTGACTCTGGATACCTACCTCGCTTTATGGGAGGAGTCGTGGGATATCTTTCTTATGAAGTTGCTCGTTATTTTGAAGATATCCCCTACGGCAACAAAAATGTTCTTGACGTTCCGGAATCAGTCTTCATGCTGACAAAAACCTTCCTGGTTTTTGACCATGTTCGACATATGATCCAAGTTGTAAGCCACGTTAAATTGGATGGTATGATTGAAGATGAATACGTGAAAGCCATTGAGCGAATTGATGAGGTTATAGAGAGGCTTAACTCACCACTTGATCCTTCTGATATTCCTGCGAAATCTGGGTTTGGATCTGGAGATAAAATTTCCAATATGACCCCTGAATACCATCAATCTATGGTTGAGGATAGTCAAAAATATGTGGTGGATGGGGATGCCATCCAAGTTGTCGTTTCGCAACGGTTTTCAAGGCCTACTTCGGCTCATCCTTTTCATATTTATCGCTCTCTTCGGGCGATAAACCCTTCTCCATATATGTATTATCTCAATTTGAATGGATTTCAAATTGTTGGAGCTTCACCAGAAATGTTGGTACAAGTAGAAGATGGTCTGGTTTCTACACATCCAATAGCAGGAACCCGCCCAAGGGGGGATAATCCGGAGGAAGACCGTAGATTAGAAAAGGAATTGCGTTACGACGAAAAAGAGAAGGCTGAACATCTAATGCTATTAGATCTTGGTAGAAATGATATCGGCCGGGTCAGCGAACCGGGAACGGTACAGGCGGTCGAAATAATGGGAATAGAAAGATATTCCCATGTTATGCACTTAGTGTCCCACGTGGAAGGGAAATTAAAATCAGAATATTCAAATTTCGACGCTCTTAGGGCGTGCTTCCCTGCAGGGACTGTATCCGGTGCACCCAAAATAAGGGCTATGGAGATAATTGCAGAACTGGAAGAGGATTCAAGAGGTCCCTACGCCGGAGCAGTTGGCTATTTTGATTTTGTAGGAAATATGGATACTGCCATCACAATAAGGACGCTAGTTTTCAAAGATGGGGTGGCGCATTTTCAGGTAGGAGGAGGGATAGTCTATGATAGCGTGCCAGAGATAGAATTTTATGAAACGATTCATAAGGCCGAGGCCCTAATGAGAGCCATTGAAGATGCCGAAAACAAACTGGGTGCTCATTAAATGATTTTATTGATAGATAACTACGACAGCTTTACCTACAATTTGTATCAGTATCTCGCTGAGTTGGGAGCTGAAGTTTCTGTTGTTCGAAATGACAAGATCACGCTGCAAGAAATAACTAAAATGGGGCCTGAAAAAATAGTTATATCGCCAGGCCCATGTACTCCTGATAAGGCCGGTATTTCAAACGATGTTATAAAATATTTTGGTCCAACCGTACCAACACTAGGGGTGTGTTTAGGTCATCAATGCGTGGGGTATTCTTATGGTGGGGTGGTCGGTAGCGCTGGAGAAATAATGCACGGTAAGATCTCTGCGATACATCATGATGGCAAAGGAGTGTTTAACGGATTACCGAATCCATTCAATGCGGTTCGTTACCATTCACTTGCAATATTTAAGAAAGATATTCCTGATGATTTGGAAGTTACCGCTTGGACTGAAAACGGATTAATAATGGGCGTTAGGCATAAAGATCATCCTGTAGAAGGGATACAGTTTCACCCTGAATCTATTATGACTGAAAACGGGAAGGAACTTTTGGGAAATTTTTTGAAGTATTAATGCCTTTCAAAGGATCTAATTATGATCAGTAATTTGATAGAAAAACTGGTTCAAAAAGAAAATCTTACATTTGATGAAGCTGTTTCTGCTATGACTTCGATAATGGATGGGGAAGCTACTCCCTCACAGTTTGGCTCATTAGTCACCGCTCTTCGAATGAAAGGAGAAACAGTGGAAGAGGTTTCGGGCATGGCTTCTGTAATGCGGACAATGTCGTTACATGTGGATACGGAAAATGATCTAGTTGATACATGCGGTACTGGAGGTGACGGATTTGGAACATTTAATGTGTCTACAGCCGCGGCTTTTGTAGCGGCTGGCGCGGGTGTAAAGGTTGGTAAACACGGTAATAGGGCTATGTCTAGTAAAAGTGGAAGCGCAGATGTACTAGAGGCTTTAGGGGTGAATATTCAATTGAATTCACAGCAAATCGCAGACTGTATAACCGAGACCGGATTTGGATTCATGTTTGCTCAATCTTTTCATCCGTCGATGAAATATGCCGCTGCGCCCCGTAGGGAAATGGGTATTCGGACCGTTTTTAATATTCTAGGCCCACTCACAAATCCTGCAGGTGCAGCTCGCCAGCTTATTGGAGTCGCAGATCCGTTATTCGGGGAACTCATGGCCAAGGTCCTGGGCAAATTAGGTAGTAAAAAGGCATTGGTGGTACACGGTGATGATGGACTGGATGAAATAACCATATCCACTAGCAGTTCTGTGTGGGAACTTGAGGCTGGGAAAGTTAGTAGTTATCGGATAAAACCCGAAGATTTCGGAATAGCAGTCTCATCTCTGGAAAACATAAAAGCAGGTAACGCTGAGGAGAGTGCCAAGGTAATTCGAGGCGTATTGGCAGGAGACCCAGGACCTTCAAGAGACATTGTTGTAATGAATGCTGGAGCGACTCTTTTTGTTGCAGGGATATCCGATACTTTAAATGAGTGCATGTCAATCAGTGAAAATTCTATAGATTCTGGCAAAGCGATGAAATCTTTGAATGAACACGTAAAATTTAGCAATGCGATGTAGGGCCCGATGATAAACCCTGATACCCCTGACATATTGAAAAAAATTGTCAAAATTAAACAAGAAAGATTGAAAGCACGTAAGAAGGAATTACCTAGGCAAGAAGTAGAGAGGTTGATATCGAGCCGTGAAAGGCCGTTAAATTTTTCTGGCTGTCTGATGGGGGATTCCGTTAGGGTAATTGCGGAGATAAAAAGAGGATCACCCTCAAAAGGTATTTTTTCAAAAGACATCAAAGCTTCTGAATTGGCCGCAGTATACGCTGAGAATGGTGCGGCGGCAGTTTCTGTTCTTACAAACGAAGATCATTTTTATGGCAGCATCGAAGATCTATTTGATGTTCAAAATGAAGTTTATCAATGGGGTGTACCTGTTTTAAGGAAAGAGTTTATATTTGACCCTTACCAAATCTATGAAGCTCGTGCTTATGGGGCTGACGCAATTTTGCTTATTGTGTCTATGTTGGACAAAGACCAATTGATAGATTTTACAAACATAGCAACCTCACTATGGATGCAATGTTTGGTTGAGGTGCATGACGAAAAAGAACTTGAATTGGCTGTGGAATCTGGGGCTGAAATCATTGGGATCAACAATAGAGATTTGAAAACCTTCATTACCACACTCGAAACGACCGAAATTTTGGCCCCAAAGGTGCCATTTGGGAAAATATTGGTTAGTGAAAGCGGTATTACGAGCAAGGCCGACATTGAAAGGGTTATGAAAGCAGGAGTAGGGGCGGTTTTGGTGGGAGAATCTTTGGTAACAGCAGATGACCCTGCCATTGCGCTTAGGAATTTACTGTGACCTTGTTCAAAATATGTGGATTAAAGGACTCTCAAAACGCCCTGGTTGCCCGAGAAAATGGGGCTTCTTTTCTGGGTTTTGTATTTGTTCATGGCGTTCGACGTGAAGTAAGTTTAGATTTTGCGATTCAAATTATAAATGAGTACAGATCTGAATCAGGTAGCAATGGGCCAGCTTTAGTTGGCTTGTTTGCAAACCAACCAATAGAAGAAGTAAATGAAATTATAAGTAAATGTGAATTAGATTATGCTCAACTATGTGGGGATGAAGATAAATTTTATTGGGATGAAGTTGATGCTGAGGTGATCAAACAAGTTAAAGTCGATTTAGGTGTGAAGAGTAAATTAATCAATTCGGATTTGGATAACATATTTGGTGCGGGATACCTACCATTGTTGGATAAATATGAGAAGGGGACTTTGGGTGGCACAGGTAAAACTTTTGATTGGAATGCGATTGAACAATTCAACTTGCCAGGCAGATTTTTATTAGCTGGAGGACTGGCTCCGGAAAACGTCCTTCAAGCTATAAGAATTTCGCACCCATGGGCTGTAGATGTATCGACCGGCGTCGAAACTGACGGTGTTAAAGATGCAGGGAAGATATTTGCCTTTGCTGCGGCTGTAAATTCCACCAAATCATGAAGTCGAGTGTTGACAGAGGTTGCCGCCTAATTTAATCTGCTCTTTTAATTTAATTGGAGGAATTTAGAATGTCGTATTCTTTTAATCATGTTCATCTTAAAGCCCCAGATCCCGGCGCAACCGCAGATTGGTACGTGAAAGCTTTTGAGTTTGAAATTATTAATGATGAAAACCCCCGTCCTCAAGGGGACAGGTTCATTAGGTGCCGAACTAAAGATGGTATAGCTGTGAATATATCTAGTGATCGAACTGGTGAAACAATGGGAGGGGGAGACGCCTCAGCTCATTGGGGATTGGAACACTTCGGAATCGAAGTGGATGACATTGATGCCGAATTTAAAAGACTGGAAGGGTTGGGTGCAAAAATATTAGATGGCCCAACCAAAACACCAACTGGTCTAATTATTGGGTTTATACAAGCACCTGATGACGTTCGGATAGAACTGATGCAGTTATCTTAATGGGACTAGGTTAGAAACAATGCCAAGACAAACTTTTTTCCCCAATTCAGATAATAAGCCATCCGGATTTTCTCCAATCACCAAATCCGGGAATCTCCTTTTCGTGTCCGGTCAGGTACCTGTAAATGCGAAAGGAGATCTTGTCGGGGAAGATGACTGTTACCTACAAACCAAGGAATGCTTCTTTAATATTGAGAGCGCTTTGAAATCAGTGGGAGCTACCAATGAAGATCTCGTTAAAATAACAGCATTTATCGTTAGGCCTGAGGATTATTCAAAATATGCAACACGGAGATTAGAACTGTTTCCGGAAGATGGCCCGGCTAGTAGCACTATATTTATTAGTGGGTTAGTTAGTCCAAAATTCCTCATTGAAATAGAGGCGATTGCTGTTCTGGAATAGAGAAACATGAATGACTGCCTTTTTTGTAAAATCTACCGAGGGGAAATACCTTCTGAAATTTTATATAAAGATGAGCATTGTTTTGCCATTAAGGACATTAACCCTGTTTCACCTGTTCATTTGCTGGTCATTCCTAGTGTCCATGTGACATATCTGCAAATTTTTGAAATCGAAGATTTTAGAGTATTGAACTCCATGTATAGGATTGCAACTGAATTAGCTGTTACGAATGGAATATCGAAAAGTGGTTATAGGCTCGTGATTAACCAAAAAAAAGATTCTGGGCAACAGGTTCCACACTTGCATTTGCACCTGATTGGTGGACACAAATTGGCAGGTATTGGTTGATAAATGTGACTCATCAAATTGACGAACTTTATGATCAGGTCGAAAGGATGGTCGTTTCTCTTCCCTTATCCTTACAGGAACATATTAATCGAACTCGTGATTTAGCCAGCAGGCTTGGCGAAATTCATGGGGTTGATGGCAAAAGATGTGCACTAGGTGCACTTTCCCATGATCTGGCAAGGCACCTTGAGGGATCACAACTTTTAATACAATCTAAAGAGAAAAATATCCCCTTAAATTCCTATGAACTTGATAGTCCAGTGCTTCTGCATGGGCCTCTGGCAGCTGTTTGGTTGGAATCAGAGCTAGGCTGTGATGACGAGGAAGTGGTAAATTCAGTTAGATACCACACAACTGGTCGGCCCTGTATGACGCATATCGAGAAAATAGTTTTTATTGCTGACAAGGTAGAAGCAGAAAAATTGGCAGAGAATCCAGAACTGATACTGGTCGCAGATAAAATGGAAGTTGATCTTGACGAGAGCATCCTCGAATATTTGAAATTGAGAGTCAAGTCTTTAATGCAACAGAAAAGGGTTGTTCATCCACTTGCCCTTGAGACCTGGAACTACCTAATACAAAAAGAGTGAGATGTTTTTACGAACGTCCTGATTCTATTATTATTATTTCTGCATCCGTCACACCGTTGTCAATCGTAATAACAGCCATAGTTGCGTCCACCATAAACGATTTATATCCTTGGCCAGGATTTACAAACAATGTGCCGTCAACATTTTGTATTAGAGGCTCATGAGTGTGCCCAAATAAAATCACATCTAAGTGCTCCTCAAAATCCTTAAATAGCTCCGAAGGTGGAAATTCAGACCCTCCCCAAGCAGGATGAGTGATTCCTATCTTTGTTTTATCAACCTCTATAATCTGGGTGTATGGGAGGCTTTCCCTCAAATCTACGGGATCAGAGTTTCCATGTACTATTAGCCCTTTCTTTGCTGATTCCAAAAATCCTTCCACCACTGGTTGGCGGACTATATCTCCACAATGAATCGCTATGTCACATTCAGCCACTAAAGCACGCATATCTGGGTGAACCTCTTCCCATTCATAACAATGCGTGTCTGATATGACCGCTATTTTAATAGGCATGTTTTATCATCTCGTGGATTCGCCTAAAAGCCTGACTTCACCCTGTCCAATATGGAATGGGCTACATCATACTTAGACATTAACGGGAGAGATTCGATGTTCCCGTTTGCATGGATTATGGTTACTTTATTGGTGTCTACTGAGAACCCGCTGTCCTTTTCAGTAATGTCGTTTGCAACAATAAAGTCTAGGTTTTTAGATTGAACTTTTGACCTCCCGTTTTCTATGAGATTTTCACTCTCGGCGGCGAAGCCAACTTTAATGAGATTGTCAGATTTTATACCACCAATAATGTCAGGGTTTTTTACCAGTTTTAATGACCAAGTATCAGAAGTGCTTTTTTTTGCTTTGGAATCTAATTGCTTCAAAGGTCTCCAATCAGCGACGGCCGCCGCCATTATCAGAGCGTCGGCTCCATCACACTCGATTTCGACCGTTTTTTTCATTTCCTCTGCGCTTTGAATGTTAGTGACTAAAATCCCCACAGGTTTTGGTAAAGCGTTAGGAGCTGCAACTAGGCTAACTATAGCACCCCGATCTCTCGCTGCCTCTGCAATTGCATAGCCCATTTTTCCTGACGAACGGTTGGTGATATTCCTTACTGGGTCTATGGCTTCCTCAGTCCCTCCAGCACTTACGACAATCTTTTTACCTGACAAGTCTCCATCTTTGCCTAATATCATATTCGCTGAACTAATTATGTCAGAGGGTTCAACCATCCTTCCCTTTCCAATAAGGCCTGAAGCAAGCCTTCCATCGGCTGGGCCTGCGATAAAAAATCCTCTGGTTATAAGTGTGGTTACATTTGTTTGGGTAGCTGGGTTATCAAACATGTTGGCATCCATTGCAGGGGCCATAATGATTGGAGCCTTAGTTGCTAGAATCGTGGTGGTCAGAACATCATCAGAAATACCATTGGCAATTTTGGCTATTGTGTTGGCTGTTGCAGGGGCAACTATTATGACATCAGCGGTTTCTGCTAGTGCCACATGGTTTATAGAGAGGTCAGATTCAGGTGAGTATAGATTGGTGAATACCGGTCTGTGGGTTATGCTTCTGAAAGTCAATTCTGATACGAACTGGGTTGCGGCACTTGTCAGTATCACGTCCACAAATGCGCCGTTTTGAACGAGTTTGCTCGCGAGGTCCGCCGCTTTATAACACGCTATACTACCCGTTACTCCTAATACGATTTTTTTGTTGTTAAGAGGAGATGCCATTTCGCTACCTTTAGTTAATGTTAAGAGAATGAACTATGCGCAAACCTTTAAGGGTGAGATCAGGATCTATGTAATCGAATTCACCTACTTGGTCTTTTACTATGATTGCTTGACCTCCTGTAGCAATTACAGTTGCATCAGTACCAATTTCTTTTTTAAATCTGGCTATCATACCTTTTATAAGTTCTGAATAACCAAACACAAGCCCAGATTGTATCGAATGGGTCGTATTCTTTCCGATTGCTTGATCTGGGGCATTTAGTTCCACTCTTCTAAGTTGAGAAGTAGCCCTATAAAGAGAATCGGCAGAAACCATCATTCCTGGAGCTATCGCGCCTCCGAGATACTCTGCTCGTTCGTTGACTGCATCAAAAACTGTGGCGGTGCCCAAATCAACTATGATGCATGGTCCACCATACATATGGTGCGCCGCGGCTGCATCGACTATTCGATCGGTACCCACATCTCTAGGACTATCATAAAGGACCTTTATTCCGGTTTTGGTTCCCGCTACGACTGTCAATGGATTAACATCCAGATACATTCTACACAGGGATTCGAAAGTAGGTGTCAGAGGAGGCACGACGCTGCATATGGCTGCTGCCTCAATTTGAGCAACTTCTATATTGTTATATGACATAACTTGCTTTAGCAATAAACCATATTCGTCCGAGGTCCTTTGCGAGTCAGTTGAGAATCTCCATGTAGAGACAAGTTCAGATTCCCGAAATAGGCCTATCGTTACGTTGGTATTACCAATATCAATAGCAATTAGCATGGTGTCAGCATGGTCCCCGTTATTTTTTGCGGGTCACGTAATTTTTGTTTCTAGCCCAGTTGGACTTTAAGAGGTTACTTGCCTCAAGTAATTTATCAATAGTCGGGTACAGAGAATCCCTCAGTCTTTGAAAGCCCAAAACTTTTGCTGCTTGAGTGGCCGCAGATTGGCCCGACAATTGGTCTTTTTCTTTACTTTTCCAAGCTGTATCAACTTCTGATTCCCAGCCTACCGGCAATTGATTAGAATCCTGATCCGACACCTCTGGTTGAAAACTAATAATTCTGGGACTCACTGAAGGTATTCGAGGATGGTTGGAATTTTCATGGTTGTCTGCAGGTTGTGGCTCATTAGCTCGTATAGAGACAGTGAAATCGGTGCCTTCACGAAAAGTGACTTCTATTTCATCTCTTGAGGCTAAGAAATCTCGAAATGATCTAAAGCCGAGTTCTTTATAGTCAAACCCTGGGTCTATGCGAGTCATAGTTTGGGCCAATTTCGTACCTAATGAGTTGCCGTCGTTTTCTGCTGAGGCTTCCACAGCCTTCATCAACAATTGACTCACAGATTTCTCATTATCTAATCCATCCAGTACAGGAGCGACTGGCTTTCGGTCTTGATATGACGCGGGTTTTCTGTAATTATTTTTTGTTTGGGGTGATGATTTTTGAGCCACGGCGGGGGCAGATTGAAGATCCAAAAATATGTACCTGTCGCATGATTTCACCATGGTGGTTGATGTTACAGCTTTTCTACCTGCACCTATTACACCTTTGCCAGCACCCCGCAAATGAGTAACCAAAGGCACGAAGTCACTATCTGAGGACACAATGACAAAAGAATCGACTTGCCCACTATGAAGAATCTCTACGGCATCGATGGTAAGTTTTATGTCGCAGGAGTTCTTGCCCGATTTCACTGATCTGTAGTTATGTATAGCCTCTATCCCTAGTTCAATCAATCTTTCTTGACCTTTTCTCTGTGATGACCAATCGGCGTAGGCACGTTTTATGATGATGCGCCCCATACCAGATACTTGTTCAACCAAATATTGAAGAGAATCAACTCCTACGTTTTCGTAATCTACTAATAATGCAATGTTTGAATCAGTCAATGGAATCCTGCCGCTCGGCTAAGTGTAAGAAAAGTTAAAAAGCGTCCCCAATTGTACCATCCGGCGATACTCTTATTTTTTGTTAAGCCATAATTTAAACGCTATGTTTATGTATATTGGCGTTAGTTGATGCCTAAATTGCGTGATGCTATAATTCTGAAAATGATGAATTTGACGTACAAAAAGGTGTTTAAAATAACCTGTTCCTGTAGGAACTAGATTTAGGGCTGTCAACGCTGTAAAACTAGGCCGCAGGTGTACATAGAGCCCCGCCCAAAGCTTTTAAGCGCAGGTAGCGGGGTTTTTTATATTAAAAAGAAAGTTTACGGAGGATAGTTTTGGCTACAAAAACACCATCACTAGCATTGACCCCATATCAGGTCAATAGATACAGCAGGCATATCATAATGCCACAAGTGGGAAGTGTTGGACAGAGGAAATTGATTGACGCAAAAGTACTCATGGTCGGTGCGGGTGGATTAGGATCTCCCATTTCAATATATCTAACGCTGGCTGGGGTTGGTACTGTCGGGTTGGTTGATTTCGATGATGTTGATGTCACTAACTTGCAGCGGCAGATACTTCATTTTAATGATGACATTGGTAGACCCAAAGTCGATTCGGCTGTTGAGACTCTTAAGGCCTATAACCCTGACACCAATGTGAATGTCCATGATGAACCTATTTCCTCGATAAACGCCATGGAAATAATGAAAGATTATGACATCATTGTGAATGGTGCCGATAACTTCCCTACTAGATATTTGGTTAACGATGCAGCCTATCTTTTGGGGAAACCTCTGGTTGACGGTAGTATTTTATTATTTGATGGACAGGCAACGACGTATTTACCTGGTAATGGCTGCTATCGATGCTTATTTCCCACGCCTCCCCCTCCTGGTGAAGTTCCTAGTTGTGCTGAAGCCGGGGTTTTGGGGATGCTTCCAGGCATGATAGGAACTATACAGGCCACTGAGGTGGTGAAATTAATTCTTGGAGTCGGCGACTCCTTAAGTGGCCGCCTTTTGCTTGTAGATGCCTTAAGTATGGAGTTCAGAACTGTAAAACTTAGGAGAAACCCAGATTGCCCGCTATGTGGAGACAATCCGACCGTTACAGAGTTGATTGACTACATAGCTTTTTGTGGTGGTGCCCCACTGACAGGATGATTTCTGATTGGACAGGCTAGAGTATGTAATTAATGACCGGGCCTTCCAATTTCTCTACGAAATTGAATGAAACAGGCGGTGGAGATGATATGGGTAGGTGGATTGCTACTGATGTACCGCCTTGGGCCATATATTCCGTTTACTGTTTACCAAGTGAGGGGATATTATATTCACACATATGCAGTGTTACCTTAAGACATCTTTAGGAATTCGATATCGTGAAAATATATACCAGAGCAGGCGATGAAGGAGAGACGGGGCTATTTTTTGGTGGCAGGGTTCCCAAAAATGACCTACGGTGTGAAGCTTACGGATCTATCGACCATGTTGTATCTGCTATGGGAGCAGCCCGGGCTTTTTGCAAGGATGAGAAAGTCAAGAGAATAATCATTGATATACAGAATCAGTTGTTCATAGTCGGAGCGGAACTGGCTACCCTTCCTGAGAACTACAACATTATGAAGGAATCATACAAAATTATCGTTCCCGAAATGGTAACTGAACTTGAGCAATTAATTGATGAGTTGGACGCAGAAGTAAAATTGCCGCCGAGTTTCATTTTACCTGGGGCTTCATCCGGTTCCGCGGTCTTAGATTTGGCTAGAACTACGTTGCGTGAGGCCGAAAGGAGAATCCTTGACCTGGAAGAATTGGGTCAGTTGGTGAATAAGCAGATACTACCTTATGTCAACAGGCTTTCAGACCTTCTATTTATGCTGGCAAGATATGAGGATAAGGATTTACCGCCTGAATTAATAACGGGCCAAAAAATAAATGAATGAATCCAATTCGGCCAGGCCTAAAATCGCAGTTATTGATTACCAGGCAGGGAATTTAAGAAGCGTCGAAAAGGCATTGGTTCGAACTGGCGCTGATGCTTTAGTAACTTCAAATCCAAGTACTATTGAGTCTTGTGATGGAATCGTTTTTCCTGGGCAAGGCGCATGCGATAGTTCCATGATTAATTTGAAGAATCGTTCTCTTGATAATTTGATATTACAATTGATTGCAGAGAAAAAGCCTTTCATGGGGGTTTGCTTGGGATTGCAACTCCTTTTGCAAGCTTCAGAGGAAGGCAAAGAAAAATGTCTTGGCCTGATTGCAGGCACTGTAAAACGTTTTCCTGAAGGAAACAAAATCCCACATATGGGATGGAACGAAGTAAATATAAAGTCGGATCATCCAGTATTAGCGGCTCTCCCAAATAATTCTTATTTTTATTTTGTCCACAGCTATTATGCAGACCCTACTGATAAAAATATAATTGCTGCTACTACAAAATATGGTGTGGAGTTCTGTAGTGCCGTTGCATTTCAAAATGTAGTGGCTGTTCAATTCCATCCTGAAAAAAGCGGTGAAATCGGACTTAAAATATATAAAAATTTTGTTGAATTCACTAAAGAATCAATGAGTGGTTCGTTTCAATGAAAGTGATACCTGCAATTGATATTCGGGCAGGCCGTTGTGTTAGATTATTTCAAGGGGACTACTCTCAAGAGACAGTTTTTGCTGATGAACCCTTGGAAATGGCTATCCAATGGATACAACAGGGGGCTGAATATTTACATGTTGTTGATTTAGACGGAGCACGTGAAGGCTCCGCGTCAAACATGGAAGTTATCTCAAAAATATGCTCAGAGTCTGAGGTGGGAATTCAAGTTGGGGGAGGTATTCGAGATTACGAGACTGCTGCACGATATATTGACATTGGAGTTTCACGAGTCATTATGGGAACCTCAGCTGTAGATAGAACCGGCGAACTAGAGCGGATACTAAATGCGTTAGGCGACGAATCTTTGATAGTCAGTGTAGATTCCAGGAACGGGTTGGTTGCGTTGGATGGTTGGACCAGAGATAGTCAATTGACAGTAGAGGATGTGATAGGAGATATGGAATCAATTGGTGTTAAGAGGTGTATGTATACCGACATATTAAAGGATGGGACTCTTAGTGAGCCGAATTATGAAGGAGTTAAGGATGTTTTAGCATTCACGAAAATGAAAATAATAGCGGCGGGAGGTATAGCTAACCTTCATCATCTTAAACAGATGGCGTTATCAGGTGTAGAAGCATCTATAGTTGGTCGAGCCTTGTACACTGGAGATATCAAATTGCCAGAGGCAATTGATGAGTTAAAATATTTTGATAGATAGAAAAAAAATAATTGGTGCAATATATGCAGACAAAATTAAATAACGACTCTCTTATAGCAGCGAAAAAACTTGATATATACCAAATTATTTCGCTTCTTCCAGCTATGCCTTACCATGAAATTGCGGATATAGGTTGTGCTGAGGGGGCACTTTCAGTTCCTCTGGGCAAACTGGTTTATAGGGGAAATGTTGTATCATTGGACCCCGTTAAGAAAAACCTTATAACTACACGGCGTGAGTTAAAAAAAGCCAGATTGACAAATGTGAAGGTGACTCTTATACCGGATGAGCCTACCTTACCCCTTAAAGATGAAACCTTGGATGGTGCAATGTCAGCATTTCCCTTCCAGTTTTTTAAGAAGCCCGAACAAACTTTAAAAGAGGCTAATAGGTGTGTGAAGAAAGGTGGTTGGCTGGCAGTTATAGAATGGCAGTCAGAATTTCTCGAATACGGGCCGGTAAGCAAGAACCGGGTGCAACCAGCTGCGCTGAGAGAGAAAATAGAAAAAGCAGGGTTCAAATTCTACATTAGACACAATCTGTCAGATATGGCTTATATGCTGATTTTTTCCAAATAATCGATAGGTCAATTAGATGCTTACAAAAAGGATAATACCTTGTCTGGATGTTGATAATGGTAGAGTGGTAAAAGGTGTTAGTTTTATAAACTTGAGAGATGCTGGCGATCCATCTGAATTGGCGAAATTTTACGATAAAGAAGGGGCAGATGAACTGATATTCTTGGACATAACTGCCTCCTCAGATAATAGGGACACGATGGTTGAAGTTGTGAGGGATGTGTCCGAAGAAGTATTTATTCCGTTGACTGTCGGTGGTGGTATACGACAAATATCAGATGTAAGGAAGATGTTAGAAGCAGGTGCAGACAAAGTCTCATTAAATACCGCGGCCCTAAAAAATCCTGATTTAGTTAAGGAATCAGCGAAATTTTTTGGCTCACAATGCATCGTGGTGGCGATAGATGCAAAAAGAATTTCCGATCCATTCAACTTTGATTCATATCTAAATGTGAGTGTGGACGAGACTTTAAAAATAGACGAAAATTCGGTTTGGGAAGTTTATACGCATGGTGGAAGAGAACCTACCGGAGTGGATGTTATAAAGTGGTCGAGGGAAGTGGCAAAACTGGGAGCAGGGGAGATACTTCTAACCAGTATGGACACGGATGGACGTGAGTCTGGATATGATTTGGAACTGCTACAATTAGTCAGCACTGCTGTTTCTGTACCTGTGATCGCGAGTGGTGGCGCAGGGAATCTAGAACATTTGCGAGAGGCTATTGAAATGGGTCGAGCCGATGCGGTTTTGGCTGCTAGTATATTCCATTTTGGAACTTTTTCTATATCGCAGGCAAAAAAATACTTGTCAGAACGTAATATTGCTGTAAGACCCATACGCTAAATAGTGCGGATTGAAAATGGTAAGGGTGATTACATGACTACTATACAGTTTGATGAAAAAGGTTTAATTCCGGCTGTCGTTCAAGACCATCAAACGCGTAAGCTGTTGATGGTTGCCTATATGAATCGAGAATCACTTACTAAGACATTAGAAAGTAGGGAGGCCTGGTTTTATAGCAGGAGTAGGGAAAACCTGTGGCATAAGGGCGAAACGTCAGGCAACTTCTTGATCGTGAAGTCAATAAAACTTGATTGTGATGGAGATACTTTATTGTTAGAAGTTGATCCTAAGGGCCCAGCTTGCCATACGGGTCAGGACAGTTGCTTCAATACCGATTTATCAGATCTAGACAATTGTAATTTCAAAGGTGCTGATACTTATTCGAATGTTTTTATGGACTTGTTTTCTATTATCGAGGATCGTAAGTTAAATCCAAGAAATGGTAGCTATACTAATAAATTGTTCGATGAAGGGGTTAGCCGTATTGCCCAAAAAGTGGTAGAAGAGGCAGGGGAAACAGCTATTGCAGGAGTGACTGGCCAAAAGGAAGAATTGGCATCAGAAATAGCTGATCTCATCTACCACGTCTTTGTTCTTATCTCAGCCAACGATATGTCGCTTGAAAAAGTGTTCGCTGAATTGTCACAAAGAAGGGAATCTGGAAATTAAAACCTAGATAGCCTTGGAATCTGTAGATATGGCTAATTCCATAGCACTGATGGCAACTTCAATCTGATCGTCGTCTGGGGGTTTTGTTGTCAGGGATTGCAGTAGTAAGCTGGGTATAGATAATTTTGCGACCCATTTGTTGTTTTCATACTTGCTGTTAAATCGGATAAATTCATAACTTAAACTTGCTATTATGGGAATCAAAACGATTCGCGAGCCAATCACCATCCACAAAGGGTCCCTTGGTATAAATGTGAAAACCACGATGGCTATCACCATAATAGTGAGCAGGAATGCTGTACCACACCTCGGGTGTGCTGTGGGATATTTTCGTATCTCCTCCATAGTTAAAGGGTCGCCTTTTTCCTGTGCATGGACCGTCATATGTTCGGCACCGTGATACATATAAACTCTTCTGATATCTGGCATAAGGCTAATAGCAGTTACATATACAAGGAAAACGACTAGTCTTATTATTCCTTCGGCTACGTTGCTGATGATGTCAGATCCTAATATGCCTTCAAATGGTTTACTCACCATTAGTGGCAATATGAAGAAAATTCCTACAGCAATACTCAAAGAAACCAAAATCATCATTACGGATGAGAATTTACTTGGAGGTGTATCCTCTTCCTGGTTGGCAACCTGCGACGAATAATTTAATGCATCCATTCCTAGCGATAAAGTTTCTGCCAAGGCTAGAATACCTCTAATAATCGGTATGGATCTTAATTTTCCTGTGAAAAGAGTATTGATTTTTCTAACTCTCGTCACGATTTCACCTGAAGGAGATCTTACAGCAATTGCAACGTTATTCTGGCCACGTATCATTATTCCTTCAAGGATGGCCTGGCCACCATATTTGGGTGCAACCTTACCTGTGTCAAAAAAAAAGGGTGAGAAACATCTCACCCTTTTACTAATCAAGAATTACCTCTCATTGTAGGTTGTACCGACGTCTCAACCGCTCAACTCGACCTTCTGTGTCTACTATTCGTTGCTCGCCGGTAAAAAACGGATGACAGGAGGAGCATATTTCTACTCTTAGTTCAGGTTGAGTCGCTCCTGTAACAAAGGTTTCACCGCAAGAGCAAACCACTGTTGCTTCATTGTAATATTCTGGATGTATTTCTGATTTCATTCTGGTTAATTCCTAGGCTGGGTAAACGCTAGCGCATTTCTTACCATTCGGAAAATATTCAAATTTCACCGAACCGTTAATTAATGAGAACAGAGTGTGATCCTTACCTAGTCCCACATTATGCCCTGGATGTATTCGGGTGCCCCTTTGCCTGACCAATATAGATCCGGCGGTGACCACCTGAGTATCGTATTTTTTTACGCCCAATCGTTTAGATTTACTATCTCTTCCATTTCGAGTACTTCCTCCACCTTTCTTATGGGCCATGGGTATTACTCCTGCAGTTGTTTCCTAACTGACTGATATGTCAGTAATTCTTAAATCAGTGAAATTTTGACGGTGCCCATTTTTCTTTCTGTAACGGGTTTTTGCTTTGTATTTGAATACCACAATCTTCTTCCCTTTACCCTTGTTGACCACCTCTGCTTGGACTTTAGCTCCTTCTACATTGGGGGTTCCCACGGATGTTTCACCATCGAGGGAAATCAGTTTTACTGATTCTAAGTCGATTGTGTCACCCTCGTCACCGTCTATCGATTCCACTCGGATGGTATCTCCTTCATGGACTCTATACTGTTTTCCGCCGGTCTCTACTATTGCAAAACTGTTCACTTATATCACCTTCACGATTAATAATTGTATCTATGCTTTGTGGTTAACGTCAATTAATTTTTTGCATCTGATCGTGAAATACTTTTTCCGGTTTCCAGATCAGGTCCTTTTCATTGAATCTCATGATCGCTACGAGTTTCCCTTCCTCTGTCAGAGCCATGGAAATAAGGCTGTTTGCCGCCGCTTTATGGTTGCCTTCTGCTGGTATTGAGATACCAGTTTGAACTTTTTTGGTCTCATCAAAATCCAATCGTAATTTTGGTATTGGATCAAGAACGGTTTCTAGCTTGTGCAAAAGAACTCTTGTTTTGTTCTTTTGTAAATTAGTTTCTATAAAATCTAGACTTAAGGAGTTTTCAATGTTGAATTTGCCCACTGATGTTCTAACCAATTTTTTGAGATATGCCCCGCATCCGAGTTGGACTCCAAGGTCATTGGCAAAAGCTCTAACGTAGAAACCCTTACTACAGGTAATTTGTAATTCTAGCTCAGGGGATTTGAAATCAGAAATGCACGCGTCGTATAGATTGACTAACCTAGGGGCCCGATCAATTGTAATTCCTTTTCTTGCAAGATCGTACAGTTTGACTCCATTCACTTTGATAGCACTGTGCATTGGGGGGATCTGCGATTGAGTACCTTTGAAGGTTTGAATGGCAGATCGTACATCTGAATTACTTACGATGACTTCTAAATCAGAATTGAGGATTTCCCCTTCTCCATCATAGGTATCTGTACTTTTACCTAATTCTATTTTGGCAGCGTAGCTTTTATTGAATTCTGTTACATATTCCAATAATCGTGTCGCTACTCCGAGGGCTACTACCATGACGCCACTTGCTAGGGGATCTAAAGTCCCGCTGTGTCCCACTCTTCTTAGTCCACTTGCCCGGCGTATTCGTCGAATAACGTCCATAGAGGTGATCCCAGGAGGCTTATTAACATTTATAATCCCGTTGATAGACTCAGGCATAGGCGACCTATTTATTGTCAGGGGTTTCCATGGATATTGAATCCATGATATCCCTGATCTTGTTGGCCTCATCCAATGATTCGTCCAATACAAATCTGATACTAGGGATGTACTTTATGCTTAGGTCCTTTCTCAGCATTCTTTGTATAAACCTTGAGGCTGAATTAAGGCCAGAAACAGTGTCTTTTTTTGCTTTGGTATCGCCCATCACAGTTACGTGAGCGGTCGCATTTTGCATATTTCTAGAAGTTGATACCGATACAATGGATACCACCTGCGCTAACCTGTGATCCTTGACTTCTTCCTGGATGACTCGGCTTATTTCTTTTTTAAAAAGTGAGTTGACACTATCCATACGGTGATACATAGTCACTCCAGAATCTAAACGATAGGGGCTAAAGAACTTTAGAGCGTTTCGGTGTTGTATGCTTCTAGTACGTCGTCTTCTTCAAAATCATTGAACCCATCCATACTTACTCCACCTTCAAATCCATTCGCCACCTCTCTTACGTCGTCTTTGAAATGTTTGAGGGTGGATACAGATCCCATAAAAATTTCAGACCCCCCCCGTATAACACGAATTTTTGAGTCACGCGATATCTTTCCGTCACTGACGAATATTCCAGCGACTTTAACTCGTCTTCCCACGTTGAACACCGCTCTAACAGAGGCACGTCCAACATATACGTCTCCATACGTGGGTTCGAGCATTCCTTCCAATGCTTTACTAACATCTTCTATGAGGTGGTAAATGACAGTATATTTCCTTATTTCCACACCCTCTTGTTTTGCTAAGGGGCCGGCGCCACCTTCGGGAAGGCTCCTAAATCCAATTATCACCGCGTCTGATGCCACTGCCAATAGGACATCTCGTTCGGTAATACCACCGCTGGCGATGTGGATGACATTCACCCGGCAATCGGCGCTGTTGAGATTTTCCAGTGCTACTTTAATCGGTTCAATAGTTCCTTGTACATCTGTTTTTATAATCAGGTCGACCTGTCTTAAATCGCCTGATATATTTCGGGTGTGGGCGTCTTGGAGTTTGGTTGCCTCCGATCTGATTTGCCTCTCGTATTTATCAACCATTTCCTTGGCGAGTTTATCACTCTCAGCCACCTTAAAAATCGAGCCTGCTTCTGGAATGTCATGAAGCCCCATTACCTCCACAGGCGTAGATGGGTGGGCTGATTTAATGCGATCTCCTTGATCATCAAACATGGCTCGAATCTTTCCATAGGTATTTCCGATGACCAATATGTCACCTTGACTAAGCGTTCCAGTTTGGACCAATAGAGTTGCTAAATTGCCTTTGCTCTTATCTTTTCGGGCTTCTACAACCACACCTTGTGCTGTTCTGTTCGGGTTAGCCTTTAATTCGCTAATTTCGGCAACCACCTGGATATTCTCCAGCAATTCCGGAACTCCATCACCGGTTATGCCTGAGATTGGTATTGAGATTATCTCTCCTCCCCAACCCTCTATTAACAGGTCCCTTTCTGATAACTGTCGGTATACCTTATCGAGGTCCGCGTTAGGTAGATCTTTTTTTGTCACAGCTACAATTATCGGTACGTCTGCCGCCCTCACGTGATCTATGGCTTCGATCGTTTGTGGCATTACACCATCATCCGAGGCTACTACCAGTATTGCAATATCGGTTACCTGGGCTCCCCTTGCTCTCATTGCTGTGAATGCCTCATGGCCGGGGGTGTCCAAAAATGTTATCCGGGATTCATTGTGTTTTATTTGGTAAGCGGCTATATGTTGAGTAATTCCTCCCGATTCCCCATCGACAACATTAGTTTTTCTGATATTGTCCAATAAGGTGGTTTTTCCGTGGTCAACGTGTCCCAAAATGGTAACTATAGGCGGCCGTGTGGCTAGTTGTTTAGGGTCTTCATCCTTGTTGTCAAAGACAATGGAATTAGTCTCTGTTCTAGATTCTGACATTAAAGCGGCTTGAAACCCAAACAGCTGGCAGACCACAGAGGCAATTTCATGCTCTATCACATCATTGACAGAAAACATGTACCCTCCCCTCATCAAGGCCTTTACAACTTCTATCGCCCCAACATCCAATTGGTCAGCTAAGTCGCTGACCATGATCGCAGCTGGTAGGTCTATAACTGCAACTACATCTTCATTATTTTCAACTTGATCTATTTGGCTGCTCATTCATTTCCTCTAGGGCAGATTTCAGAATTACTTTAACTGTGATGTTTTGCCGATTACGCCTGGTTACCTATATTCACATAGTAGTAACATTTATTTTTTTCGGCTGGTTCCAACTAATAAATAATCGATTTATATAGTATGGAGACTTTTCAAGTTGTCGGTATGGCTAGGTATTACGAGACTGATTAACGCCTTTTTTTGTTATTTCCTTGGCCTCTTTTTTTATTTTGATTTTTTCCTCCCCCACGCCTTTCCCTTCGCCCAGTAATCCCACTGTTTAATTCGTCTATGTCTTCGGCAAATCTGATAGACCCTGCTTGGGAAGATCCAGCTCCAGACCTATTATGGACGGACCATATGTCTTCTGGGAGTTCCGATATGGCAGCTGCGGCTTCTTTTGGTTGAGTTTTTTGAATTTCTTCTTTTTCCAATTCCTGCAGCAGTAATTCTTCTTCTGGAGTCAACACTTCGTCACTGTTGTCTTCTGTGTTTTGGGCCTCTGTTTGCAGAACCTCATTAATTTCTTCCGCTGCTACAACGGCTGTCTCTGCTCTTTCAGCAACCAGCTTTTGAGGCTCAGCGTCTACTGGAGATTCTTGTTCGAAGCCAGAATTACTTTTCACAAGATTGCTTGACACGAGCTCATATAGCTCTTCGTCTGTCAGTGTTGTTTCTTGAGCCTTAGGGATTTCGGTTGATGGTTGTTCTTCTTGCTTTTCATACGCTTTAAGATCGACATCCATATCGCTTTTTATATCGACAGCCCACCCACAGAGCTTCGCTGCAAGTCTGGCATTCTGCCCTTCTTTGCCAATGGCGAGTGATAGATGTCTATTAGGCACTATTGCAACTGCAGTGTTGTTGTCCTTGTTTACATCTACTCTGAGTACCTCAGAAGGACTTAACGCATTTTGGATATATCGATTGGAATCTCTGCTCCATTCAAGTATGTCAATTTTTTCTCCTTGTAACTCGTTGACTATACTTTGAATTCTAACCCCCCTCAAACCCACACAAGAGCCAACCGGGTCTACGCCATCTTGTTTTGCTCTGACAGCGACCTTGCTTCTAGAGCCACTTTCTCTGGCTATTCCAACAATTTCAACCGCCCCGTTGTATATCTCTGGGACTTCCTGTTCAAATAATCTCCTCAATAGGATCTCATCTGTTCTAGAAACTATTAACTCTGGACCTCTGATTGATTCTTTGTCGATAGCTTGCAACAACACTTTCAGTTTAGAGCCTTGCCGGTATCTTTCGGACGAAACCTGCTGACTTATCGGCAATATTGCCTCCGTCCTACCGGTGTCCACAATGATTTTATTTGGCTCTATTCTTTGGACAGTTACAGTAATAATTTCGCCTTCTCTGCCTTCGTATTCGGCTAATACGATTTCTCTCTCTGCCTCTCGAAGTCTTTGAAGAACGACTTGTTTGGCTGTCTGAGCAGCTACCCTCCCAGCGCTATTTGGGATATTTTGAGTTTTTATTACATCCCCAACATTGGCGTTCGGATTGTAATTTTCTCTGGCGTCTTCACGGGTCAATTGTTGAAGGGGGTCTTCAACCGTATCCACCACAGTCTTCACTATGTCGACTTCAATATCTCCTGATCCAGGGTCCAGCCGTACAGAAATATTATGGCCTTCGGTTACGCTATCTTTTTTGAAGGCGGATACGAGAGCTGCTTCTATTGCTGACATAACTTTGTCTCGAGGAAGGTTTCTTTCAGCAGCCAGTTGGGTTAAAGCGATAAGGAAATCACTTTTCATATTAAACTGCCTCCTTTTTTTCCTCTAATACGCAAAGAAAGTGGGACTCGCCCACTTTCAATTTGCTACTCTTTAAATAGGCAAACATTATAGCATTGCGACGCCTGATGGAACAACCTTAGATACTTACGGTTAAAGGTTATACAACCAAGCGATAGTTTGCACAAAGTTACAGGATAAAAATTAATTAAGGATGGGCAAACGACCCTTTATCACTATGAGGAAAATCAAAACCATAACGACGTATTTTATGGCGACTTTTGCTTTGGTGTTGTTTTTTTCCTGCAAGACCTCCAACGAGGAGGAATTGATGGTTTTTGCTGCAGCTAGCCTCACAGATGTTTTGTCTGAAGTGAAAGAAAAATATGAGTTTCTAAATACGACTACGGTTCGATACAATTTTGGAGGTTCTCAAAGTTTGGCGGTGGAATTATCAAAAGGATCACCGGGTCATATTTTTATTTCTGCCGGGAAACCACCAATGGAATTTCTTTACGACGAGATGGAACCCAAGATTTCAGAAGTTATTAGCATAGCAACTAATTCGTTAGTGATTGTAACTAAGACACAAACTGTCGATTTGCTGGATCATTCCAGCCTGGCAGATTTGGATTTAATCGCTTTAGCAGATCCAAACCTTGCACCGGCGGGAGTGTACTCTAGGGAATTTTTGGTGAGCACTGGCCTGTGGTCTTCTCTAGAAAGCAGGTTTGTTTTTGCAGCAGATGTTAGGGCCGCTCTCAATTATGTCAGGTCTGGCAACGTTGATGCCGCTATTGTTTATATGACTGACGGTTTGACCGAGCCGGACTTACTGATATGGGACATAATACCGGCAGGTTCCTATTCCCATATTTCATATCCAGCAGCTGTCATTGGAGATGGAGATGGAGAT
>QGNN01000013.1 GCA_003228105.1 Chloroflexota bacterium
ATGGTGACAAAATTATTAAAAGTGAATCGGTGGGGATGGGTGGTGATGCACGCCTTTTAGGCGTGAACAATAATCATGGTGGGCGGTATAAGAGTCGAACTTATGACCTCTGCGATGTCAACGCAGCGCTCTAAACCACTGAGCTAACCGCCCTTGATGATGAACATGTTTTTTATCTCTATGAAGGAGTAAAAAGCTTAGCAATGTAACCAATCTCAGTCAACGAAATATGACCCAGACTTAATGTTCCATTACCGTGCCGCCGTTCTGGTTGATCGACTGCCCATGAATCCATGATGCAGCTTCGGTGCAAAGATATGCACAAAAATCACCAACTTCTTCATCGGTACCATTTCGACCTATAGGGGTCGAATCAGCCATATTACTCCAAGTGTTACCTCTGCCAAGAACATCCAACCTATGAGTGTCTACGGCCCCCGGGCACACAGCATTAACATTTATGTTGTGAGATCCAAGTTCCTTAGCCATTGATTGTGTCATACCTACGATGGCAAAATTAGCGCCATTATAGGCAAGAGTATTGGCAGATCCACGCTTGCCAGCTGTCGATGAAATATTTACTATTTTCCCGCCATCACCTTGATCAATCATGGGTTTAATAGCAGCCTTAGTACAAAGGAAAGTCCCTGTTACTTTGATGTCCATTACTTTCTGAAAAGTGTCTTCATTTAAATCCAATATCGGAGTCCTATCCTCTGCTCGAGCATAAGCCGCGTTATTTATCAATATGTCCACCCGACCGAACTCTTTGAGAGTTTCATCCACCATTCTCTTAACATCATTCCGATTTGTAACGTCTACTACCAAAGGAAGTGCTCGGCGGCCTATATCCCGAACCCGCTCAGCAACAGTTTCAATGTCTTTCCAGCCAATTGCCTTTTCGTCGTCAGGGAATGAATCCGGGCTTCTTCCAGTACCAGTAACAACAACATCCGCCCCCAATTTTGCCAAAGCTTCAGCAGCTGCTCTCCCTATGCCTCTTAACCTACCCGCACCCGTAATGATTGCTACTTTTCCGTCGAGTTCTCCCATATCAAAAAAGCTCCCCTTTATTTAGATATTTATTGGCTATTAATTAGTAGATAAAGTTGAGTATATCCCAACCAACCCTACCATGCTATTCCGGTACTTCACCTGGAAGGTATAAGTGATTGACAACCCAAGATTTGACCTTCGCGGTGACTTCCTCAGAAGTTTCTCTTAACCCGTGGCCTGTAGCTGGCATAAAGACCACCTCCTTCGGTTCCTCTGCCCAGTCAAATATAGTCTGGGAACATTGGGGAGACAAAACGATGTCATCTTCCCCATGGATTAGTAAAATCGGTCGTGGGGATACTTCTGAAACATCCGTTGCTCCATATGTTTGGCTTGACAGTGCAATGACTCCTTTTACCTTGTCGGAAAAAGGTGCTGATTTTATAGCAACCGCGCCTCCAAATGAATGACCTACCAGTAAAATGTCGGAATGACCTGTACCGGTCAAAAATGATACTCCAGCCAAGGTGTCCATGACACATTCAATCAACTCACCAGGCTCCCTGTAGTCAATTCTTAAAGATGTGATTTCAGGTGATAACCCCTCACCAACAATTCGGTAAAGGCCTCCAGCTGGGCCATCCAATCCTCCCCGAGCACCTCCCATCCATATGACACCGCGATGGGCGGGCCTTTCAGGGTCATGATGAACTATCGTATTAATTGGGCCTCTAGTGGTTTGTAAAGTTAATCCTCTTCCTATCTGATCCTCAGGAATCTCCCATTCAGCGAGGCCGATAATTCCGATCGATATATCATCAGAATCTTCCATTTTAGGCTCTTCTAAACAGAGGGAGTTTGATTATGCCAATCGGTGGCTTGTTCATATGCATATGCCGCCTTGAACAAATTAGTTTCTTGTAATGTACCTGCCATAAATTGAAGCCCCACCGGCAATCCATCAACCAATCCAGCCGGAATTGAAATTCCGGGGATTCCAGCAATGTTTGCGGGTATTGTAAATATGTCATTTAAGTACATTTGCAATGGATCGTCGATTTTATCCCCGATCTTAAAGGCAGTAGTAGGTGAAGTCGGCATGGCTAAGACATCAACATTTTTGAACACGTCCTCAAACTCTTGTCTTATCAAGGTCCTAACCTTTTGGGCCTTCAGGTAGTAAGCATCATAATACCCAGCAGATAACGCATATGCGCCGAGCATGATACGTCTTTTAACTTCAGGGCCTAAACCATTGGATCTTGTATTCTCGAACCCTGCCCACATGGTTTCAGCATTTTTCTCAGAAAACCCGTATTTAACTCCGTCATATCTAGCTAGATTGGCAGAAGCCTCTGAGGGTGCGATTATGTAGTAGACTGCCAGAGCATACTTGGTATGCGGAAGAGAAACTTCTTTCACATCAGCTCCTAACCCCTTCAGCACCTCTATTGCATCAAGAATCGATTTTTCAACCCCCGAGCTGATCCCTTCAATAAAATATTCTTTCGGAATACCAATCCTAAAACCCTTTAAGTCAGTAGTCAGATTACTAACATAATCCGGTATTTTTACATCCAGAGAAGTGGAATCTCTAGAATCGTACCCTGCAATTGACTGGAGAACCAAGGCGCTATCTTCCACGCTCTTTGTCAAAGGGCCTATCTGATCCAACGAGCTAGCAAAAGCTACTAACCCAAATCTGCTTACCAACCCATAAGTAGGTTTCATACCAACAACACCACATAGAGATGCAGGCTGTCTAATACTCCCTCCAGTATCTGATCCAAGTGAAAATACACATTCAGAAGCTGCTACCGCTGCTGCTGGTCCACCACTACTACCTCCTGGAACCCTACTAGTATCCCAGGGGTTTTTTGTCAATTTTAGGGCTGAATTTTCCGTCGATGATCCCATAGCAAATTCGTCTAAATTCCCTTTGCCTAGCAAGACAGAATTCTCATTTTTTAGATAAGTTGATATTGATGCATCGTACGGGGGAACAAAGTTTTCCAACATTTTTGAGGAACAGGTTGTAGGGATGCCTGAGTAACAAATATTATCTTTTAATTGCATCGGGATTCCAGTGAGATTTGTTTGAGTTCCCTCACCTATTCTCTTATCTGCCAAGTTAGCGTCTTCTAGGGCACGATCCTCCGTGACTGTGACATATGCATCAATGTTTTTTTCGAAAGTTTTTATTCGTTCAAGGTAATTTTTTGTGAGCTCTAGTGCCGACACTTCTTTGTTGTCAAGAAGTCGTCTAGCCTCAGCAATTGTGATAGTTTCAAGGTTTACAGATTTCATATCGAATTGAAAATATCCTTATTCCAAAACAGCCTTAATTCTAATGAAAGACCCATCTCTCTGAGGAGCATTCAAAAGAGTTTCATCCTGTGTCAAGGAATCTTGTCTTTTGTCTTCTCTCATCACCGATTTTATGTTTACCGAGTGCCCGGTTGGTTCAACACCTTCTGTATCCACTTCATTGAGGATTGCCACACTGTCCAATATATTAGACATCTGAGTCCGCATCACATCCAACTCATCTTCGGTCATGGCAATTCTGGTGAGCACAGATATCTGCCTAATTTCTTCAATTGACAAATCGGTTAGTTCAGACAATCTATATGACCCCTTCTGCTTCAAAAACTCCAGCCAAAATAGCTATCCCTTACTCTATTTCTTCAGGTGTATGATGACTGAAAGTAAGTCGCAAATGATTCCCCCCACTCCTGTCCGCTTTGAATATTGAGCCAGGGTTGTATTTCACACCTTTTTCTACAGCCTTGCCTAGAATATCCCAAGTATCCGTTCCTTCTGGGAATTCCATCCAAATCATCATTCCCCCGTTGGGCTCAGTCCAAGTACAAGACGGAGGGAAATATTCCCCTAACGACCTTAGCATCGCATCGCGTTTCCTGCCCAAGGAAGTAGCTACCCCAGAGACATATGAGGGTTTGTTGTCTTTAAGATATTCATGTACTGCCATAGAAGTCAAATGGCTCGGGGATACACCAAATCCCACTTTTGTTAACGACTCTCTGGCAGACTCCGGAAAGGCACCAAATCCGAGTCTAAGTCCGCAACCCATCAGTTTTGTGAAAGCCGAAATATGCATGACTCCCTCATCCGCATCCAAACCAATCATTGCTGGCGGCAGTTGCGGCCCATCAATATGGAAATCAGCGTACGATTCGTTTTCTACTATAGGTATCTGGTATTTATTGGATATCTCAACTATCTTCTTTCTTCTTTCAAGATTGATAGTGGCACCAGTAGGATTATGGTAAACAGAAATCGTATAGATGAGCTTAGGTTTATCACCTTTTTTAATATTTTCTTGGATCGCTTTTTCCAACTCTTCTGGAATTATCCCATCTTGGTCCATGGAAACATGGCAAGGGCGAGCCCCCTTTTGCAGGAACATATTCAGACTACCGTGATAACAAAATTCATCCATCATGACTACATCACCAGGATCAATAAAAGCATCAGCAAAAACCTGACATGCACCACCTGCCCCACTAGTTAGAAAAATATTATCCACCGGAATATCTGAACCTCGATTAGAGGACAATTCAGAAGATATGAATTCCCGCAGTCCCTCATGCCCCTGTGGGGGAGGATATGTACCTAAAGACCTCCCGTCTCTTTCAATGACTGCCGCTGCTGCTTCCGCAAATTCTTTGAGCGCCATAGCATCCGGATCCGTATAAGTCACCGAGAATATATATTCGACTTCCTCCCTTAATGCTGGAGGCATTTCTATTTCCGGTGGCAGAGTAGTCGAAGCCAATTGTTGATAGTTATACGCCATTGTTAAATACTCCAAATCCTAGTTATAGCGGTAGATATATTTTCTCGCCCGATTGAGAACTACGGGTCACAGCTTCGGTAAATTCCATGTAGCGAACTCCGTCTTCAAATGATGTATGAGTTATCTCTTCAATACCTCGAATTGCATTTATGAACTCCTCTTCTACCCTCCATCCACCACTCAATTCAGGTTTTATGGCTATCTCTGACAGGGAGGAATCTGATTTCCTTCCGCCAAAAAGCTTAAGGTCTGTTTGGTTTGTAGCGTCTACATACAAAGTACCTTCAGTACCATAAATCCATACACCATTTCCAGGAGCATGACCCAAGACATCGCTAAACCTAATATGCAGAACTGAGCCTGTAAACATTTCACACAGAATTTCCACATGGTCCGGTATCGTCAGTACCTGCAAATTGCCGTTTTGATCAGGTCGCTGAGGTACCGTTATTCTGGTTATAGCTTGAACCGTAGCAGCAGGTCCTATCCATCGCATTACAGCTTCGTACCAGATACCCAGACCCATAATATTATATCCGCTGAAATCTCTACTTTGGCGCCAATGATATTGCTTATTTTTATCGACAAACCCTCCCTGTGTGATAGCCGCATCCACCGACAATATATCACCCAAATACCCGTCTTTAATAAGAGCTTTAATTGTCTTATCTAGATTTAGAGTGTGGGGTGCTGGAACTATTTGTGTAACAAGATCCGGAAAATTCTTGGAAGCTTCCAACATGATATGAGCCTCTGAGGCATTTGTAGTCATTCTAGCCTCAGTCTGAACATGTTTCCCATTTTCCAAAGCGGCAAGTACCAGGGTACAGTGCATGTACGGCCAAGTTCCGATGCATACAGCATCATTATCAGGATCCTCCATAACGTCTATCCAATTGTCATAGACTTTCTCTATACCAAATTCATCAGCAACTCTTTGTCCAGAGGCCATACTCCTGTTGCAAACACTATCTACGGCTACATTATCCATGGCCTGAAGGCCAGGTATGTGCCTAAGTCTTGTATTCCCGCCAGCCCCAACAAGTCCGATTTTTATCCTTTCACTCGTCATAATTGGTACCTCTTCAGTTTTCCTTTAAATTGTCATTTGAATATGAATTATATTTGAGTCGCAATACGCAGTCTACGCAGCGAATCGAGCTGGGTCTGATTCCACCAATACAGGGTGAGATTCACCACGAGAAAGCAAATCAGCTATCAACATGCCAGCACCAGGTCCTCTTCCGAAACCTGAAGAGCAGAGCCCCGTCACCACAAATAAATTATCATTCCCCGGTATCCTGCCGATAATTGGTTGACCATCTTTTGAAAATGGCATCAACCCGGACCATGTTGTCGATATCGGTAATCCAGACAATAAAGGAAGAACTTCTGTAGCCTGTCCTTTGTTAATTTCTACCCCGCCGGCGTCTATTGTCTTATTGAAATCAGCGTCTCTACGATCACCTCCGAAAATAATTTCTCCGTTTTTACGTTGTCTCCCATATAGGTGTCTAGTTACCCTTTGTTCTCCAAAGTGAGTTAATTCAGGTGGGGAATTATTGTCTACGTAGGGGTTTTCACTCCAATGAAAACTAGATTCGAATGACGATATTGTGCTGAAAATCCTAGGCGGCAAAGGGTCTGTGGACCACATCTGCCCAACAACAGGTTCTATAGGTATATGTGCACCTACCATCTCGCCAATATTTTTACACCAAGCCCCCGCGGCAATAACAACAAATTGTGATTCATAGTTCCCATTATTTGTCTCAATCTCCCATATTCCATGGTGACATCGCATACCAATTACTTGGGTATTTGTATGTATTTTAGTCCCTGCATTCAAAGCAGCTTGCCCAAATGCCCGAGTTGCTTTGAGAGGGTCAGCTTGACCTCTAGTAGGGGAATAAACATATCCAAGTAAGTCCAGGTTCAATTCCGGTTCTATCGATTTCGCCTCGTAAGAACTCAATAATTGTAGGTTAAAACCATCTTTTTGAGATTGTATAACCCTGTTCTGGGCATACCCATATTGCTGCTCGTTATGTATGGCTGTGAAAGATCCTGACTGTCTAAATTCCAAATCGTAACCTAACTCAATTTGAAGTCGCTTGAAAATGTTCAGACTCCCCATTGTTAGGTATTCCTGCAACTTAGGAGAATTACCCCATCCCACACCTCCAAGTCCTCCCATGTTGACTCCTGATGCCTCCCCTGAAACCTCTCCCATATCAAAAAGCAAAGTTGATATTCCCGATTCCGACAAGTGAAGGGCCGTAGAACACCCTGCAATTCCAGCGCCTATTACTGTTACATCGGCATTCAAATTATTTTACTCCCCGTTTTGATAACAATAGAACTATATCTTGGGATAATTAAGTCGTCCTTATCGTTCATTGAAAGCTCGTAGCAAAAACCCATCCCCCGTTGTGACATACAAGGTCGATAAATCCTCACCGCCAAATGATCAATTGGTTGGCCTATCAAACGGAGTAGGATGTGTTTCCAGTACCTCTCCGGACGCAGAGAACACGTATATCATGGGGCCTGGTCCACCATTATATCCAGCTGTAGCGACAATATTTCCATCCGCATCGAGCACCATCCCATCTATACCTCTGTATTCGCCAAAATCATGTTTCACCTCATGATCGCCTAAAGAACCATCCGAGTTGACCGGGTAAGCTCGCAGCTGTCTTTTTTCCTCCGGTAGTCGCCCACTTTGAGCCACATACAAGATCTGGAAATCTAAGGAAAACAGAAGACCGTTAGGCCGGGTAGTATCCTCGGTAACTCGGCTCACAGCCGTTTATTTCCCATCTGTCACGTCTATTCTATATACAGAGTCATGATCCAGTTCTTTATTCGACCTATCTTCGCTCCAAGGACCACCTGCGCCTTCATAAAAAGGATCTGTAAACCAAACCCTTCCTTGAGTATCTATCGCCAAATCGTTTGGAACGTTAAATCTGCTGTCTTCATATGATTCCGCTAAAACCTCTGTTGAGTCACCGTCGTACCTGACAACTCTTATTTCTCCTCCTTCGCAAGCATACATGTCTCCAAATTCATCAAACATTAATCCATTCGCGCTATTAGTATTCTCTCTAAAGACCTCTGTGGTGCTGGTTTTGGAATTAAATCTATATATTTTGCTTTCAGGAATGTGAGTGAATAAAAGAGTTTCGCCATCTCATGCCGGACCCTCACTGGTACCCCCAAATGGCCCTTATACTGCTATGAAATCCCAACTCATTATTTCTTTCTCCTAAATCACTTCTTCTGATTCGCCTACATCACCTATGGTCTCACCACCCAGTTCAGATCCTACTGACTTTATTTCTCCGAATTCCTCTTTATACCCATTATGCATAGCTCTAGCATCACTGGAATAAAGAACAAACCTTGCCCCTTCTCGAAGCCATTTTTGAGTCAGTTGGACTGTTTGATGATGAATTAAAACCGGTTTACCGGCGGCTTCACTTTTTGCAATTATTTCTCGCAGCGCAGCTTCATAATTAGGATGGTCATATTGGTCCGGTATCCCTAGCGTTATTGTGAGATCGTTTGGTCCCACAAAAATTGCGTCAATCCCTTCTACTTGGAGCATATTCTCCAAGTTTTCAATAGCTGGGACACTCTCGATTCCTATTATGCAAACATTATTCTTGTTTCGGTTTTCCAAATAGGCTTTTGTTGCTTCACTTGGTAATTCTCCGGTTTCCACCGCTTTTTCAGCTAAAGCCCCTTTCAGTGGCCTCCAGCGAGCAGCCGCAACAACTTCCTTTACTTGGTCTACTGTCTCACAATATGGAGCAAGTACCCCCTGGGCACCTGCATCAATATACATAGTCACATAATGAGAAGCAGGGATCGGAATTCGTACAATAGGAACCACTCCACTGTATGTGAAAGCTGCCAGAAAATCTGCCACTTCAGCCCTACTGCGAGGAGCATGTTCAGTATCAATAATTACGTAATCTAAACCAAATGCTGAAATTGCTTGTGACCATCTAGGGTTACGTCCCATGCTCAGCATAGTTCCGTAAACAATATCGCCACCGCTCGTTTTTTTTCGTAGCTCCTGTCCATTCATTTATTCTCTCCTAGAGTTTCGTAACCATCCATTATCGAATTATAAAATTCGTTCGTGCATTGTACTCAGTGAGATTTAGCAGGTCTACGAAATGTTTTTGGGTTTCCGATTTCCGGTAATGAATCCAACCACTCCCGTGGCAGCCCCAGCACCCAACTATTACAATTGCAGAACCTCTCTCATTCGCCTGAACTCGGTCTACTGCCAAAGAATTAATATCAGGATAAACCAGCCCATATCAAACTCCATGAAAAAACAGCGCCCCAAAAAGCATGCTGGAAGTAAAAGTTCCAGACAGCATGAACATCGCTACAGGGACTAATGTTAGGCCAGGAATAATTACAGCGGACCTTCCAAATTTACCTGAAATTCGACCCACTCAACAGGGTTGTAAGCATCGTTATTCCTGACATTACAGTGAAATAAAATCCCGGATTTACTCCCAATCCCCTAACATCTGAAAGCATTGGAAGGAAGGTACTTACAAGGGCCATGCGAACAGGCATTATCCACCACTCACCAGACAGGGGGATATACAAAACAGTGGTGCCTACAAATATTAATGTCCCGAAAATAATTCCTCTTTTGGGCCCAGATTTTAGAATCCATTTACCTGCCATAGGTCGAAAATCACCTCAGCCAATCCAAAAGTTGCAATGATTACACCTATATCCCAGTCCTTTTCTCCAAGTTTATCTATAAATCGTGGTAGCACCATGAAAAGAGAGAAAAAGCCGGCGAGGAGTAAATGGACCACCCAAAGATTTATAACAAAATCTCTCGACCATAAAGGTGCTGAAGATTACGATGCCATAATAAAAGTACTCTAAACAAGATTATTATAGAATTACATTGCATGAAACAATTGACATGAATATAAAGCAATGTTACCTTCTGAAATATTCTAAACCTGAGTATTGTAACCCTTCATTAGTGACTCATAATGGCCCAGTCTGTCAAGAATCCGAATATTCCCAATGAAACAAAGTCAGACCAAAAGCCATCAAAAAACCGTAGGTTCTCAAACATACTAGATACCCTTTCGTATAGGGACTTCAGATGGTTATGGATAGGGTCATTTGTGTCTTTCATGGCAATGAATATGCAAATGATTACAAGAAGTTGGCTAGTGCTGAGGGTGACAGATGATTCCCCCTTGGCACTCACACTTGTTACTCTGACCTTTGCTTTACCCATGACAGTTGTGGCACCTTTTGCTGGAGCTTTGGCAGATCGGTTTTCCAGAAAAAAATTGATTATCTTTAGCCAGATTGGCAGTGGAATATTGACATTATTTCTCGGGACCCTCGATTTGTTTGGATTTGTCACTTTTGGGCACATTATGGTGATTGGAATTTTCAATGGTTCATTAATGTCTATAAACATGCCAAGCCGCCAAGCAATCATTTCTGACATAGTTCCTGACTCCAAATTAATGAATGCTATCTCCCTTAATAACTCCAGTATGAACTTAACCAGAGTCGCTGGTCCTGCATTAGCAGGGTTTTTAATTTTGCTATTGGATACAGCCGGAGTATTTCTTGTGATTGCTATTATTTATGCTTTCGCTGCTATCACAATTGGAATGGTCCACTATGCGCCTGACAGAGCGGCGAAGACTGGTAAGAACGTTGGAAGGGATGTGGCAGATGGAATACGCTACGCTTTTGCCAACCCGACTCTGAGGGGGCTAATCATTATGTCTTTCATACCAGTACTTTTTGGCTTTTCCTATATGGCTTTGGTTCCTGCATGGGCAAGAGAAGCATTGGCTATTGAATCTGATGGGTTGGGAATTCTACTGATGCTAATGGGTATTGGGGCGACAATCGGAACACTTTTACTTTCGGCGATAGGTAATATCCCTAGAAGGGGGATGCTTATGCTTTGTGCCTCCTTAGCCTGGGGAGTGACTTTGGCGATATTTGCTCAAGTCACCTCATTTCCCATAGCAGTGCCATTTCTCATATTTATCGGCTTGACTAGCTCAATGTACATGTCTCTAAACATGACTATGGTGCAACTCAAAGCCGACCCGGAGATGAGAGGCCGTATTACGAGTATAACCATGATGACCTTCGGTTTGATGCCCTTAAGTGCTGTTCCGTTTGGCATTTTAGCTGAAAAAATAGGAACTCCCGATTCTTTGACAATAAGTGGAATTTTACTTGCCGTGTTCACTATCGGTTTTGCTGTATTCAACAAAACTTTTAGAAAAATGGATTGACTGGATGGAAGTTACTTTTACTTTTCTGCTCTCCCACCAAATACTAATAATTATCTAAAGGTGGGTATAATGCGGTTTCGTACGACACAATAAGCCTTAGCATCATGTTTGAATCGGTTACCAGAAGAGTTGTTCGACCCGAAATCTTACGTAGAATATTTGATAGGCCATGATAGGCACCATATTTGTCCAGCATTATCACGGGCACAGAAAAACATAGAAACTTTCAATAAGGATTTATAGGTCAGAATCATGAGTGACCCAACCCAAAAAGGAAAAATTCAATCAGTGCTGGGCTTGATAGATCCAGCGGATCTTGGTTTAACAATGACTCATGAACATCTGCTTATAGATTTCTCTGTCATGTTCAACCCTTCCCCAGATGTAACAACGCAAAGAATGGCACATGCACCGGTTTCCATGGAAAACCTAGGATGGATAAGACAATATTGTTACAGTAATCTCGACAATCTTTTGGTGCTTGATGAGGACACAGCCATAGAAGAAGCGATGCTATATCAAAGGCATGGAGGTGGAACAATCGTTGACGCAACCACCGTCGGAATTGGAAGAGATCCCCTCGCACTTGCAAGAATATCCCGAGGCGCTGGGCTCCATGTCGTGATGGGGGCGGGGTATTATGTCGACGCGGCTCAACCGGACAACATCAATGAAATGGATCAAAATGATATTTCTCAAGAAATAGTCCGGGATATTCAAGTAGGGGTGGGCAGCACAGGCATAAAAGCGGGAATCATTGGCGAAATTGGCTGCACATGGCCCTTGAAGCCAAACGAGTTAAAAGTTTTGAAAGCATCTGCTCAAGCTCAATCAGAGACAGGAGCTTCGATTCTTATACATCCAGGCAGGGATGAAAATGCTCCAATTGAAATCCTCGATATTCTCATTGACTCCGGAGCGGACATTTCTAGAGTAATTATGGGACATTTAGACAGGACAGTAGATACGATAAGAACCCTGGAAAAAATAGCCGATACTGGATGTGTCCTAGAGTGGGATCTCTTCGGAAACGAAGTGTCTTTTTACCAGCCTTCTGACTTTGATATGCCAAGTGATGCTCAGCGTCTTAATTTCATTAGACACATGATAGACAATGGTTTAGGTGACCGAATTGTCATATCCCATGACATTTGTACTAAACACCGGCTTGTGAAATATGGTGGTCATGGGTACGGTTACATAGCTGAGCACATAATTCCACGAATGCGAAAAAGGGATTTCGAGGAATCTGAGATAGTAGCAATAACTGAAAATACCCCAGCTAGGCTACTTGCGATCGTATGAGAATTAGACTAAAACACCAAACCCCGATTTAGTGCATATTTCTATTCGATTACCTTCAGGATCATTCAAGTAAAAAACTCTTTGACCATCATTCCGAGTCGTAATATCAGTGGTCTCAATTCCTTTCTGCTGAACTACTCTAGCTGCTGCATCTATGTCATCGACTTCAAAAGCACCATGATGTGACGGGGTCGAGGGACCCTTAGGGGTTTCAACAATGTGTACCATCGCCCCGCTTGGTAATTGGAGCCAAATTATATGTTCAACATCAACCTGTTTGGGTATTTGTTTCACTCCGAGTACCTCCACCCAAAATTTTGTTGCCTTCTCTTTATCAACCACGTTATAAGTCACATGGTTAACCGCTTTCAGTCTGACATGATCTTCCGTTAGGCTCATTTGGACCCTCTCTGATATTATGCTCTGTGCCGTTATATCCTTGATAGAATTGAACAATAGTAGCAACGATTAAAAAAGTCCAACTAGGAGAGCCTCATGGGAACGATAGAAGATAGAATTCAGGAATTGGGAATTGAATTACCAGATTCCCCAGCTCCTATGGCAAATTATGTGCCAGTGGTGAGAACAGGTAATTTGATATACCTCTCAGGGGTAGGCCCCACCCCCAAACCAGACGGAAGTGCGTATATAGGAAAACTCGGAAGCACTTTTGGGGTGGAAGAAGGATATGATGCCGCTAGACTGACAGCTATTAACTTGGTTGCAAGGTTAAAAGGATACCTAGGAGAACTGGATAGAGTTAACCAGATTGTCAAACTACTCTCAATGGTTAATTCCGCCCCAGATTTCACTGAACCCCCAGCCGTGACAAACGGTTGTTCCGACTTATTGGTAGAAATTTTTGGTGACAAAGGGCGCCATGCCAGGTCAGCAGTGGGAGTGGCAACCTTACCTGGCGGGATGCCAATCGAAATAGAAATGATTGCAGAAATATCGGATTGACGAGTTTAAACCAAGAAACCAATGAATAATATTCTCTTGGTTGGCGGTGGGGAGTTCCGGGAAGAATGCCTTGCTATGGATTCTTATTTACTCGAGTCCTTAAATAAGAAACACCCACGTGTTGCTATAATTCCTACAGCCGCTGCAAATCAACGACCTGAACAGGCTGCAGAGAATGGTGTTCGATATTTCGATTCTCTGGGAGCAAATGCGAACCCAATACTGATTTTAAACAGAGGCCATGCAGAAGATGAAAAATATTTCAATGACATTCATGAAGTCGATCTCATATATTTAACAGGAGGAGACCCAAAATACCTGTTAGAAACTTTGTACCAAACACATTTTATGACCACCGTTACAGAAGCTGTTTCAAAGGGGGTCACCTTGGCAGGTTCGAGTGCAGGAGCGATGGTATTAGGTAGTAGAATGAGATATGAAAAATGGATGCAAGGCATCGGCCTTATTTCAAATACTGCCGTCTTACCCCACCATGAAAATAGTACCCCTGAGACTGTCTCATCTGAAAATCAATCCGAGTTACAGTCAGGAATTGAGCTTATTGGTATTGATTCCGCTACCGGCGTTTTTTGGGGAGACACCGGGGTCAAAATTGCAGGAAAAGGTAAAGCCATTTTTTACAGTGGAAGCACCTACAAAATAATCGAACCAGCTTCTTAAACTAGTAATTAAGCATCCAAATTTATTTTCATTCCGTCGTTTACCAGAGCTTCAACTGTATTACCATTGACGAGGTGCTCTTTCACGATGGTCTCTACGTCATCCGGGTTTGCAATATACCATGTGCCTTTATTTCCAGGCCCATAGACAATCATGCTACATTGGTCGGTCTCACATTTCCTATGTTGACTCGTGCAGCCAGTGTTAGAAACATATACGCTGCTTCTAAGTCCATACTTCGACAACATTTGCACAATTTTTTGCTTCACCTCTGCTCCACCCTTATTCCCGCAATGGATCCCATCATCTCGTTCAACATCACAAACCAGGATATGATTCTTAAATTCAGGCATAATGCTTCTCCCCGTAACCGTAGTTCTAACAAAAAGATTCTATCAGCCTTACATTCCTGTAACAAATTACCCGAAGGTTAAATACATGGTAGTGTTGTCGAATACTAGATTAGGAAGTTTGATATGTGCGCAAATAAAAGTGCGGGAAGACTCTCCGGGAAAGTAGCCCTTATAACAGGTGCTAAATCTGGAATTGGAGAGGCATGCGTAAAAAGATTCATGGAAGAAGGAGCCAGGGTTGTCGCAGCAGATATATCGGTTCCAGATACCTACCCGGGAGACACTAGCAGCATTTTGAAAATTTCAGCTGATGTTACCAAATCAGGTGATGCTGCTGAAATGGTAAATAAAGCTACTCAAGCATATGGGAAACTCGATATTTTAGTTAACAGTGCCGGAATAAGTAGTCGAAACGCTTTTGAGGAAGATGCGGATCCTGAGGAAATATGGGACAGGGTGATAGAAGTAAATTTAAAAGGTACCTACTTGGTCTCTAGGTATGCAGTACCAGAGATGGAACTGAACGGAAGTGGATCAATAATCAACTTGGCTTCCATAAACGGATTGGTAGGATATCCAGTCGGTATCGGAGGTGGATTTAATGCATATCCCCCATCAAAAGGTGGTGTCATTCAATTCACGAAAACTTTGGCAAACGATATGGCATCCAAAAATGTGCGGGTCAACTGTCTATGCCCAGGGTATGTGGAGACTAACCTAACTGAAGCTTTAACTAACAACGAGTCTATTTATCAACAATTAAAGAATTTACACCCCATGGGGCGTTTAGGACGGCCAGAAGAAATAGCTAACGCAGCTCTATTTCTAGCTTCTGATGAAGCATCCTTCATTACTGGTTCTTCCTTAGTTATAGACGGTGGGTACACTTCTCAATAGATACTGGTCATCTAACTGTCTTAAAAACCCTAACCCTACTTTTATATATTTCATGGCTTAACGACTTTAAAGCCTCACTGTTCGGTTCATCTACATTAATTAATCTAGACATAATCTTCCCATTAAATTTTTCGATAAATCCGCATCTTTTCTTGAACCCGTTTACCGTGTGTTTCTCACCACCCAGAAACAGATAATCAATGTCGTGCATCCTCGGTTCAAATATACGTTGAGACACTCCGCAGACCTTGTCATAAAGTTCTCGGATCAATCTTTCTCTACTTCTCTCAAATCTTCTCTGTGAAGACCCTCCTGCTTTATGGCGATTTTTCATCTGACGGCCTTCTGTCTTAGTCTCTACCAATTCCTGCCCTTCCATTAAGGCAACGGCATACCTTCCTAGTCTGACTAGGACCACCGCAATCGTTTTAGGTACATCAAATATGTCTTCTAGGAGTAGTGTGTCTTGATCTTGCGTGATTGCATCCATCGAAAATGGCAAAGGCGGTTCGATGACGGTTAATTCTTCATCACGCCTGAACAAAACCATTCCCGTGTCATTAGAGCCAACTTCGTTTATAACGGCCTCTATAACGGGACCTGCGATTTTGGGAGTGACGGAGTTACTCTCTTTAAAATTAGCTGCAAGATAGACGGTACGATCGGTGTAAGTGTTTTCAGCTAACTCACTCAGATGTTTAAAAACCGCTTCTTTTGAGAGCCAATTATCGCTTGTCTGAACTATTTGCATTGCGAGTTTCCCTGTGTTTTATCAATATTATTCGACGCTAGTGATATCGTCGTATTTCTGCTCGCATATATCCATCACGCCTTGGAAATCTTCCTCCAAAATATACCTTTTCTCAATTAATTTCTGAGCTGCTTCTTTTATCTTGAACATGTAATCTTGCTTGGTAGGATAAAGACTTTCGAGTGATGGACGGGGGTCATGATCTCTTTCCTTTTCTTTTGCGGTGGAAGGAAGCGCCACAGTCCATCCGGCCAATCCCCCAGTAATTCCGATAAGAAGTCCTTCGTTCCCAATCAAAGAATGTCTCGTGTTCCACCCGGTATTAGTAGCCACAGGAACACTTACATCTGGCAATCGGATACCAGCTATCTCATTTAATGTTTCATCTACATCCGATACAAAGGCAGGATAGGTTTCACCTTGTTCTGGCGGCAGTTTGACTGTCCTGCCCAGATGCTGCTCGTCGCCATAATCTAATCTCATTGGATTTAAGACTCTATCGGGTAGTCTTATGCCAGGAATCTTCGAAAATTTTTCTATTACATCTTTAGTTTCGATCGCGGAGCCATCTTCATGTCTTGGATGACTACTGGCCGGAGGGTCATCCTCACCTTTTATCCAATTATTCATATTGGTCAAACAACCTCTCAGAATCGGAGTGTAGTTGACACCATTGAAGGGCAAATTACCTCTTACAGAATCCGACTCTCGAACTGTTTCTAAAGGGTATTTACCTGAACCGTGTTGGGTCCCCGAAAAATGATAACGCCTGACATTAGGATGTTCTGGCGCATCGCTATTATCTTCTATATTGGTGTGGATTAAGGCAGCATCTCCACGCCAATATTCGGCGGAACTGTTTGTAAACATTATTTTGGGAACATTCCCTTGGCCAGTCATCCTGTCTAACAGCCCTCCCTCCCTGCCGCTTATCGTGTCTTTTTGTTGAGTATCAGTGAATGGAAACAACTCTGGAATTATGTAGCATACATCTTTGGAAGGTTGTCCAAAGCGTAGATTAAACTCTCCCCTCATACCCCCGCCTACATGAGAAATTATTCCATCCATGGATTGCCGAGCGGATTCATCAACGTTCATGCCCGTGTATATATACTGCCTAAGAAACCTACCGGTCTGCGACACTCCGTAAGATATCGCGTGATCTACATACCCACTAAGTGGATTACCTTCTTCTTCTGAGGCATATTTCATAAAGGAGCAAATATCCCTTACCGCGGCAAATCCTAAGCCAACAATACGACTACCCTTTGTCGTATACACCAACTTGTATATCCGTCCTAATTCGAATCCACCTTGAAGATGAACGTGGGACGCATCCGGTTCTATTTCGGAATCCTCCACCCGGACAAGATCCCATTTGTTTCTTTCAATTAGTTCAGGCATCCCGTTTGGCTGATCTTGCACCATTAACTCCGCCTCAAGCTCAAGCTCATCGGCAGCTGGATTTTTCAAGTGATATAGGTCAGCTAGAGGGAAGACCGAGGTTGTAACATTTGTCTGATATTGATTCATAACTCTGCCACTTAATTGTTCTCCATCGACATATGCCTCTGGTGCGGAAAGTCCGATCAATCCAGGCATATCTGGCACATCTGATTGCCATCCACAAAACATCACGGAATAGCCTTCCCTCATCAAAAAGCCGTTACCGGATTCAATAGGTGAGGTAGGGTCTTTAGGTCTATTTGCACTATTAAACCCGTAAAGTACTGTCTTGTTTCCTCTATTTACAACATCAAGAAACATAGTGCGATTACCTTTGTCTGGATCAGAAGGGGTCAACAAAACGAAATCTGCCGAAAATTCAACCTTCCCATCATCATTACGAGGAGCTAATTGGATATCTACTATTCTTTCGTTTGATTCAGAAAAAGGGTCTACTTCGAAATAGGCTTTCCCCTGCAAATGGTCATAGGTGCCTATGTCTCCATATTCTTTCCCACTTTCTAACAAAGCTTTACTGGTTACTTCAAATCGACTTACCGACATTTTTACCCCCTACAACATAAACCTCATTCTAGCATTCTAATTTCTTGCAAAGGACGTTGACTGTAAGACAGCTCAAATCCTAAACTCTTTATCTAATGATCGTAGAACACTACCGTAACCGGAGATAACATCGATGAGAATTTCAGTCGCTGCCGACCATAACGGATATGAATTAAAAAATGAAATATCCGAAATTCTCAAAAGAGCCGGGCATGATGTCATCGATATTGGGCCTCATTCTTTGGACCCTTTAGATGATTATCCAGATTACGCAAAGCCATTGGCAGAAAGTGTATCTTCAGGAGAAACTAATAGGGGAATAATGGTTTGCGGGAGTGGGGTGGGAGCTTCAGTGGCTGCAAACAAAGTCAAAGGAGTAAGAGCTGCGGTATGCCATGATATTTATTCAGCCCATCAAGGAGTTGAACACGACAACATGAACGTTCTCTGCCTCGGGTCACGAATCGTCGGTACCGAGGTAGTGCGAGAACTGGTCTCAGCATTTATTTCTGCCGCATATACAAATGAAGAAAGACATGCACGAAGATTAAATAAAGTAATCGAAATGGAAAACGACTTTAGCTAAAATATGGTTAGCTATATTCTGCCCCTAGCAAACTGGCTACTGGCCTCCTACTCCGCTCTGCCTCTTCAAAAGTCTCACTTATCCTTTCAACGTCATCATTCGACTCTATCAAATAATAATTAATGCCATAAGCGTGCAATATTGGTTCGGTAAAACGAGCAGCTAAGTCTTTGGTTATTCCATGCTTTGTCCAACCTCGATAACCAATTATCCTAACCAGTGGAAACTCTATATCAATCCCTAAGCCACGAATAGAATCCCCAGCTTCAAACATACCTGTATTTTGGATTAAGACCACAGATTTTTACCACCTACCCACCCTTCACAAAAAATGTAAAGCTAGTATCAAAACTTATATTAACCACACTAATTCTCAGCCAATCAACCTTTACGCCATATCTCAGCATCATCAGCAGGAGAGTATCCTAAATCTTTCTCCGAGTTACTTACATCCCAAAATCTCCACTTATTTCTGGATACACCATAGTAGATTCCATATTTCAAGTTTGAGGAAGCCTCTATGCACTTTTGGAACAAATTACTCAAATCACTATGGCTAAGAAGGGTAGCGAATTGCCTTTCGTTTATTGGTTTACCTTCAGAATTTAGAGTTCCAATTCGTACCGATAGAGAACTGATTCCATATTGGTCCGAATAAAATCTACCCGCGGCTTCTCCAAAGGCTTTGGCGATCCCGTAGGGTCCGTCGGGTCTAACCGGCATTTCTGTGGTAATTAATGGGATTGAATCAGCTTCAAGGCTTCTATAATCACCTTTCACAATTTCGCTATACGGGCTATCAAACTCATACATACCAGTGGCATGGTTTGAGCTGGCAAAGATAACCCTTTTTACTCCCGAAATTCTAGAAGCCTCCAAAAAATTAGAAGTGCATTTTAAATTGACATCATGAATAACATCCCAAGCACTGAATTGATCGGGATTACTTGCAAGATCAATGACAGTATCAATATCGTAGAAAGCTGGCAAAATATCTTGAAGAATAGAACAGTTTGCCTTCACAGTCGGGATTTGACGAGATTCTTCCAAGTCCACTCCCGTGATCTCGTATTCTTGGTTTAGCGATTCTGCTAGGACAGATCCCACCAACCCCGATACCCCAGTAATTAAAACTTTTTTTTTATCCACGTTGCATACTCTCAAAAAGATGGGAAAACCCCAAAACAGAATGGGTTAAGAAAATCTACTAGATTCTTTTATCAGGAAAATTTGATTGCCGCAATAGCTAACAGTACCTCATTTTGATTGCTCCGAATCTCTAATCTTTATATTTAGGGGTTTGCGGATAACTTAATGATGGATATAATTCCGGAACTTTCTGATTTTTAGCACCTTTACCTAGAGGAAAAGTAAGCTAAAAAACCGAAAAACTACCTAAACTTACGAGGTGCAACGTTTTGGAAGCTTACTGCCTTAAATGCAAAGGACCCCATGAAATCAAAGAACCCAACGAGATCACACTTAAAAACGGAAGAGCAGCCACTCAGGGAAAGTGTGGAGCTTGTGGTTCAAAAGTATTTAGAATTGGAAAAGCTAGTTAGTGATAGTTTGAGAAATGAGGTGAAATGATGGCGACTACAACAACACTGTCTGGAGAGATAATCGAAGAACTAAAACAGCAAGCCGCTGAGCATTTTTGGCCTCATGCCCGTCAAACCAACGACATGTTTGGTGATAACGGACTCAAGTTTGTAAGCGACTCGAAAGGGGTATGGGTTTACGACGTTGAAGGAAAGGAATGGTTTGACACCCTATCTGGCATGTGGCTGGTAAATATTGGCCACGGCAGAAAAGAAATTGCCGATGCAGTTTATGAACAAATGCAAGGCATTTCTTACTCCCCGGGTGGCACTTTGACCCCGGTAACTGCAGAACTTGCAGGAAGAGTTGCCGCGCTAGCACCCGACAAACATTCACGAGTGTACTTTGTCAGCGGTGGATCAGAGGCAGTTGAAACTGCACTCAAAATGGCGAAAAATTACCAGAAAAATATAGGGGAAGGTACTAGGTACAAGGTTATAAGTAGAAAAGGCTCATACCACGGGGCAACTCACGCCTGCATAAGCCTAGGGGGCGGAGGCGTAGCCGCTCCTATTAATTATGGCCCTCTAATGCCAGGAAACATCCATATTGAACAACCTGACGCATACCGAGGAAGATGCTGCAGCGCGAATGGAGGATGCACGCTTGAATGTGCAAAAGACTTGGAACGGGCCATACTTCATGAGGGACCGTCCACTGTAGCTGCCTTCATAGGTGAACCAATTTCAGCGGCATCAGGTATCCACATCCCCCACCCAGAGTACTGGCCTACAATCCGAGAAATATGCGATAAATACGGTGTCGTGATGATATGCGACGAAGTGATAAATGCGTTCGGCAGGACTGGAAAAATGTTCGCCACGGAGCATTGGGATATTAAACCTGACATTACCACTGTCGCCAAGGCCTTAACCAGCGGATACTTGCCGATTGGGGCAGCTATTGGCAGCAAAAAGATTGCTTCAGCTTTCGAGGGAGGTGATGATGACACATTCAGACACCTCATAACATTTGGTGGGAATCCAGCATCATGCGCAGCAGCCATCGCGAATCTCGACATTATGGAAAATGAGAATATCGTGGAAAATGCAGCAGCCATGGGGGACTACATGTATGAGCGACTGCAATCACTGTATGATCATAAAATAGTTGGGGATGTTCGTGGCGGAAAAGGACTATTGAGTGCTGTTGAACTAGTAAAAGACCGGGATACAAGAGAAAAATTTCCGGCTGAATTAAAATTATCAGACAAAGTCACCGCAGCATTGCAAAAACATATGATACTCGGACGAGCAGGGGACTCTATCCCAATCGCTCCTCCTCTTTGTATAACAAAAAATGAAATCGATCATTTTGTGGGGCAGCTCAACTCGGCTTTGACAGAAATAGAAACCACCTTATAGATCTCAAATATGGAATCAAACGTTTGTGTTGTAGGAGGAGGTATAGTAGGACTGTCCTCTGCCTATTTCCTTGCCAAAACAGGGCATTCAGTCACCGTGATCGAAAGGGATTCGATTGGCAGTCACGCTTCGGGATTTGCCTATGGAAGTCTAAGCCCACTGGGTGAGGCTGGCCACGCCAATGATATTTTGCCTGAGCTAGAAATAGCCCGGATGGGTATGGACATACACACCCAATTTTCAAGAGAGTTATTTGAAAGTACTGGAATAAATACAGACCATAGGTTTCGACCAGCCCTAGACTTAATTTTCACGGCATCTGAAGCTACTGAGGCAAAAAAGCAAATTGAATGGAGAACTGACGAAAAAGGCTACCGTGTCGAATGGCTCAGCAATGAGGAAGCTCTACAGGCAGTCCCTCATATTTCAAAAGAAATCCTGGGGGCCGTCTATACGGAAGGGGTAGCCGACGTAGAACCTTATAAATTATTGTTGGCGTTAACACAAGCATGTGAATTACTTGGAGTCGATATAGTCCACGGAGACGTCAGTGCTGTGATTCGTGAGGGTACCTCCATTGCAATAACCACTCAAAGTGGAGTCAGGACCTGTGACAATCTAGTTCTGGCGATGGGCCCGTGGATGGGTAAAACAGCCGAATGGATTGGTATTAAGGTACCCATAACCCCTTTAAAAGGCCAGATAGTAAAGTTGAATGCACCAAATATTACAGTGAACTGCTCAGTTGGGTGGCAAGGAAATTACGCATGTACCAAGCCGGATGGACTCTTGTGGGCCGGAACTACTGAAGAGAACGTAGGTTTCGATGACATACCGACTACAAGTGGTCGAGACCAAGTACTCGAGGCATTGAACAAAATGATCCCGAATTTAGACGACGCAACCCTAGTACAACACACGGCCTGCCTACGGCCACTTCCTGTAGATGGGAAAATCATTATAGGGTCGGTTCCAAACGATCAGAACATTTTTTTGGCTACTGGAACCGGTAGAAAAGGAATTTTACTCGGTCCAGCGATGGGCAAAATTGTTTCGCAGCTGATATCAGGCCAACAACCTGAAGTGGAAATAACCTCTTTCAGTCCGGCCAGATTTGCTTCCTTTTAGATTTTTACTGGAGTGGGGAAAAATCGAAAGGTAACAATATCTTATTTTCTTGTTTTACTGGAGCAACTCCACCTTTAGGCGGCCACACACCCTGCGCCCTCGTCTCGGTTCTAATCCTGGTACGTTCCTCAAAGGAATCATATGACCACATGTGTATGAATTTATTCAGCCCCCCAACATCAGAGTACCAACACCCAACCAAAGGAGAATATTTTTCTCTTTTCCCAATAGCTGCCCCCCAGGCACCTAACACTTTAGGCATATCTCCGGGTTTATAGGTATAAATTCTCATCTCATAAATAGGGCCCATATTTTTTGGTTCTAAAGGCCTCATGAACGGTGCGGGAAACATAATTTCACTTTCCATATTTAAAATAATGTCATTATTGTCTGGTGGCCAGTCACCTTCTGATACCGCTTTGGATCTAATCTCGGATCTGTGATTTGCATCTTCATATGGCCAAATATGGACAACCTGATTGAGGGGTCCCATTTCGGTATACCAAAACCCTCCCAACGGGGAGTATTCCAGTCTTTTATCCAATTTAGCCTTTGTATTTTCACCGAACTGATCCACGGTCCTAGGTTTGATATCGTAGGTCCGAAACTCGTATATCATACTAATGCTCCTACCTAAAACAACTCAACATAATCTCAAAACACAAGCCTAACATAATAGAATGCAATAAAATATTTAAATTACCTTTGAGGGTTTAGGTCATGACATATAAATTTACATATCTTAAAAAATACAGGTAAGGATCTGAGTTGAAAGTACTGATAACGGGTGGAGCCGGATACATTGGAAGCATGGTTTGTCATTCTCTAGCTGACCATGGGCATGAACCAATAATAATAGATTCAATGATTACAGGATCTGGTCAGCAGGTGGATCAATTCCCTACATTCATTGGTGATATCGCCAACGATGATCTAATAAAAAACATATTCAAAGAATATCCTGAGATTGAGAGCGTGGTGCATTGTGCAGGGAAAATTTTAGTCCCCGAGTCAGCTTTGCATCCAGATCAATATTATTATGAAAATGTAAGTAAATCTCTTCAATTATTTACAACTTTGAGAACTGTTGGCATCAAAAAAATACTTTTTAGCTCTAGTGCCTCCATTTATGAGGCCAAGAACGGGGCCGGTGTTGATGAGAACTCCCCTTTGAGTCCTTTGAGCCCGTATGCCAAAACCAAATTGGTGACCGAAATGATTTTAGAAGATTTTTGTAATGCCTTTGAAATAGGAGGCATTGCGCTTAGATATTTTAACCCTATTGGAGCTGATCCGAAAATGAGGTGTGGCCCCAGTTTAGACAACACCTCCCACTTATTGGGCAACCTAGTAAAAGAGGCAGAGGGTTTCACAACTAACATTAAAATCACCGGTTCTAACTGGCCAACCAAGGACGGTACAGGAGTACGGGATTACATTCATGTTTGGGATCTTGCTGAGGCCCACGTTGCAGCACTGGAATCCTTCCACTCGATATTAGCCTCACAATCCAAATTCGAAAAAATTAATATCGGAAGCGGTAGTCCTACCACTGTCAAAGAATTTATTACGATTTTTGAGCAGGTATATGGTTGCGAAATAGCAACCGCCAAAGCTCCTCCTCGTGATGGGGATACCGCAGGCGCGTTCGCCAATATAGGCAAAGCCAAAAAATTAATGAATTGGCGACCAAGGATGTCTATTGAACAAGGAATGGCTGACGTAATCAAGTGGCATAGAAAAATGACCGCTTAGATAAAGTTGCGGTATTCATTTCATTCAGTACAATTCTGTTACCTAGCTCCCAAGGAGGGATTAAGTTGCCGACACTAGCAGACCTAATAACAAATCACCCATCGAATAAGAATGCAATTCTAATACCCGGCGGACCAACAACAACTTACGGCGAGTTTGCTGACCAGATAGAAAAAATAGCAGAAATACTTTCTGCGGCTGGTGTAGAAAAAGGTCGCACCGTTTCAATCGTACTTGGAAATGGTCTAGATTTTATGATTACCTTTCTCGCAGTAACGAGATCCGGCGCAATTGCAGCTCCTTTAAACTCAGCCTATACAAATGAAGAATTCAAGTTTTATATGGAAGATACTGAATCTCAGCTGGTTATTATTGCTCCAGGTGCAGATGTTGCGAAACAAGCAGCTGATGAATTGAATATCCCTGTTGCTGAAGTCAATTTAGATAATCAAGGCCAACTCTCAATATCAAAGTCAGGATCCTTATTAACGGCGAGGTCTACCGTTTCAGCTCCTTCAGAAGATGACGTAGCTCTTTTCCTTCACACATCAGGCACCACCAGCAAGCCAAAAGGGGTTCCCTTGACCCACGGTAACTTGATGGCATCTTTACAAAATATAGTGAATACCTACAATCTCACAGAAGATGATTTGGCAATGGTTGTTATGCCGTTGTTCCATGTCCACGGACTTATAGGGGTTTCACTATCTACTATGAAAAGTGGTGGCAGCATGGTGATCCCACCGAGATTTAGTGCTAGCAATTTTTGGCAAATACAGGCAAGCACAAATGCCACATGGTATTCAGCGGTGCCCACTATTCACCAGATATTGTTGATGAGAGCAGATGAAGACGATGCACCTAGTCAATCATTTCGTTTTATACGATCTTGCTCTGCCGCATTGGCGCCTTCAGTTTTCAATGACCTTGAGAATAGGTTTGGCGCTCCTGTATTAGAAGCCTACGGTATGACTGAGGCATCTCACCAAATGTCGTCAAATCTCTTACCTCCTGGGCCTAGAAATCCTGGCACCGTTGGAAAAGCGACTGGTATCGAAATCGGTATTATGGATGAACATGGCACCCTTCTAGCAACAAACCAAACTGGGGAGGTTGTTATAAAAGGCCCGAATGTCACTCATGGCTATCACAATAACCCTTCTGCCAATGAAGAGGCATTCACTAATGGTTGGTTTAGAACCGGTGACCAAGGAATTCTGTCTAAGGAATCAATACTCACCCTGACTGGAAGACTCAAGGAACTCATCAACCGTGGGGGCGAAAAAATTTCGCCACTAGAAATTGATGCCGCGATACTGCGGCACCCAAATGTTTTAGAGGCCGTCTGTTTCGGGGTCCCTGATGAAAAATATGGGGAAGCAGTACAGGCAGCTGTAGTAATTTCCTCGGGAACAAGTGAAAGTGAGATCCAGTCCTTCTGCAGCCAACATTTGGCCAATTTCAAAATCCCAGACCGTGTTTATATAGTTAGCGAATTACCAAGAACAGCTACCGGGAAAATTCAACGGAGGCATGTAGCCGCCAAGTTTGCAGAATAAGAACTAGACAAGGTGAATTGAATGAACGAAATAAACCTATCTCAAGTAAAGGCTATGACTTTCGACGTTTTCGGTACTGTTGTTGATTGGCGAAGGAGCATCGCTAGAGAAATACAGGAATTAGGTCAAAAAAAGGGATTCGATTTAGACTGGAATTCATTCGCTGATGAATGGCGTTCAGGATACGCTCCCTCAATGAACAAGGTAAGAAACGGGGAGATGCCCTGGACTAAAATAGATAACCTCCACCGTATGATATTGGATGAATTATTGTCGAAGCATAAAATCTCCATTCTTTCCGAAGAGGAAATAGATAGCCTGAACAAAGCTTGGCATCGATTGGATCCGTGGCCTGATTCGGTTGAGGGTCTCACGCTTTTGAAAAGAAATTACATTATCAGCTCACTTTCAAATGGTAATGTTGCTCTACTCGTTAACATGGCCAAATATGGGGGGTTGCCATGGGATGTGGTACTTTCTGCCGAATTTTCAAAACACTATAAACCAGATCCAGAGTCTTATTTGAGTACAGGTGAATATCTTGGGATTCCAATAAATCAAGTAATGATGGTTGCGGCCCACAAAAACGATTTAAAATCAGCCAAAAGTAACGGAATGATGACCGGCTATGTCCCGAGAGCCAAAGAACACGGAGAAAATACGGTTGCCGATTACGCTGAAGAAGACTATATAGACATAATGGCCGATGATTTTATAGATTTGTCCCAAAAGATGTCCGCTACAAAAGAAACCAACTCATAGTCATCAGAACCTCATGACCACGTCATCTGGAAATATCCTGCTTATCCAATCTGGAGGGTGCACCCCAGTAATAAACAGTACTCTGGCTGGGCTCATTAAAAATGGGCAAACTCTTTATCCAAAAAGTCGGATTTACGGTGGCATTCATGGAATCACGGGAGTTATCGACGGCAAAATCCCGGATATTACCGAATTGTCTAACTCACAGTTAAAATCTTTGGCAAAAATGCCCGGTGCAGCTTTGGGAAGTAGCAGACATAAGTTACTCCCTAATGATATTGAACCTTTATTAAAAACATTAAAGGCTCACAACATAAGAATCCTCCACATAATCGGTGGAAATGATTCAGCGGCAACGGGACTAAGCGTTTCGGAGTCAGCTAGAGCGGATAAATATGAATTACAAGTCATTAACCTTCCAAAGACGATAGACAACGACATAGTTCTTACCGATCACTCTCCAGGCTACGGAAGCGCCGCACGATTCATAAGCCAAGCCACTTTCGGTGTTGGTAGAGACGCAGAAGCTATGGGAATAAACTCACCTATTTGTATTCTTGAAGTCATGGGTAGGGATTCTGGATGGTTGGCAGCCGCTAGCTCCTTCTATAAAAAAACTGACCGCGACGCTCCACATTTCATAGGAATACCGGAAGTTATATTTTCAGAGGAAAACTTCTTAATTTCCATTGAAAACGCATATAGAAGTTACGGATATGCAGTAGCGGTGGTTTCAGAAAAAATAAGGTCCCGGGAAGGTAATTTAAGTAGAGAAAACCCGCCGACCTTCACTGATAATTTCGGCCACAGTTATTTTGAAAGCCCTGGTAAATATTTGTTGGATCTTGTTGAGAAAAGATTAGAAGTCAGATGTAGATGGGAAAAACCAGGTACTATCCAGAGATCCTTAATGGACGCAGTGTCTACAACTGATCGTATAGAGGCCTATGAAATAGGCCAAAAGGCAATGGAAATGGCCCGATCTGAAATGAATGAGGTAATCCCTACGATAATCCGTGCTAATAATCAAAAATACGAATATTCTATGGGTTCAGCTAGCCTGAAAGATGTAGCCGGTAAAATAAAATATTTACCTGAAAAGTACAGACCAAATGAACAAGGATTTACAAACGAATTATTTAAATCCTACCTCAGGCCTTTATTAGGAAATCCAATACACGATACTGAACCCATCTTTAACTTACTTTGAAATTGACGCCACTATTGCACTAAGGTACGATTTTTCCACAACATAAATATAGCGAACTTATCTAGAGTGGCTGAGGGGTAGGTCCTTAGGCGCCCAGCAACCGACTTTGATAAAGAACAATATAGAGGCTCTTTTTTAAATACGGTGCCAATTCCAGCGGGATAATATAGTCCCCGGAAGATGAGAGAACATGCAATAATTACTTTCAGTAACTTCTCTCTTTGGGAAGTTTTTTTTGGTGAAAGATTATCGGAACTCAAATTAACAATATGATAGAAACTGCTTTCATCGGTGGGTCTGGGGTCTATGAATTGGAAGACCTCAAAGACGTCGATACCATTGAAATCATTACCCCTTTTGGTAATACAAGTTCGGCAGTCACATTAGGGTCAATTGGAAACAAAAGAGCAGCATTCATACCAAGACATGGAGCTGATCATTCTCTATCCCCATCAGAAGTTCCCTACAAAGCTAACATTTATGCTTTAAAGACCTTGGGCGTCAAAAAAGTGGTGTCGATATCCGCGGTGGGAAGTTTAAATGAAGCAATCAAACCACTAGATGTGGTAATTCCAGACCAACTGATAGACCGAACTAAATCCAGAGAAGATACCTTCTTTGGGGATGGTCTTGTAGCTCATATAAGTTTTGCAAATCCATTCTGCAAAAATCTTTCTAAAATGATTGATTCTTTTTGTGAAAACCTAGCAATAGATCGACATTCATCTGGTACTTACATAGCCATAGAAGGTCCTCAATTTTCCACCAAAGCTGAATCCAATTTATACAGGAATTGGGGCTGCGACATCATTGGAATGACTGCTATCCCAGAGGCTAAATTAGCTCGGGAAGCGGAGATGTGCTATGCCACGATAGCTCTTGTCACAGATTATGACTGTTGGAAGGAAGATCAAGAAGATGTAACCGCTAGCATGGTAATTAGTAATCTCAAACAAAATGTGAAAACTTCAAAGAAGCTTATTAGTAAAATAGTGGAAAATATTAACTTATTAGGGGACGAGTGCGTATGCAATGCATCTTTGCAGGAGGCATTGGTGACCCAACGGATTCTAGACAACCAAAAAAGCGTAAAAACCCTAGGTGTGTTGCTGCAAAAATATATACCAGCATGAAATTAGAGGAGTGTGTAATGCCTAAACAAATGGAAGGGGAACCTTACCTTAGAATCTCGGTGGATGAGGCCGCCGGTCTACACGGTAATGAAGACATCGTTTTTGTGGACGTACGAAGAAGCGATGAATACCTTGAAGGTCATGTGGAGGGAGCCCTGTTTATAACGGTAGATGATGTTCTTGGACGCATAGAGGAGCTTCCTAGAGACAAGGATCTCTTCTTCATATGCGCCGCTGGAGTCAGAAGTGGCCTTGCTTGTGAAATGGCTGCTGCAATGGGATATGACTCATCGAAGCTATATAACATTGAAGAAGGTACACCAACATGGATCGAACGTGGTTACCCTACTAGCCAAGGTACTGACTTATAGTTCATGTCTTTATTAGTTGTCGGGTCCGTAGCATATGATTCAGTAACAACTGCGGCAGGATCACGAACAGACTCTCTGGGGGGTTCTGCATTGTATTTCAGTGCTTCAGCAAGCTATTTTACAAATGTCAGTTTAGTAGCTGTTGTAGGGCAAGATTTTTCAGAAGCAGATAGAAAAAAATTAAGCACCCGAGATGTCGATATAAGCGGGCTTGAAACAGCAAAAGGCAAAACTTTCCGATGGGAAGGAATTTACGACACAGGAAACCTAAATTCCCGTGAGACGGTAGATACTCAATTGAATGTATTTGCCGATTTTTCTCCCTCATTAGCAGAAAATAACATCTCACACCCCTGCTTATTCCTAGCAAATATCGATCCCGTATTACAACGCGAGGTGCTAACACAGATGAATCCTAAACCAAGGATTGTGGCACTCGACACTATGGATTATTGGATCAATGACCATAAAGACAATTTAAGAAAAACAATTGAAAACGTTGATTTACTCTTTATGGATGAAACGGAGATTAAATCTTTCACTTCCAAACCCAACATATTTTCTGCAGCCCAAGCCGTTCGAGATATGGGACCACGTTTAGTTATTGTGAAAAGAGGTGAATACGGGGCCGTAATGTTTAATGAAGGAGACGTATTCTCGGTGCCTGCCTTCCCTGTAGAAGACGTCATAGACCCCACTGGGGCAGGCGACTCCTTTGCTGGTGGGTTCATGGGATATTTATCCAATATGAACGATTTTTCACCGGAAACTCTCAGAAGAGCTGCTGTGATCGCATCTGTAATGGGATCCTTCACAGTTGAAGGGTTTAGCACCGATCGAGTCGGTAAACTTACCCGTTTGGAAATTGAAGATAGGTTCCGCGGTATAGCAGGTATGACCTATGTTAAACCCCTAGAAAACCAAGAAGAGCTATTTAGTTAAACAATTTAAGAGTGAACACAGGAGCAATAGATTGGGAACGACAAACTCACCCGGAGACGTCAAAGATATTACTTTGGCATCTGAAGGGGTCCGACGGATCAACTGGGCTGAACGCGAAATGCCCGTGTTACGACAAATTAAAGAACGATTCATTAAAGAAAAGCCCCTTAAAGGGCTTAGAATCGCAGGATGCTTGCACGTAACTTCCGAGACCGCAAATTTGGCAATAACCTTGCGAGATGGTGGTGCTGAGGTATTTTTATGCGCAAGTAACCCTTTAAGTACTCAGGATGACGTGGCGGCAGCTTTAGTGTCAGAGTATGGAATTCCTACCTATGCCATAAAAGGGGAGAACACTGACATTTATTATCAGCATATTATCTCGGTCCTAAATACCAAACCACATATGACAATGGATGACGGAGCCGATTTGGTAGCCACTTTGCACGGTGATCGTACTGACCTAATGGAAAACATTATAGGTGGCATGGAGGAAACTACAACCGGAGTAATTAGGTTAAAAAGTCTAGCCGACGAAGGTAACCTCAAATATCCGGTGATTGCTGTCAACGATGCTGATACCAAGCATTTTTTTGACAATCGTTATGGTACCGGCCAAAGTACTTTAGATGGCATAACAAGGGCAACAAACGTCCTCTGGGCAGGTAAAACTGTTGTAGTTATCGGCTACGGCTGGTGTGGCCGGGGAGTGGCTATGAGGGCTAGAGGAATGGGTGGTAATACCGTCGTATGTGAAGTTAATTCCATAAAAGCCCTTGAGGCAGCAATGGACGGTCATCAGGTCATGAAAATGGAAAAAGCGGCTAAAATAGGTGACATTTTCATAACAGTAACTGGTGGTATGAAGGCCATTGATAGAAAACATGTTGCGAACATGAAAGATGGGGTATTGCTGGCCAATAGTGGGCACTTCAATGTCGAAATAGACATTGAAGGAATGGATGAGATTTCAGATAGTAAAAGTGAAGTCAAACCGTTTGTAGAACAATACACCCTAACCAATGGCAACCGAATAAATTTACTAGCTGAAGGACGCCTTATCAACTTGGCTGCAGCAGAAGGTCACCCCTCCGCCGTTATGGATATGAGTTTCGCAGATCAGTCCCTATCCGCAGAGTTCGTAGCCAAAGAGTATAAAAATCTGGAAAATCAAGTTTATGTGGTGCCAAGAGAAATTGACGATGAAGTAGGGAGATTAAAATTGCTGTCAATGGGTATAGCGATTGATGAGCTCACAGCGGAGCAAGAAAAATACCTAAACAGCTGGAACGTTGGTACCTAATCAAAATCAAATTGGTGGTTTATCACTTGGAGATTGAATTATGAGTTTAAATTTCATGGAATCTGAATCATACTTATTAACTTCGGAATCAGTAACTGAAGGACATCCTGACAAGATATGTGACCAGATTTCCGACGGTGTTCTAGACGCTATGATTAAATTAGACCCTAGGGCCAGAGTGGCATGTGAAGTCGCTTGTACCACGGGGCTAGTGGTAGTGATGGGGGAAATAAGTATATCTGAAGGGTATGTTGATATTCCTGGGTTGGTCAGAAACACAATTAAAAACATTGGATATACCGATCCAGCCTACGGTTTCGACTATCAAACCTGCGGGGTGATGGTTGCCATCGATGAGCAATCATCTGATATATCTGAAGGCGTTAGCAATGCTTTGGAAACCAGGTCAAAAGACATGTCAGATGATGAAGTTGAATCATTGGGAGCCGGAGACCAGGGAATGATGGTGGGGTTTGCATGTGACGAGACTCCAGAATTGATGCCACTCCCAATGGCGCTTTCTCACCAATTAACAAAAAAACTGTCAGAAGTAAGGAAAAGTGGTGAATTACAATATCTTCGCCCAGATGGTAAATCCCAAGTCACAGTAGAATATTCCAAAGGCAAACCCAAACGTGTGCATACCGTTCTCCTTAGCACCCAGCATGATCCAGATGTAGCGAACGAAATCATTGAAAAAGATCTCATTGAAAAGATAATCAAGGATATAATCCCTAAAGATTTACTTATCGACACCCGCTTCATTGTAAATCCGTCTGGAAGGTTTGTTATAGGTGGACCTGTCGGGGATACTGGCTTAACCGGTAGAAAAATATTGGTTGACACATACGGTGGAATGGCAAGACATGGTGGCGGTGCATTTTCAGGAAAGGACCCAACAAAGGTCGATAGGTCCGCTGCCTACGCAGCGAGATGGGTAGCTAAGAATTTAGTAGCTGCTGACGTTGCAAGTAGAGCTGAAGTCCAAGTATCTTATGCAATCGGAATCTCAGCTCCTATATCCGTCTCAGTGGAAACTTTTGGTACAAACAAAATTTCAAACCAGGAAATCGACCAGATAGTAGAAACACATTTTGATCTGAGGCCAGGGGCAATAATAAGGGATCTAGATCTCAGGCAGCCGATATATGCCCAGACAGCATCATATGGACACTTCGGAAGAACTGACATTGACCTACCTTGGGAGAGAACCAATAAAGTTGAAGATATTAAAAAAGCCATAAACCTTTAATAAATTTGGGGGGGGGTGTCTTGACTATAAAATTTGGCACAGATGGCTGGCGAGCCCTGATGCCAGAAGAGTTCACTATAGAAAATGTGAAGATATGCGCGCAAGCAGTTTGTAATTTCATGAAAGACCGCGAGATAGAGGAAAACGGTCTAATCATTGGATATGACACAAGGCTGAATTCCAATATTTTCGCTGAAGCCGTGGCAGAAGTTGCAACAGGTAACCAGATCCCTGTAATTCTATGTGATCGGCCCTGTCCAACCCCTGTACTAAGTTATAATCTGGTGTCACGAGAATGTGGTGCTGGAGTGGTAATAACAGCGAGCCATAACTCATCGGAGTGGAACGGTTTCAAATTCAAACCTTCATATGGTGGAAGTGCTTCCGAGGCAATAATTTCTGAGATTGAGACTTATATATTTGAGGTAGAAAAATCTCAAAAAATTTCAACAATGCCCATCGAAACCGCAGACAAAATGGGGATGCTAGAAAAATTAGACCCCGAACCGACCTATTTAAATCACATAGCAGAGCTAGTCAATCTAAACAGGATTAGAAATGCTGGTCTAAATATAGCAATAGATTCTATGCATGGTGCAGGATCAAAGTATTTGGCCAAACTAATAGAAGGTGGGTCAAGTCGGGTAGAAGAGATTAGGGGAAATCCAGACCCTAGCTTCCCTGGCATGATTCAACCAGAACCAATAGAGAAAAATCTCGAACCCTTAAAAAAACTCCTTTCTCACTCGAATTTTGATGTGGGTTTAGCAACTGACGGGGATGCTGATCGTTTGGGTCTTTTAGACGAAGAAGGTAATTACATATCGACACTTCACACTTTTGCCCTAATTTGCAAGCACCTTCTCGAAAACCTCGGGTTGAAGGGTCCAATAATAAAATCCATAACCATGACTAACATGATAAATAAGTTAGGCAAATTACATGATATAGATGTGATAGACACTCCTGTGGGATTTAAATATTTGGGCCCAGTGATGATGGAGGAAAATGCAATAGCCGCAGGAGAGGAAAGCGGAGGATATGGGTTTACAGGCCACATTCCAGAAAGAGATGGTTTACTTTCCGGCCTAATGATATTAGACATGATGTCTGTGACGGGTTTAAATCCGTCAGACTTGCTGGAGGAACTGGAAAAAATAACAGGCCCGTATTATTTTGATAGGAAAGATATAGCATTTAAAGAGCAAGATCGTGAAGAGAAATTATCTAGGATAAGCAAGCCCACATTTGAACATTTAGGGGAATTGAAGGTCTTAAACACCGACACCAGAGATGGACTCAAATTAAACCTTGAAGAAAATGCATGGGGCATTATTAGGTTCTCAGGAACAGAGCCATTAATAAGACTCTATGCTGAGGCAACTAGCCCTGGCCAAGTGAAAAAGATCATCCAAGATTGTCGTATGATCGTCGACGGGTGAAAGCTGCTCAAGATGACTGTATTTAATTTGCGCCTTATATCCGCAACTCTGAAAAGACTTAGGAGGTTGAAGTGCTAGATAGATTTAAAGTGCCCAAGGAAGATCAAGTAAAAGTATCCGAGTCTGCTTTGAGAAAGACCGTTCAAGATATATTTGAAAAAATAGGACTAAGCAAGGAAGATGCGAAAAATGGGACTGACGTGCTGGTCACTGCCGATCTAAGGGGAGTTGAGACTCACGGTGTCTCAAACATGCTAAGGGTTTATGTCCAGCTTTTCGAGGATGGGAACCTCAATAAAACCCCGAATATACAGGTAGTTAAAGAAAGCCCGGGTACTGCCACAATAGACGCTGATAGGGCACTTGGAATCATGGCTGGCGTCCAAGCTATGGAAATGGCTATTTCAAAAGCACGAGACGTGGGTGTCGGCGTGGTTACCATGTTTAATAGTGGCCACATGGGTGCGGTAGGACATTTTTCAATGATGGCAGCCCAAAAAGATATGGTAGGCATGTGTTCGGTGGCAGCTGGGACAGGAATTCTTCCAACATTCGGGGCAGAGCCAAGATTGGGAACCAATCCTATTTCTATAGCCTCTCCTTCTAACCTAGAGGCCCCAATATTGTTTGATGCAGCCACTTCGGCGGTTGCGGGGAACAAATTAAAATTGGCCGCCAGAGTAGATGCCACACTTTTGCCGGGTTGGGTTGCGAGTAGCGATGGTTCTCCCATAATGGAAGAAACCAAAATAGTGGATAGAGATGATTATTATCAACTCCCCTTGGGAGGATCAAGAGAACAGGGTTCGCATAAAGGGTACGGATTCGGATTAATGGTGGAAATACTTGGTTCCCTGTTATCTGGAGATGATCCTGGTATGTTAAGAGACACGCCGTCTTGGACGCCTTCCAGAAGCTATTTCGCAGCATATAACGTGGACGCATTTACCGATATTGATGATTACAAAAAGAATATGGATGACATGCTTGTAACTCTTAAATCAACTCCACCTGCGCCAGGCCATGACAGGGTTCTATATCCTGGGCTTTCTGAAAGTGAAGAAATGGCAAAAAGAAAGGTGAGTGGAATACCCCTTCACAAGGAAGTTATTGAATGGTTTTCCGAAACCACCCAAAGATTGGAATTGCAAGAATTAGAATTGATATAAGTGTTCACAATTTAAATTAAAAGGAACTCGTCCATCTCTCATGAACTCAAATCCTATGAGTACCTATGACAATAAATCTCTTCTAATCCTCATTGATGGGCACGCCTTAATTCATCGGGCATTTCATGCAATACAACAACCCTTGACTGTTAGTACCAGTGGCGAGGACGTCAGAGGCGTATATGGGTTCACGAACGCTTTTATTAGGGCTTTGTCAGAACTGAAGCCTACCCATGTGGCTATAACTTTTGACCTGCCAGCCCCTACCTTCAGACATAAAATGTTTGATGAATATAAAGCTCATCGTCCTCCCACCCCCCCGGAACTACGTCCCCAGTTCGACAGGGTCAGGCAGGTTATGTCTGCCTTTGAAGTGCCTATCTACGAGTTGGAAGAATTTGAAGCTGATGACCTTCTTGGAACATTGTCTCATCAGGCAGAGGAGAAAAATCTCAACACCGTTATTCTAACGGGAGATTCGGATACTCTACAATTAGTATCCAATACCACTAGAGTTTTCATGAATTCAAGCTTCCAGAAGTCGTCTATCTATGACATAAATGCAGTTAAGGAAAGATATGGAGGACTCGGCCCAGAATTTGTATCTGAGATAAAAGCATTACAGGGAGACTCTTCAGACAATATCCCGGGTATCCCAGGGATAGGAATAAAGACTGCTATAAAACTACTATTAGATTTCGGATCTATCCAAGGTATATACGACCACTTGGATGAAGTGACCCCTCCAAGAGCGAAGAAAAATTTAGCAGAAAACAAAGCAATAGCTGACAAAAGTCAAATTTTAACCAAAATTATTAGAGATGCACCAGTAAATCTAGACTTATCAGCAGCTGAATTCGGAACATTTGATAGAACTAAGGTTGTAGATCTTTTTAGAGAACTAGAGTTTCACTCTATAATACCCAAAATTCCAGGTACTACGAGCGATTTTGGCCATAATTCTGAAACTCAACTGTCATTCCTAAACGAAAAACCCGAAACAGAATATCTCCTGGTTGACAACGAAAAGTCTTTAAAGGAATTGGCTACGAAAATAGATACTGATTCAGGATTTTCCTTCGATACAGAAACTACTTCCCTAGACGCAATGACCTGCAAATTAGTGGGTATATCCATCTCAGTTGAGCCCAACAAAGGCTGGTATATTCCGATTGGGCATGACAATGGGACTCAGCTACCGAAAGGTGACGTTTTATCCGCTTTGAAACCTATTTTCGAAAACCCCACAGTACCCAAACGGGCCCACAATGCCAATTTTGACATTATGGTCCTAATGAATGATGACATTAGAGTAGAAGGGCTATCTTTTGACACTATGGTTGCGGCCCATTTATCCGGCAGAAGGAACTGGGGATTAAAGGAGCTGGCCTTAGAATGTTTTGGCGAAGAAATGACCCCTATAAAAAACCTGATAGGAACTGGGAAATCCCAAATAACAATGGCTGAAGTATCGGTCGAAAAGGCGGCAGAATACGCAACGGCAGACGCGGATTTTACGGAGCGTCTCCATGGTGTAATGAAATCCGAATTGGAACAAAAAAATATCTCTAAGCTATTTAATGAAGTTGAAGTTCCATTAATTCCTATTCTGGTCACCATGCAGAGAAATGGAGTTAAGTTAAACCAAAATATTTTAGAAAGTATGTCAATTTCTATCGGTGAACAATTGGACCAAATTAGATCTGAAATGTTTGAATTAATTGGTCACGAATTCAATTTAAACTCTCCAAAACAACTAAGTGAATTGCTTTTTAACGAGCTTAATCTGCCACCAACAAGAAAAACAAAAAGCGGCCACTCAACTGATGCTCAAGCATTGGAAGATCTTAAAACCATATTAGATAGAGGTGATTCTGAAAATGCTGATTCAAGATCATATGAGGTACTAAACCGAATTCTGGAACATCGTGAATTAGCCAAAATTAAGTCAACTTACATAGATGACCTTCCTAGTATGGTCAACAAATCAACGGGTCGTGTTCACACTTCCTACAGACAAACTGGTACAGCCACTGGACGGATATCCAGTAACGATCCTAACGTCCAAAATATTCCAGTACGAACGGAGCTTGGCAGCAAAGTTCGAGAAGCTTTTGTAACTGAAAACCCAGTTGAAAACATGTTACTGGCGGCCGATTATTCACAAATAGAACTTCGGGTGTTAGCGCATCTATCCAAAGATTCGGGATTGGTAAATGCATTTCATCGTGGAGAAGACATACATAATGCAACAAGCTCAATGGTTTATGACATTCCAATTGACGAAGTCACACCTGATATGAGACGAGTGGCCAAAGTCTTGAACTTTGGAGTTATATACGGCTTAAGCTCACACGGGATAGCGAGGCAAACTGATTTAAGCCAAAAAGAAGGAAAGGAGTTTATAGATATCTACTTCAGTAAATATCCTGGAATATTGAGCTACCTAGAGGGAATCAAGTCACAATGCCACACGAGTGGTTATATTGAAACATTGCTCGGTAGAAGAAGATATTTACCGGAAATAAATTCTAGGAATTTCCATCTAAGGAGCCAGGCTGAAAGAGCTGCCATTAATATGCCAATACAGGGAACTGCCGCCGATATCATAAAAATAGCTATGATCAACATAGATGAGCAGTTGAGGATGCTGAAAATGGAATCAAAAATGATACTTCAAGTTCATGATGAATTAATATTTGAAGTACCCCGGCAGGAATTACAACAAATGGAGTCTTTGGTCGGAGAATTGATGCCTTCAGCAGTAATTCTTGACGTGCCCTTAGAAATCGAAATGAAAACGGGTTCCGATTGGGGTAATTTAAGGTAAAAGAATATCTAAATAATTGATTCCCATCTGGCGGCTAGTTTTTGATTTTATTCCTACCACCAAGAATCAATACAAATATCCCAAGTATCAACACTCCTATACCTCCGAAAAATACGAATTTCATGCCTCTTACGAAAGCGCTCAATACAGAAGCGGCAGTGTCGTTGGACAAATCAGAAATAGTAGGCTCATACCCCATGTATGCCATAACTGACGTAGCTATGGCAGTGCCTATCGATATGCCTATTGCATTTCCACTATTTCTGGTTGTGTGAATAAACCCAGATATTACACCATGAAAATTAGAAGGAACCGCTCCAAGAATCTGTTTATTGTTGGGACCAAAAAAGATTCCGGTTGCAACACTTGAACACATCATTCCTATGATAGCCAGTTTCCAAGTGGCAGCCATATTTAGGTTTGTTAAAACAAAAAGGCCTACAGCAACAACAACAAATGCAGCGACTGAAAAAATAAAGGGCCCAAATTTATCGGATAAATACCCTGAAACACTTCCTGTAATTGACATAGATAAGCTACCTGCCCCCATGATAAACCCAATTTCTTGGGGAGAATATCCTGCGACAATTTGCAAGAAAAATGGCATGAAGAAAAAAGGAGTAGCTGTTCCTACGAAAAACAGAAAATGTGCAGATATACCAGAGGCAAACAACCTATTACGAAATAACCTTAACTCAATCATAGGATCTATCACTGACATTTCCCAGTAAATGAAAATTGCAAAGGTGATAATTGACAAACATAAAATACTTATTGTTACCGGATGCATAAATCCAATCTTAGAACCCCAAGTTGCAGTTTGGAGTAATGCACCGATTCCCACTGCGAAAAATACTGCCCCCATCCAATCAAATTTAAATTCCTTTAATTTAATTGTAGAAACATGGTTAGAACTGACTAACCAAGAAGCTGCCATGGATGAGATAATGCCCAACCCTCCAATAATGAAAAACATAAACCTCCAAGTATAATTATTAAGTATGAAGCCAGCTATTAAAGGCCCTACTGCGCTCCCGATACCGACCACGGAAATGTATAGACCTAAGGCTTTTCCTCCCTGTGAAGGACCAAAGATCGACAAAACCAGTGCCATTGAAGTACCTTGCGTCATCCCTGCTCCCACCCCTCTTATCAAACTGAGAAAAATCAAAAGAGCTATGGAATTACTAAACCCTGCAAAGCAGGTAATAAGTGCAACAGAAAAAAGTCCCCAGACATAAATTTTCTTATGTCCTACAAGATCAGATAACCTACTCATTGGGAGAAGTGAAGCACTAATGGACAAAACGTATCCAATTAATACCCACTGAGTAGTAGAAAGATCTGAAGAAAAAAAACGTGAGATTGAAGGAAGGGCAAGCATAACTCCTGACTGATCTACCACCATGCAAAATACACCTATGGAAATTGCTAGGAAAGCTAGAATAGGCCTATTCATTCGAACTTATGCTTAAGGAGTTTCTCACTGCACAATATTTTATATCAAAGCATACATAAAAAAATTCTGGGTATTTCAGTTCGTAGGATTATTGTCATCTCACTGCAAAAAATATTAAAATTAAACTTCATTCAAGCGGGAGTAACTCAGCGGCTAGAGTATCTGCCTTCCAA
>QGNN01000014.1 GCA_003228105.1 Chloroflexota bacterium
ACTTAGGTACCGCACTAGATGGGGGAAGGAGCGAATAACCCTTGTTGGAGTTCCTGAAATCCAGTCCATGATTTATAGATTGGTTTCCATTACTGGTAGGTGTATGAATTTTCAGCCCCACTTCCTGTAAGTGCCCCAAACCCACGTTCTCAAGGGTTTCAAAGCCGTCCACATCTCCACCCCTGTCTATGTCCAGAACGGAGATTCCCGCCTCTTCTCCTCCATAAAGCCCTATATTGGCCTCTGGATACCTACTCCAAAACTCATGAATCTCGTCTGTGGACAGTAATCTTTGTTTGGCTTCAATGAAGAGAAAATGACCTTTACTTCCTCTCTTATAGGGTTCTTTAGTTCCAGGCCTCAAGGGAAACACCTTCAAGCCTTGCCCCTGGTAATGGATAGCCATTCCGCCCATGCTGTAGGACGGGTTTTCGATTTTTGTTCTAGGGAGGGAAACAAAATCACCTCCCTAGAGGTCTAACTTATTAGCACCCTTTGCTTGGATATCCGTCTTCCAAAATACTGCGATTTTTTAAAGACCACTGAATAATGCTGAACTCTGTTTCTGAAATGAATCCAGCATTTAGCAATGTCCCTGTCACATCGGATTGAACTGTTGAGTCCCAGCGATTACCGTGTACTCTTTCAAGCCCATAGGCGCTTTCCGCCGCCTGGCAAAAGTTTTCTATTGATAGTTGTATGCTTTCGTAAGTGCCATCAATTCCTACGATTACTGAACTCACGAGTTTATCAATGCATTCTCGACTTCCATCTGGGCCGGTACAATCAGGCACAATCATAGCTTCCGGCGCGGGAAGGCTATTTATTTCGTCATTGATCAGTCCATCACCACTTAAATTAGCGTATGAAGTGAATTGCTCTATGGTGACTGGATAGTTTGAAGATTCCGCCAATTCTTCTTGAGTTTCCGACACTTCTTCTAGCGCATCATCCAACTGTTCAATTGCAGAAGTTGATTGTTCAATCGCTACATTGAGAAAGGCTGCCTGATCTTCAAGAGAAGTTAGTTGACCTTGGAAATCTTCCGTAGTGGAAACAATAGAATCAAATGAATAAATAAGTTGTTCCACAGATTCGTCTGATTTTTGTATTTCATCTACTATTGTCGAGACAGAGTAACGAATTGCTTCCGCTTCATCTTGTATATCTCCAAGCAGGTTCTGAATGAAGGTAGACTGCTCTTCTAGAGAGGTAATGCGGAAATGCATCATAGAAATTTCTTCTTCCAGATGTTGTCCTTGTGCAGCCATGTCATTTTCTAATTGGTCTGACATATTTGAAACTTCTTCTGCGACAGCCTTTATTTCGCCCACTGTCACGTCTGCCGAACTTTTCTTATTCGTTGAATTTGACTCAAAGGCGGTAACTATTTCTTTCAGATTTTCCAGCTCTGCTTGATGTTTACCTAGCGCTTTTTCTTGGCCTACGAGCAATGCTTCCTGACTTGCTAAATTCTCGTTAACTACAGTTAAATTATCATTGGTCACACCAGGTGTCTCACCAGCCATGGTGGCGGTGTCGCCGGAACCTGCATTACCACCGGTGGCACGACCCACTGCTGGACCGCAACCGACGAATATTATTGCGGCAGTAAGAGCCGCAAGAGCCATTAGTCCGAGTTTCATTGTTACTGCCTCCAAAAATTGGTACTTATTAAACAATTTAGTGATGCTGTAGTTTAACCCAATGGCATCAAAAAGATAGAGTATTTTCACTTGCTCTTATTCTCTACAACAAGGAGGACCCACATTGATTGCAGATGATATCGGGGTTATTTCTTTATGACGGTATCTCTGAATCTTTTGTGTTTAGTTGGGTCTGATCTAGAATCCTTGAAGTTTGCACATTTCCCCAATTCAGCTTTCTTGCCATATAGTCTATTTTTTCCTCTTCGACTCTCTTATGAACGTTTTTAAGAATTTGTTCCCAGAAAAAAGCGGTATCGTCTGTATTTGGGAGTTCACGCGGCCGAAAGCCCTGTCCTTCCAAATGCCATTCTCTCCATAACCACTTCATATGCCTTCCGCTGGGGTAAGTTTTAGTCCTCAGTTGGTATTCTCTATAAAGCTCGTCGGCTAAACTTCCTTCCTGCCAAGGTATTCCATAGTGTGCCAACCATTTCCATTCGTAGGGCCCATCCTGCATTACTTCATCCTCAGGTAATTCATCGTATTGTGATAGCCACCTATTTAACGTGGAAAAACTGACAGTTGATCTAGTCCCAAATTTCCTGACCATATTTTGATAGATGTCCTTGCGAGTTGAGGTCTTTAGGCCCCATATCTGATACGCATATTGCATCTGGACCACATTTTCTTTCGCTTTAGGCATTGTGGGTTTCTATATAAATCATCACTATTTCTTATTATTTATTTACTAAAAATTAATATTTCTTATTACATTGATTTAAATGCATATTAACACCAAGTGCCATGTATGGATAACAAATAACCTTCAGAGAGAAATTAATATGAAAATTGTATTAAGCATTATTCTTGCTGCCTTATGTTTAATGCTAATAGTTGCAGTTAATTGAGTCATCCAGAGATGGGAGGTTGTTTCTGTGGGCCGGACTGATGGTCCCTGGTGCAGTTTATTTTGCATGGTTGGAATTTTCTATAAGGGGTGCATTAGAAGCTTCTAATGCATACTGGATTCTAGGTGCCATAATCGTTGGAACTATTGTCTCGTATTTCCTTGCAAATGGAAGCAAAATGCCTGTTGCAGTGGTAGTGTTTTACTTCTTTCAGGGTTTGCTGATTTCGCAGCGTATTTCCCGCTTAGAACAAAAGGGAAAATAAAAGAACTTTTGGCCCCCAATGCTGTCGGGCTAGTTGCTGGTTCAATCTTATTTTTATATTTGGCTTTTGAGTTCTACAAAAGGAGTATTGCTGCCATTGTTGACAAGACAGTAGCACCAAGTGGAATATAAACTAGTAATATCCATTTCCCTTATTATCCGGAATGTTGACGGGTATCCGGTTCCATATGAAAGATTTCAATTGCTTTTTCCCTTCAACAAAATAAACAAATTGCTATAAAGCATTCTTGAGCCCGCCTCGGGCGTTGCTCTCATCATTTGTTGGTTTCACGGGTTTTACCCCCTTCGAATTGATAAACCGAGCGTAGGTCCTTGTACGGTTGGTATGGTATGGCTTATACGTGATATAGGCATTTAAATCATCAAAAACCGGTGGATTTCCACTTACCATGCCTTCTATTTCCCTCTCTGCATATAGATTTCCAAGTTCCGCTATTTGATTTGCTCTAAGATCTGGGGCTGCTTGGCTTACTTTCCACCACCATTTTGCCTGCCTTGCGGATGGAGTCTTATCTTCGTTTTCATAATAGTGGTGACATAATTCCAACAGTTTCAATGAATTGGCCCAAGGGATTTCGTAGTCATCACATTTATCCCATTGGAACGGGTCTTCCAGTTTTATGACTGACCCAGGCAATTTTTTGAAGCTAAATATCCAACGGTTAAGTGTTCTTAAACTGATCGTATTTTCCGTGAAACGTTCTCTAAGTTGTTGAAGTATTGAGTTTTGGCTATGACCAGACGAGTAAAGAATGTATGCCTGAGCTTTTTGATCGGTATTTATTTTCAAATTTGGAGTTAAGATTTGCCACCCTCTGCACCTCGGTTTATTTCAATTTGAAAATGTGAGATGGAAAATTATTTATCACATATTATCCTCTATTTGGTCCATATTTTTTTGTGAATTGACTGAAAGATTTTTTTACTATCTAATTTGTACTATGTCACAAGATTACAAAATCAAAACCGTTTCCACTTCTGAAGAACTCCAAAACATTCTTGAACTTCGAGTGGAAGTTTTTGTGTTGGAACAGTCTGTTTCCGCAATTGAAGAGATTGATGCATTAGATACTATGAAGGCGATTAAATCTGGTCGAGTTATACATGTGGTGGTATCTGAAGGTCAGCTAGCGGTAGGAACAGCCAGATTAGTACTGGAGGGCAGTCAACCTGGATCTGAGAAAATATCAGAATTACCTCATATCGGACGAGTCGCAGTTAAAAAAGCTACGAGACGAAAAGGAATCGGTGAGGTACTCATGGTGAGGTTGCATCAATTAGCCAGAACAATGGGCTTTAGAGGAGTCACTCTTTCAGCTCAAATGCAAGCTGCTCCTTTCTATACCCAACTAGGGTACAGTGCTAGAGGGTCAGTCTATGACGACGTTGGGATTCCACACCAGGATATGGATTTAATTTTCGATTAATCGGTAGCTGAAATTCGTCTAAATTATGACTATCCCGCGGTTTCCATCAATTGATACGTCGGTTCCCATATTTTTAGACAATTCTTTTATTCTGGACAAGGCTTGATTTGCAATTTTCCCTGAGGCCATTAAAGGTCTTCCTGTCATTGAACGGGGCTTTCCATGTCCCATATCAATAGGCACAATATCCAAAGAGGAGAGGGTTCCGTTTTCGAATTTGATTTGTGCAACTACGCTTTGCCAATAAATTGGATCACTTGGGAATCCTCTTTTGCCTTCATCGCTACGCTTATCGTAGAAATCCGCTGGTGTGAAGTAGTGGTCTAAGCCAATTTGGTCATAGTTATAGGATGGCTGCCATTTGACAGTGTCATTTTGGAAAATGAAATTTCCCAAGCTATAGAAAATCGGGGCACCTTTATATATTTCGATTCCCCTTGTGACGTGTGGACCATGCCCTATAAAGACGGAAGCTCCTGCATCAATGCATTCATGGGCGAAATCAATAAGAAATTTAGGTGGTTTGGCCATATTTTTCCCACTTTCATGACAGTGAAATGAAACTATGACCCAGTCAGACATTCTTTTTGCATCTGAGATCCATTTCAAGTTTTCGCTAAGATCTTCTTTATTTAATTCAGTATTTTCTGAGAAGGAGTCCCCAATCATGAATCGGTTTTCAAGGAAAGAAAACTCTGTTTCAGTGTCCACTGGTATGACCCCATCTGGCCTGAACCCCCTTTGAAAGTCCCGTTTTTGTTCGAGCCCCAAGAGGCGATTAGTCCTTCTGAGTTGGTCGAAGGAATCTTTGTCTACTGTGTAGGTTGTTTTAAATCGTTGGGGATTTAATCCTGGCCTACCTATTAGATCCGGTCTTTGGTTCAAAGCTCTACCCGACTCTGCAAAGGTAGAAGCAGCAGCTATCAGCGCGACTCTCCCGTTGTTAGTATCAAGATACCCAGCACTCCTGGCCTGGCTTAGATGTTGGCCAGTACCAGCATGGGTCAGACCCGAAGTCTTAAGATGTTTGAGATTTGTGAGGACTCCACTTTCACCATAGTCATGACTATGGTTGTTGGCGGTTGAGACTAAGTTGATGCCTGACCAGGTTAATTCAGCTAGATTAGAAGGGTCAGACCCTGTGAATGTTCCGCCAGCGGACCCGGGGGAGTGTTCAAAATCATGCATAAGCATCTCAAGGTTTACATACCCAACATCTGATGAACGGAATAATTCAATTAAGTCTAAGAATTTTTCTTCTTTGTGTACTGAAAGTTTTCTGGTTATCATTGCGTCCCCACCTGCAGTTATAGATAGGTTCCCAGATTCAGCATCGTAAAGCATAGTTAATTCCTGTAAATTTAGGTTGGAATCTATTTAGCCAGAGTTATATTCGGTTGACAACATTCCCATAATTATGGAGTCGTATCTTGCCCCTTCGTGAGGCCGACTCTTTCTCAAAGTTCCTTCATGTTTAAATCCAAAATGCTTAAACATTTTAAGAGCCACTTCATTATATTCAGGTATATCTGCCCACACTCTGAATAACCCATAGTGGGTAAACGCTTGGTTTAAAGTTGCACGTAAGGCTGCGGTTCCAAAACCATGGTGCCACAATTTCCTGGCTCCAATTAGGATCGATATTTGCCCATCACCGAGAGATTCTTCAATGGCGATGTGAGATTCCCCTATATGAGAACCATCGGGTGTGTAAACGGAGAATATAGCATGCTCTGAATTTGAAAATGTTTCTGTCCATTGCTGGTCGGAAAAAGTGCCAGCCTGTTCCGGGTGGTATCCTAGGTGGGCCGGATTGCCATATGAGTATCTTCCAAACCAATTTTCGGCAACTTCGTCATCTGCCAACCACTGATTTATTCGTGATATATCTTCCTTAGCGACTTTTCTTAATTCAACATTGGGTTCAGTCATAAAAACCTCATTATTTTCAAAGGACATGTTGGTAACGTGCCATAGATGATCGCATTCATGATGAATTATTTAAAATCGAGCGCCATACGTCAATGAACCCAAAATTGTTAAATTTCTGTTCATGAACAAAAACTACACATATCTAATTCCAAAATTATGGAAATCGAGATGGGTTCAAGTTATGATTACTCTTTGATTTCATAGTTATCACAATTCAACTCTCAGGATGAAATGATGTTAGAAAGGCTTTCCTCAGTTGAAGAAAAGTATGAGGAATTGAATAAATTATTGGCAGACCCTGAGGTGGTGACTGATCACACTAAAGTTCAGCAGTATGCCAAAGAACAGTCGGTAATGAGAGAAGTTGTGGAACTTGCTCGAGAGTACAGAGAAGTTATCAAAGAAATATCTGATTTGCGAGATATGCTTAGGTCTGAATCGGACCCTGAGATATTATCGCTGGCTAAAGATGAACAGTTGACTCTTGAAGAAAAACAACAAAAAGCCGAAGAAAGACTACGTAAGGCCTTAGTTCCAAAAGATCCTAATGACCATAAAAATGTAATTATTGAAATTAGAGCTGGAACTGGAGGGGAAGAGGCAGGTCTATTTGCCTCAAATCTATATAGGATGTATTCCCGATTGGCTCAGCGATTGGATTGGAATTTGGAGATAATAAATTCAAATTCTACAGGGGTTGGTGGGTTAAAGGAAATCACTTTTCAAGTTAGAGGCGACCAAGCTTACAGCAAATTAAAGCATGAAAGTGGTGTTCATAGAGTTCAGAGAGTTCCGACCACTGAATCTAGTGGAAGGATACATACATCTGCTGCTACCGTAGCGGTTCTTCCTGAAGCCGAAGAGGTAGATGTTGAGATTAAACAAGAAGATCTTCAGATAGATATATACCACGCGAGTGGCCATGGTGGACAAAATGTTCAAAAGGTCGCTACTGCCGTTCGAATGACACATATTCCTAGCGGCCTTGTCACAACATGTCAGGACGAGAGGTCTCAACATAAAAATAAGGAAAAAGCTCTTGCAGTGCTTAGGTCGAGAATACTTGCAGCTGAGATAGAAAAACAGCAGCAAGAGATCTCCGACAATCGAAGGTCTCAAATAGGCTCTGGAGATCGTTCAGAAAGAGTTCGGACATACAATTTTCCACAGGGTTGGATTACAGATCATAGGGTAGGTTTGACCAGCTATAACCTTGAGCAGGTACTGGATGGGGATTTGATGGAGTTTATCGAAGCTTTGGTTCAGGAGGACCAGGCTCGCAAATTGAAGAATGCCAGTTTATGAACGTCAAAGAAACCCTTAATGTTGCAAGTGAAGAACTTATGAAAACAGGTTCACTTGACGCTAAACTAGAGGCAGAAGTCTTACTTAGGCACGTCCTAAAGATTGACAGAGCTGCTATGTTCAGAGATTTAGACGAAGACGTCTCTATCGAGGATTCAGGCAATATTGCTTCTTTGGTAAAAAGGAGGGCCCAGAGAGAGCCTCTTGCCTACATTACCGGGTTCAAAGAATTCTATGGACTGCCGTTTATTGTGTCAGAAGATGTGTTGATTCCAAGGCAGGAAACGGAGCTTTTGGTTGATGCAGCTATCGTTCAAGCCAAAGCGTTGGATAAAAACGAAATTTTGATAGTGGATGTGGGAACAGGAAGTGGAGCTATAGCGGTTTCGTTGGCTTTGAATATTCCTGCTTCTAACATAATAGCTGTAGATATCAGTGAAGCTGCTTTAGCAATCGCCGATGATAATAGAAGGGCTCATGGTTTGTATTCAAGAGTCAAACTGAGGCGTGGTAACTTACTTGACCCGATTACAGATAAAATTGACATTCTGGTTAGTAATCCGCCTTACATTAGGAGCGAAAGATTGACCTCCCTGCAGGAAGAGGTGTTGAAGGAACCGCTAGTGGCCTTGGACGGAGGGTATGACGGGTTGGAATTGGTAAAAAGATTACTATTTCAAGCGGTAGATAAAATGTCCAATCCCGGAGCCATATTGTTTGAAATCGATTCTGATCAAGCGTTTGAAGCTGTCAAATTATCCCAACAGTTTTTCCCTTCTGCCATAACAACAGTTCTGAAAGATTTGAGCAATGACGAACGGGCAATACTTATAGAAATTAGATAACCGCCTATTTTTACATGTTAGACAGGTTTGATAGTGTATGTGATTAATCCTATCAGTTCTTACTCCAAACCGAGTTGGTAATGTTTACCCTCAGTTTTTATAGAGGGAGCTACAACTATTTCGACTGAGTGCATGTCTTTGATATTACGCGCTCCTACCATACCCATACAGACTTTGAGTGCACCGACTAAATTTTGTGTACCATTCGATACTGATGAAGGACCATAGAACAATTCTTTGAGAGTTCCTTTGATCCCGACATTAACCCTCGTACCCCTAGGTAATGCTGGGTGTGGACTGGCCATTCCCCAATTAAATCCCTGTCCCGGCGCTTCCTTCGATTGAGCGAGGGGGGTTCCTATCATCACGGCATCGGCTCCACTTGCGATTGCTTTACAAAGTTCACCTCCGGTTCTGATCCCACCGTCGGTTATGATCGGTATGTATTTACCGGTTCTCAGGAAAAAATCATCTCTTGCTAGAGCGCAATCCATAGTGGCTGTCACTTGGGGTATTCCAACTCCCGTGACCTCTCTGGTAGTACATGCTGCACCTGGTCCAACTCCAACGAGGATACCGTGTATACCAGTCTCCATTATTTCCGTGGCAACATCGTATCCCACACAGTTGCCTACCAAAATCGGCACTTTCACCATTTCAAGCAACTCAGGGAAATTAAGACCTTTTATGCTGTTGGAAGAATGCCGAGCGGTAGTCACTGTAGACTGAACCACAATCATATCTGCTCCCGCTTCAACTGCTTGTGGAGCATACGCTTTTGTAAATGCTGGGGTTACAGAAACGGAACATTTTGAACCTGTTGCCTTTATTTCTTCCACTCTTTTTCCGATTAGCGCCTCTTTTATCGGTGATGAGTAGACTTTTTGCATTACGGCGGTAACCATGTTATTTGGGGTGTCGGCGATTTCTGCAAGTACCCCTTCAGGATCTTCATACCGAGTTTGTACCCCTTCCAAGTTCATTACGCTTAGGGCACCTTGCTCGTGCATTTTGCCAATGAAATATGGGTTGGACACGGCATCCATAGCTGATCCTAGAATTGGTATGTTGATACTCACATCACCTAACTTAAATGAGGTATCTGTCATTTCAGGGTTAACTGTTACTGTCCCTGGAGCAATTGCTACTTCGTCAAATCCATAAGTCCTTCTTAATTCGCGAAGATGCGGCATTTCCAACCCCTCAAATCGAATTCATTTAAATTAGAGATAGTATAAATTTTTCTTCCGGATGGGATGTTCAAAATTTATCTGAATAATCTTAATGGTTTATCCACCAGGCGAATGTGATTAGAATGGTACGTAGAACCGAAAGCCCAACCCAACGGATTGATCAATAGATGCTCCATAATAACAAGATACGTATAGTGGGATGCCACGATGATATGGCTGAATTGTGAAAAGTGTCAATACAGCGATGCGGATATCCATAATTCGAAAGGAGATTTAAATTGTCTCTCAGTACTGTCAGTCTAGAGGATCAAGTTAGAGAATGTGCTGTTTCTCTTGGGTTTGACCTTGTTGGTATAACCGATTCTGGACCTTTCGAAAGCGATGAAAAGGCCGCCATCAAACGTATAAATGACGGGCATATGGAAGGGTATCGATGGTATACAAAGGAACGGGTACGAAAGATGAATCGCCCCCAACTTCTTTTAGAAAATGCTAGATCAGTAATATCCCTAGCGACAAGTTACCTAACAACAGAGCCGGATATAGGCACATTTAAGAATGGGCGAGTAGCTAGATATGCATGGGGAGATGATTATCATGAAGTCCTTAAATCTAAACTAAAGGACTTTTGCGTAAAACTGCAAGAAATCTCTGGCAGAGATATAAATACGCGTATCTTTGTAGATGATGGACCAATGAATGATAGGGCTGCTGCACGAAGGTCCGGGGTAGGATGGTTTGGTAAAAACACAAATATATTGACTCCAACCCATGGGTCATGGGTTTTTCTATCCCAAGTGATCACCGATTTGAATTTAAAACCGGATAGCCCGCTAAAAAAAACTTGTGGCAATTGTGTGAAATGCATAGATGACTGCCCCACTGGAGCAATCGTAGCTCCTTATGTGATAGATAATGAAAAATGTATCTCTTATCTAACAATCGAGCTTCGAGGTGTTATTCCAAGGAAATTGAGAGCCTTAATGGGGGATTGGATTTTTGGTTGTGATATCTGTCAGGACGTGTGTCCTGTTAATAAAAAAGCTTCAAAAAGCAATCTTGGTGCGTTTTATCAAAGGTCCGGTTTTTCAACACCAGATCTGGTTGAAATATTGAGTATGGATCAGGCTGAATTCAGTAGAAAGTATAAAAATAGCCCTATAAAAAGAGCCAAATTGGTAGGATTAAAAAGAAATGCATGTGTTGCTTTAGGGAATAATGGCGACCCCAATGCAATAAAAGCGCTATCCACCGGTTTAAAAATGACTGAAACTGTAATTCGCATACATGCCGCCTGGGCCTTAGGGATGATAGGGGGGGAAATTTCTCTAGCAGTGCTAGAGGAGGCACTCCAATCCGAGGAAGACCAGGACACGATAGATGAAATTCAGATGTCTATTGGAGAAATTGGCATCCGGATGTATCGCAAGGAATTAAAAAATGCCGGGTAAGATTTACGTCATTAATGTCGGGTCTAATGCTAGCCACAGTTTTTGTAGCCCGATCTTTAGTGATCAGACTTTTGAATTTATACCGATACCAGAAGATAGCCAGTTGCCTTCCAGTCATGGATTGGAGTATCGAAACTTAAAATCACATTACGATCCTGAACAGAATTTATCTCGCTACATTCCCAAAAATATGTTTGGTGCTACGGTGCACAGTGATCCTGAATTCGACACTTACACATACGGGGATAATTGTGAGGTTAATCCCCGGGCAATGGGAATGAGAAATGTGACAAAAGGAGACTTCCTTTTGTTTTTAGCAAGGTTGCAATATTGGGAAGCAGGTGAACCAACAGATGATTTTGGATTCTATTTTATTGGCTTTATACACGTTGAACAGATTCTGCGATCAGTTTGGGAAACTCCATCTGAATTGCAGATGGAGCGCTTTCATGTAAATGCGCACCTAAGACGTGGAATGGCTAACCGGGAACTTTGGGATGGATTTTGGGTATTTGGTGGTTCATCGTGGTCAAGGCGATTTTATAAAGCGGTTCCTGTAACAAGAGACCTTTGTGAACAGGTTTTTGTTACAGCTAAAGGGTCTCCGTGGGAATGGAAAGAGAAAAGAACTGAATTGCAAACGATTGGGTCCTATACAAGAAGTTGCAGATGTGCGATAGATCCTGCTGCCGCAAACGGGAAAGCCAAGGCTAATATTTTATGGGATCGGATAGAGAAATATAGCCGATGATTGTTTTGTTTTAATTGACACTATTTGTGACTGGGACATATAATCTATGCCCTTAATTGATACTAAGTCTCAATATAATAATTGTAGTTGTGACATATGAAAAAGCAAGGGCAGTTTCCCAAACTGGATGTCGAAGATCACTGTTTGAAGTGTGGGGTTAATTGCATATGCGCAATAAGAGCTGTTGGAGCATGCGTAGAATTTAACGGTAATTTAGTTTTGGATGACGTCACATTTTCCGTAGGTAAGGGGATTTTATCTGCGTTGGTAGGCCCCAATGCTGGTGGGAAAAGTACCTTATTTAACGCCATCGCTGGGATCCAAGATATAGTCCATGGTTCGATATTTGTTAATGGCCTTTCCCCCAAAGATTCAAAAGGTTCTATAAGCTATATACCCCAAAGAGAAAATGTTAATTGGAGATTTTCATTGACGGCTCAAGAAGTGGTTGACTTAGGCCTAGTAAAAAATAAATCTCTTTTAGGGTTTTCAAGAAAAGGAAGCCTAGAGAAGGTTCGATCTGCTTTGGAACGGGTAGATATGTGGAATTACAAGGACCAGTTAATTAGCGAAATGTCAGGAGGACAGCGGCAAAGAGTTTTTATTGCGAGAGCTTTATGTCAGGAAGCGAATATATTGCTTTTAGACGAGGCCTTCAGCGGAGTGGATGTGGCATCTCAATTCGGGTTGATTGATATGCTGAGAGAATTGAAAGATCAAGGGAAAACTATAATAATTGCGACTCATGATCTTAATACGCTAGCCGATCGATTCGATGAAGTTATATGTCTCAATAGGCACGTATGTGCACAAGGATCTCCGGACACAGCATTTACTCCGGCGGTTTTGGAAGAATTATATGGACCCCACCCCGGAATGTTTTTGAGCCATTCCTTAGGTCATCATGATGATTAACATCATCCTTGAGCCGTTCCAATATGACTTTATGCTGCGAGCTCTATTTGTGTCGAGTATGGTTGGGATTATATGTCCTATTTTAGGGGCCTATGTCGTTATTAGGGGTATGGGTTTTATGGGTGACGCTATGGCTCACTCGGTGATGCCGGGCATAGTGATTGCCCTAATCCTTGGTCTCTCCTCCTTTTGGGGCTCTGTGCCGATGGCGATTGTTGTTGCCGTGTCAGTTGGTTATTTAATTCACAAGAAGGATGTTAGTGTGGACACGGCCGTCGGGGTCATGTTCGCAGGATTGTTCTCTTTTGGGCTAGTTTTAATGTCTTTGGTTGGTGGCCTTACTGTAAGCATTGAGGACATATTACTCGGACAGATTTTGGGCGTGTCTAAGGCCGATATGTTGATTTCATTTGTTTTAACTGTTCTCGTGTTAGTTACTCTTGTTACCTTTCACAAGCAACTTATTTTTTCTGGATTTGATCCTGTGGGGTCAGTCGTAGCAGGGTTAAATGCTGGGGCCTTGAATTACATGTTCCTAATTTTATTAGGCATATCCATTGTTGTTACTTTGCACGTGGTTGGAGTGGTTTTGGTTGTAGGGTTGTTGATAACTCCTGCTGCTGCGTCTCAGATGGTGATGCGAAGGTTCACGAGAGCTATGCTTTTAGGAATAATCTTTGGGTTGTTTTCTACAATATCTGGCTTATATATATCTTATTATTTCGATCTTCCTTCGGGACCTGTAATGGCTTTGGTCTCGTTTGTGATCTTTCTGTGCTGTGCCATGTACGAAAGATTTTTTTCTCAGACACAAACGTCACATTTGATGTAGAACTCTATGTTATGGTCAACAATCACACCAGGTATGTCTGACTCGATACCTTTTAATAATTTTTCAACAGTCGAGGCTCTAAACTCTCCGACCCTGCCACATGATACGCAGACAGTATGATGGTGGTGATCTACCCGAGAGAGTGAATATCTAGGATTTCCACCTGGTATAGAGAGACGGCATATAACGTTTGCTTTCAGCAGAATTTTCAGAGTTCGAAATACAGTAGCTCTGGATACATTCAGCAGATCATCTGCCATTTGCTCAGCGGTGAACCCTTCAGGAGCAGCATGAATATAATCTACTATTCTTTGTCTTGGTGCCGTAATTCTGAGTCCATGGTCCTCCAGTAGGGCCAATAGATTCGGCCTAGTCGTGTTTGAATTAGAGTTTGTCATCACAGAATCTTACCCAGACACAGAATACCAGATTTATTAGTCCAAGAAACATTGAAACTTTGCCAATTGCAACATTGATCTAAATTTTTAGATTCATACAATGTTAACCTTTCATACTAAATGCATAGATATTTATTATTGAAATGATCACAATTTACCTCTAAAAAAAAAGATTACCCGGCTGACTCAAATCATATTCCAGATACTTCGATGAATCCTGGACAGAAAAGATTTAAGTTTTTCTATGGTTGGTGGATTTGTATTGGTGGCGCTGTTGTTATGGCCATGTCATCTGGAATTAATTTTCACGGATTTGGCAACTTCATTATTCCTTTGAGCAAAGAATTTGGTTGGAGTAGAACCACCGTGTCAGCCGTGTTCTCTCTTGCTAGGCTTGAAGCTGGATTTATCGGGCCTGTAGAAGGCTGGGCGGTTGATAGAATGGGCCCAAGAAAATTAATGTTAGTCGGGATACCCTTGATGGGGTTGGGGTTCATTTTATTAAGCCAGGTTAGTGGTCTGCTTACATTTATGCTGGTTTATATTCTTGGTATAACATTGGGGAACAGCCTTGGAATGCACGTGCCTGCTTCAGCGGCCGTTGCTAATTGGTTCAATAGAAAAAGAGGATTGGCATTTGGGGTTATGTGGTCCGGTGTGGGGTTGGGAGGGTTATTAGTGCCAGCTTTGGGATGGGCTATTAATGTCTATGGGTGGAGGAATGCTTCGATTTACATAGGTATTTTCGTTATATTTCTTGGTGTGCCTGTCGCTGCTTTGATGAGGCATAGACCGGAGCAGTACGGGTTCTTGCCTGATGGACAAATAATTCCTCAGAAAACCTCCAATGAAAGACTCGTTAAGAGTGAAGAATTTGAAGGTGACTTCACGGCTCGGGAGGCTCTTCAGACTTCGAGTTTTTGGTTTCTATCTTTATCAATCATGGCGAGATCTCTAGTTACTGGAGGGGTCGGGCTTCATTTGGTTCCGTACTTTGTTGGAATGGGAGCTAGCCCCATAGAGGCCGCAGCATATGCGGGTTCGGTTGGTGTCATCAGTATTCCAGGACGCTTCGGGCTCAGTTATCTAGGAGATTATTTTGATAGGCGTTATATGATGGCAATTTCGCTACTATTTATGACCTTATCTATTGTGTTATTAGCCACAGCTGATTCCTTGTCAGCCTCTATCCCTGGGTTGGTTACCTATGCGATCTCCCAAGGTGGAATCTCTGTTATACCGCAATCCATTATTGCCGATTATTTTGGAAGGAAAGCATTTGCAACAATTTCTGGATTTAGAAGCAGTATTCAAATGTTAGGGATAATTGTTGGCCCAGTAGTATCTGGGTTTGTATACGATAGAAATGGTAGTTATGAATGGGCCTTTTTGGGATTTGCGGCAGCCTCAGTTGTGTCTATGTTGTTGGTTCTTATGGCATTACCTCCTTCGCCTCGGCATCAGGATATATTGGAAATTTCCTAGTAAGCACATATTTTGTCGTGATTTTATGCTAGAATCCGACCATTAAAAATTTAAACCAATTTGGGGGAGCTTGGAACGACCAGGCTGAGAGGGCAACGCTGATGTTGTCGACCCATCAAATACCTGATCTGGGTAATGCCAGCGGAGGGATCCCAATAAAAAAGCACACAATATCCTGGCCGCCACATAGAGGGCGGTTTTTTTTGCGTTTTTGTTAGAGCTCAAATTTGAATGGAAAAAATAGTAGATAACCACATAAACATTGCTGGTCTTAAGAAAACCATTTATCAGGACGGGAAGCCGTTGAAAATTTTGGACGGGGTGGATTTATCAATTCAGAAATCTGAAGTTATCTCTGTGTTAGGCCCGAGTGGTTGTGGTAAAAGTACTCTTCTTAATATTATCGCCGGTCTTGATGAGCCTGACGAAGGTGATATCAATATAAATGGGTTGGATTTTGGCTCCAGATTGGGGTCAGTGGGATATATGCAGCAAAAGGATCTTTTACTGCCATGGCGGTCAGTAAAAGATAATGTCATCCTTGGTTTGGAAATCAAAGGTGTATCAAAGAGGCAGTCTTATGAAATGGTAGAGCCACATTTTCAATCTTTTGGGCTATCTGGCTTTGAATCAAACTACCCGCATACTTTATCAGGGGGTATGAAACAAAGAGCGTCATTTCTCAGGACTGTAATAACCGAACCAGATATTCTTCTCCTTGATGAACCATTTAGCGCCCTTGATGCATTAAATAGATCTCGCCTGCAGATTTGGTTGTTGGATTTGCTGGAAGGGATACAACGAACGGTTTTATTGGTCACTCATGATGTTGATGAAGCCATTATGCTTTCAGACAGAATTTATGTGATGACATCCCGGCCTGGGCGGATTAATTCGGTAGAGGAAGTTCCATATCCAAGACCTAGAAACCGTGAGATCGTCAACGATAGTTCATTTGTCGGATTGAAATCTAAAATACTTTCCTTTCTTTGGGATCAGGATTAGATGATGATAAATTGGTTGGTTAAATGGAGCCCAGCTTTCGGAATAGTATGTTTGATTGTGGGGGCATGGCAATTACTTGTGAAAATACAAGAAATACCTAGGTGGCTGTTACCTTCACCATCTTCTGTGGCAACTACTATTTATAGTGATCACAGTATGCTTATGAGGCATACCTTAGTAACTCTAGAAGAAATTATTCTAGGATTTTTTTTAGCCTTAGCTGCGGGTGTCATTTTAGCCTCCGCTATTTGCCTTTCTCAGACAATCGAAAAGGCTTTATATCCGTTCATCATCGCTTCCCAAACAGTACCTATTATTGTTATAGCTCCCATGTTATTGGTTTGGATTGGGTATGGATTGGCACCCAAAATAATAGTAGTAGCCTTGATAAGTTTTTTCCCCATTGTGGTTAATACTGTGGATGGCATGAAATCTATTGATCCTGATATTCAAAAGTTAATGCGTACCTTAGGGGGGCAAAAAGCTCAGGTGTTTTCGAAAATTATGATTCCGTCCTCTCTCCCTTATTTGTTCTCGGGTCTTAGGGTTGCAATAGCGATCAGCGTGATAGGCGCGGTGATCGGGGAGTGGGTTGGTTCTAGTGAAGGACTCGGGTATCTGATGATTCGATCTAAGCCGCAATTTCAAACTGAGCGAGTATTTGCTGCGATCATAATTCTATCTTTTATAGGGGTAGGGTTATTTGCTTTAATAACCTATTTTGAGAAGGTGTTAGTACCGTGGTCCAATGAACAGAGAAATTAAATTTACGGAATACAAATGTTTAAAGGATGATAAATGAAAAATAAATTGATGGGATTTATCTTGCTAATAGTGTTAGCTTTTCTAATTTTATCTTGCGACACCTCAACAGAGATTGTTCAAGTGAAGCTTGCGTTGGATTGGTACCCAAATGCTAATCACATTGGATTATATATTGCTCAGGAAAAGGGCTATTTTGAAGATGAAAATTTAGAAGTTGAAATATATACCCCGTCAGATCCTTCTACAGTTTTACAAACAGTAGCGTCGGGTGCAGATGAATTTGGTATGAATTACCAACCTGATGTTCTAATAGCGCGTTCAGAAGGGGTTCCGGTCATTTCAGTTTTGGGGATGGTGCAACACCCGTTGAATTCTATAATGGTATTGCAGTCTTCTGGAAACAAAACGCCGAAAGATCTGAAAGGAAAAAAGGTAGGATATCCAGGCATTCCTTGGAATGAAGATGCCTTGAATACTATGCTTGAGTCTGATGGTTTGAATGGACTGGAAGATATAGAACTAGTGAATGTAGGGTGGGAATTGGGGTTGTCTATGATATCGGAAACAGTAGATGCGATTATCGGAGCTTATTTTACTCATGAGAGCATACTTCTCAAGAATGAAGGATATCCTGTTAATGTGATGCGAATGGAAGAATGGGGCGTTCCAGACTATTACGAATTGGTGATGGTGACGAGTGAAGACTATTTATCAGAAAATGGTAATGTTGTGGAAAGATTCACCCGAGCTGTCGGCAAAGGGTACATTGATGCCATTTCCGATCCGCAAACCGGTGTTGATATCTTGAAAAAATACGTTCCTGAAATAGATGAAGATATCGATCGACCAGGGGCAGATTTGCTCCAGGATTTGTGGAAGGGAAAGAATGGCAGATTTGGGACTCAAGAAGAGGTTAGATGGGTATCTTTTTCTAATTGGATGAAAGCGAGGAACATTATAGATGCAAATCTAGATCCAAAAGCTGCTTTCACAGATAAATTTTCTACTGAATAAAGTAAAAAAGGTTCTGGGAAGTGACGTTAACCTCTGATTTGAAAGCAAAATATTGTGGTCTGTGGGAATTGATGACTCATCATCGGTTTGTTTCACAATTGGGCGATAATTCCTTGCCGCCCAACGTATTCAAAACATATTTCCTTCAGGATTATGTTTTTGTAAATGATTTAGTCGTTTTGGCAGCTCAAGCAGTTGCAAAAGCTCCAAATTTGAATGCTGCCTCGATTTTCAATGATTTTCTGACTGGTGTGTTGGATCCAGAAAACGACCTATTTGTGAGATTTTTTAATCAGCTAGGAGCATCTGAAAAAGATTATTTTTCTGTTAAGGCTTCTCCTACTACTCAAGCTTTTGGAGATTTTTTAGTCAGGACGTCTTTGGAAGGTACTTTTGATGAAATTGCTCTGGTGTTATATGTCACCGAAGGTACTTATTTGGATTGGGGAGCCCGGTTGATGGAAGAAAAAGTAGACCCGGCCAATTCTGTTTACAGAGAATGGATTGATCTTCATGGACCTGAAGTACTGGGTAACTTGGTGTCTTGGTTAGAAAATTATATAAATAACGATTCAAAAGTAACAGCTGAAAGGGCCGATTACCTATTTCACACAGCTCTTAGGTATGAATTTTTGTTTTGGGAATCTGCATACAACGATGAACTTTGGTTTGATGTTAAATGAAGATGAATTTAGGGGATCAACTATGAAGGCACGAACGAAACCTACACCAAAGTGTTTGACGATAGCTGGATCAGATTCTGGTGGAGGCGCCGGTATTCAAGCGGACCTTAAAACTTTTGCCGCGAATGGAGTTTATGGAACCTCAGCAGTAACAGCCATAACCGCTCAAAATACTACTGGGGTACAAGATATATTGGAATTACCAGTCACTTTAATTGAAAACCAAATTGATTCTGTGTTGACAGATATTGGAACCGACGCTGTTAAAACTGGTATGTTGTTTAGCTCTGAAATAATCAGAGCTGTGGTCAGGAAGCTATCCCAATACCAAATCGAGAATATAGTCGTTGATCCCGTTATGGTGGCAAAAGGTGGTGATAAGTTATTACATGATGAAGCTATAGAAGCTTTAAAAACAGAACTTATTCCGATTGCTTCAGTCGTTACCCCAAATGGGCCTGAAGCTACTGCCATTACGGGTATAAATGTTGTTGATGTAAATAGTGCGAAAGCTGCCGCTGTTAGACTAGTAGAAATGGGTTGTAAATCAGCGGTGGTGAAAGGCGGTCATATAGATGAAGGCCCAGCTACTGATATATTTTATGATGGCACATCGTTTTATCTCTTCACCACCAAGAGGGTTAACACACTCAACACTCATGGGACTGGTTGTACTTTCGCATCCGCAATCGCTGCTGGTGTCGCTAAAGGGATGTCAACAAGAAATTCTGTCAGTCAAGCAAAAGCGTTCGTTACCGGTTCAATTCGACATGACTTAAAGATTGGTACTGGCCACGGACCTCTTAATCATTTCCATGAATATTGGAAATCCGATGAGTTAGAAATTGATTGAATGTACACCACGAGATGTTATGATGCAGCGGTTTTTTGATTATTTTGAAGTTGGAGAGGTAAATGGAGTCTGCTGAAATAAGCTCGGAACTCAGAAAAGGAAGAAATCAATTAGCTTTTACAGTTATATTGGGCCATGCCGTGAAACATGTTTTCAATTCTTCCTTACCTCTTCTTCTCACGATGCTAAAGAGTGATATGAACCTCACCGCGACCCAGTATGGGGTAATTGCTGGCATTGGCAGAGGCACCAGCGGTGCTACGACAATGGTCGCTGGTTATTTGGGTGAGAGATTCGCAAACCGAGCTGGGCTGATGTTGTTTGTTTCCCTAAGTATGATGGGGATATCGTATTTCCTATTAGGAATAGCTCCTAGTTACTGGTGGGTACTTGCTGCCATGATGCTTGTTGGAATCGGCCCGTCACTCTACCATCCCCCGGCGATAGCCTCATTATCAAGGAAGTTTCCTGACAGACGGGGGTTTGCAATATCACTTCATGGAACTGGAGGTTCAGTGGGTGAAATGTTGGGCCCTATATTTGTGGGCCTACTAACAACAGAAGCCTTTAAAGTTGGATCCATAATTTCCATTACATATTTGGTTGCCTTTGAATGGGACGAAGTACTTAGAATCAGTGTTGTCCCAGCCTTAGTGTTTGCTGTTTTGGTATATCTCATGATGAGAAATATTCCAACTGCCGATAGCGAAACGGGTTCTATAAGGGAATATTTTGGTGATCTGGGCATTCTGCTAAAAGACAAGATTATGCTCGGGCTCATATTTGTTACAGCCTTTAGGGCCATGGGCCAGGCATCGATAATGTATTTTTTGCCCCTATATTTGTTTTCTTCTTTTGCGGAAGGCGGCTTGGGTAAAGATCAATTGACGGTGGGGTTTTATATGGCGGGTGCCCAAGTAACAGGGATAGCGGCGCAACCAATTATGGGGTGGTTGTCGGATAGGTATGGTAGAAAAATTGTTCTTGTCCCGGCGATGACTTTGTTGGGGATTCTTTACATAAGTTTAAGTTTTGCAAACGATGGTCTTCAGCTAATACTTAACGTGCTAGCATTGGGTGCTTTTGTTTATTCTCTTCATACTATATTTATTGCAGCCGCTATGGACGTTGCTAAAGGTAAAGCTCAGTCTACTGTGGTGTCATTAATATATGGGGCTAGCTTTTTTGGAACTGTATCGCCAATCATTGCCGGTTTCCTTGTGGATAGCTACGGTATAAAAAGCGCTTTTATATACAGCGGAATTGTGGCTTTATTTTCGACACTGATACTTGGAACATTGAAATTGCCCAAAACTATCAATCAGCAGGAATTACATTCATAGCCGCTCTGCTCTGACTGTCAAACTTGAATTATATAAGGTGTGGTTTGTCTTTCAGTTGTGACTGCTGGGCCAGTTTCGTAATAGAACAAATTGATTTCAGATCTAACCCCAAATTCTCCTGGTATGTATATTCCGGGTTCAACCGTAAATCCAATTCCTGGAGATATAATGCGAGTGTCATTTGTTTCCCATCCATCTAAATTGACCGCGTTTCCATGGACCTCTTTACCTAGGCTATGACCCAACCTGTGACTGAAATATTTCCCATACCCAGTATTCCGAATATAATTACGAGCTTCAGCATCAACCTCCCAACCTTGCAATTGTCTACCATCACGGTGAGCTTTTTCTAATAAGCACACTGCTGCGTTCCGTCCACCCACCACTGCATCAAATACTTCTAAATGCTTCGCAGGCACCGTATCGCCAATAAAAGCCGTCCAAGTTATATCTGCACATACAGAGGGCTCATTCCCTATTCTTCCCCAAAGGTCTATTAATATCCAGTCACCTGTCTTGAATGCGACCCTGTTGCTTTCTGTGGGTTCAAAATGAGGATCTGCCGCGTGATCATTTATCGCCACCACAGGTCCGTCAGGGGTTTTGAGGTTTCGTTCTAAAAATTTTTCTCGTATAAATTCTGCTACCTCAAATTCTGTCAAATTAGAACCTATATTTTCCCCAATATGTGTAAAAGCCTCTTTCACAGTCGTAGTTAGAATTTTAGATGCCTCGAGGTGTGATTTTAACTCCTTATCAGACCATCTTTGTGTAGCGTATTGAATTAAATCAGCAGAAGTGACAACTTCAACCCCTAGGCTTCTAACAAGCTCTAAAGTGCCTCCATCGACCTTTGTGACCCGAGGCAAAACTCCCATTGGTGAGTATTCCATAGCCACCTTTCCCTGCACTGGCATGTGAGATTTTAGGATATCAATCATTTGCTCTCTGCTTACCCATAAATCAGTTTTTAATCCCAAATGCTCGAATCGATTTTGGTCTACGAAACTTACTATAAGTTTTGGGTCAGAATTTACTGGGATCCAAAGCCAGCACGGTCTGGTCACATTCGGTATATAGCCGATTGTGTCCCAGAAAATGGGATTCATTCCCCTGTAGTCGTAAAGCAGCCAGCCATCGATTTTGTTTTCCTGCATATATTCCTGGGCTTGGGCAAGAACATCTGAAATCAGGATTTCGTTTTGAGGCATTTAATTCACTCTATGGCTATTGTCGTAGTCTTTAACAAAATTTAGAATTCCATCTGCTGTCATTTCAGATTGATCTCCACTAGTCAGATCTCTCACAGTGTATGTCCCACTGGAGAGTTCATCGTCTCCTATAATTATTGTGTGTGACGCATTCATATTAGATGCGTAGCGCATTTGGCTTTTTAATCCTCTTGAAGGGCCCACAAAAGCTTCTGCTCCTAATTGTCGTATTTTGGAGGATAAACGAATCGATTCCTTCTTCGCGGGCTCTCCCATATGGGCAAACATAATGTTTAGTTTGGACTCAGCCACAATATTGATTCCAAGTCTTTTGATGTTCTCAATTACTCTTTCTATTCCCATTCCAAACCCTATTCCGGGTGTCGCTGGGCCGCCCAATTGTTCCAGTAGACCATCATACCGGCCTCCCCCTGCTATCACACTGGTTCTTCTGTTAGTCGGAGGAGTTATTTCATATACGGTTCTCGAATAGTAATCGAGTCCCCTAACAAGGGTATTATCTACGTTGAATCTGATCCCGACTTCGGTTAAATATTCTTGGAGTTGTAACCAGTGAGTGTTGCACGGGATGCATAGATATTCAGTACCTTTTGGAGCAGATTCAATAATTGGTTGGCACGATTCAATTTTGCAGTCTAATAAGCGAAGAGGGTTGGTATCCAGTCTTCTGTGGCAATCAGGGCAGAGTGAAGATGAATGATTTTGATAGTGAGTTTTTAAAGCATCGACGTATTTAGGTCTGCAATCCATGTCACCAATGCTGTTGATGCTGAGGGATATATCATCGATACCTACGGCTTTCAAAAACCTCCAAGAAACTTCGATGACCTCTGCATCTATATAGGGGTCTGATTCTCCAAAGGCCTCTATGCCAAATTGGTGAAAGGCTCTGAACCTACCAGCCTGAGGTCTTTCGTATCTGAAATTTGGGCAAAGATAGAAAAGTCTTACCGGTTGGGGCATGTTATGCATACCGTGCTGAAGGTAGGCTCGACAAATAGAAGCTGTACCTTCCGGTCTAAGGGTCAGTGAGTCCCCCCCTCTATCTTTAAAAGTGTAGGTTTCTTTCTCCACTATGTCTGTCGAATCACCAATTCCTCTAATGAACAGATTAGTATCTTCAAACACGGGTGTATCAATTCTTCTATATCCGAAGCTTTCAGCGACCTGTGAAGCGGTATTTTCTACGTAGCGCCAATATCCTTGATCATCTGGTAAAACATCAGTAGTGCCTCGTGGGGCTTGGAATTCCATTTCATCTCCCTCTATTTTGAAACCTAATCATTTTATATTAAAAATTAAGATCAGAGTGGCTTCCTCATAATGTTTAAGTTGCGATATAATTTGCTAACTTTCAAAATATATCCTAGTAGAAACAAACGAGGAATGAGAGGAGCAAGCCGAGTGATGTTTTGGCTTGTTTGGTGACCAAGAGTTTGGAGAGTTTCGCTCCATGGTTAATGTTGGGAATGTAATTGTTGACGATGCCTTATATGAAAAGATGGGGGATTACCTTGCGTCCGACAAGGTAGAACTGGTTGCTAAAGCCTATGCTTTTGCCGAAAAAGCACACGCTGGTCAGAGCCGGCTTTCCGGAGAGGAATTTTTTGAACATCCAAAACAGACGGCCATTTTTTTGGCTGATCTCCGTCTGGATGCAAACGCGCTATCTGCTGCTCTTCTTCACGATGTTTTGGAAGACTGTGATGTTACTTTTGCCGAACTTTCAATGGAATTTGGGAGTGACGTGGCAGGGTTGGTGGATGGGGTTACAAAGCTTACCAAAGCGGAGGTAATGGGAGATTCCCAGTTTTTGCCGGGGTCCCAGAGTGCATTCGAGGAGACTTCATTAGAAGACATTGCTCAAGCAGAGACGTTGCGAAAAATGCTTATGGCAATGGCCGAGGATGTTAGGGTGGTTTTAATCAAACTAGCCGATAGGCTACATAACATGAGAACTGTCGGGTCACTGCCTCAAATTCGCCGAGAAGCGATGGCCAAAGAGACTTTGGAAATATATGCTCCGCTGGCTCACAGGTTGGGCATTTGGGAAATAAAATGGATGCTTGAGGATTTATCTTTCCAACAAATAGATCCTGATGCATATAAACAAATCTCCCTTCGATTGAATTCTAAACGTGGCAAGCGGGAAGAGTATATTGCCAAAGTTGTGGAAATAGTAAAATCTGAACTCGATAAAGCTGATATATCAGCGGATATATACGGGAGACCCAAACACATATATAGCATTCATAAGAAGGCAGAAAGGTATCATGAATCCAACAGAGAGGTCAGTGAAATATATGACCTTTTTGCTGTACGGATCCTAGTAAATGAGGTTAAAGATTGTTATGGAACTCTTGGGGTGATGCATACTAAATGGAGACCTTTGCCTGGACAATTCGATGACTACATAGCCAATCCTAAAGACAATCTCTACCAGTCACTCCACACTGCCGTTTTGTGTGAAGAATCCTCCCCAGTGGAGATTCAAATCCGAACTCGTGATATGCATCAGGTAGCCGAATATGGCGTGGCAGCCCACTGGCTCTACAAGGAAACCGGGGAACTTGATGTTCAGTTCGAAGAAAAAATGGTTTGGTTGCGACAACTTTTGGAATGGCAACGAGATGTGAGTGGAGCAGTAGAATTCGTAGAATCTTTCAAAACAGATATTTTTCAAAACCAGGTTTTCGTTTATACCCCCAACGGCGAGGTCATAGAACTTCCGACTGGTTCCACCCCTCTTGATTTTGCTTACAGAATTCATACGGATATTGGGCATGGGTGTGTTGGAGCAAAGGTGAATGGTAAGTTAGTATCTTTGAATTATCAGCTACAAAACGGTGACACTATCCAGATAATGACCAGTAAGGTTACTAGAGGGCCAAGTCTTGATTGGATTAACCCTAGTCTGGGATATGCCAAAACTTCTTCAGCACGAGCCAAGATGCGCCAGTGGTTTAACCGACAAGAGCGCCAAACAAATATAGAACGTGGAAAAGAAGTATTCCAGAAGCAATTAGCAAGATTAGATTTAAATGTCACCCCGGAAATAGTGGTGGAAATGTTTAGGTATAAAACTGTTGATGATATGTTCGCCGATTTGGGTGGAGGTTCATTATCAACAACCAAATTGATATCTAGGGTATCGTTGAAATCTGAACTCCCTGGTGATTTGATTCACTCGACACCACCTAAAACAGGACCGGCTTCAGGAGTTCAGGTCCTTGGGGTAGGAGATCTTCTAACCAATATTGCCAGATGCTGTAATCCAATAATGGGGGATGAAATCACGGGTTTTATTACGAGGGGACGAGGTGTCACCGTACACAGGAAATCGTGTCCAAATATAATCTCTGAAGATGAGTTGGAACGGATAGTATCGGTAGATTGGGGAGAATCTAGGACGTTGTATCCGGTAAGAATTCAATTGGATTGTTGGGACCGTGTTGGATTGTTAGGAGATGTTACATCAGTGGTCTCTACCGAACGAATTAATATTGCCAATATTAATTCTGAAGAGTACGATGATAGGTGCGTCATTTCCCTGACGGTATACACAAACGGGATTGATCAGCTTGGACATTTGTACACGAAATTAGAGGCTGTTAACGGAGTTGATGTGGTTACCCGGCTGAGGAATACTGATTCCCGAAATGATATTGAAAATTAGTTTTTAGAAAATGCAATAGGAGACTCGAGTAAAGTGCCAAGCGCAAAAGCTTTTAGGGTTAGTGAAAGAAAGAAAAGTATCAACCAACCCTTAAGATCACGGGCCAGAAATTTGGTTACGAGGACGCGGAGGATGATTGCTGACGGGGACATAGAAGGTGCTGAAGTAGCCGCAAAAGGGGCAGTAGTGGCTTTGGATAAAGCCGCTGGAAAGGGTGCGATGCACAAAAATACGGTTTCCAGAAAGAAATCAAGACTTATCAAGCATCTTAACGATGCTAAGAACAATCAGGAGTAACTGTCATGCTTAGAATTAGGCTTAGAAGGACAGGCTCTAAGAACCAACCAAGCTATCGAATAGTTGTGGCAGATTCTCGTAAGCCGAGAGACGGGCGCTTTGTTGAATACCTAGGGCACTATAACCCCCGCTTTGATCCTCCGGAAATGGTTGTAGATACTGAAAAGGCGCAAAAATGGATTAGTCAGGGAGCTCAGCCCTCTGATGCTGTAAAGCGAATAATAGAAAAAGTTTCGAGTCGAAATGAGGACTCTGCAGACGAGGAAGAAGCGTAAATTTACTCAAATGAAATTCAATTGCCTCTCCATTCTCAGTTAATATGAAAGAACTTATAGAATATATAGCTAAATCTATCGTGTCTTATCCAGATGACGTTGTAGTTTCCTCGAGTGAGAAAGACGATGGAGATGTCACCTTTTTATTGCAAGTTCATCCTGACGACAAGGGCCGAGTGATTGGACGACAAGGCAGAGTTGTTCAATCAATAAGAAGTTTGTTACGGGTAGCGGCTGTCAAGAATGGATTGCATGTCAGCCTGGAGATCGAATAAAACTCTCACGTTCTACGATCCACGATCAGTAGCATTGGGTCGTAGTAGTTTGGGAAAATATTATTCATGGCTGGTTCAATATGGATGACGATTTAGTCACGGTAGGAATAATACGGGGTGTCCGAGGTCTCCGAGGTCAATTACGAGTCGAATCTCTATCTGATTTCCCACAGAGATTTTTAAAAGGACAATCCCTGCAACTGAATGGCCTGCTTAGAGTGATAATTAATGTTTCCAATGACAAAAAAGGTTTAATTGTAGAGCTAGGTGGTATTGATAGTCGGGAGGCTGCCGAGAAATACCGGGGATGCGAACTGAAGATTGACTCTCAAGAATCTGGCAACTTGAATTCAGAAAACAGCTATTTCCATCATGAAATCATTGGTATGGTAGTTTTGGACGAAAACAACACGGAATTGGGAACTGTGAAAGAGATTATAGAAACAGGGGCTAATGACGTATATGTTGTGAACAATTCAGTAGATAAAGATATTTTGATACCAGCGATCAGTTCAGTTGTGGGTGAGGTATGTGTGGGGAGTAAAACGATGAAAATTACTCTTCCCAAAGGCCTAAATACTAGGAACTGAATTTGCTCCGACCTGATTCAAGTCATTTGATATTGGTTTGCTAATGCACCTCATCCTCTAATTTATCCGTGTATTTTAGACTTTGTAATCGTTGACACACATTTTATCCATAGCTATAATTACTCCTTGTCGCCCCAAAAGCGGTGGCTTATTTCGGTCAAAAAAAGAGACAAAAAAACAGGAAATTTTATGCCTACGGTTAACCAGTTGATAAGGAAGAAAAGGCGCAAGAAGGTACGAAAAAACACGGCACCTGCGTTAGATCTTACTTGGAACACTCTAAAGAACAAGGGTAACCGAGGGGCACGTTCTCCACATAAACGTGGAGTATGCGTCCAAGTTAGAACCCAGACGCCCAAGAAGCCTAATTCAGCTTTAAGGAAGGTAGCTCGGGTAAGACTGACCAATGGGATGGAGGTTTCGGCCTACATTCCAGGTGAGGGACATAACTTGCAAGAACACTCAGTCGTTTTAATAAGAGGGGGTAAGGTCCGGGATTTGCCGGGAGTACGATATCACGTTGTGCGAGGGGTTTTAGATACAGCTGGAGTGCAGGGCCGAAAGAGGAGTCGTAGTAAATACGGAACTCGAGTAGAAGAAAATTAAATTATCAGATAGTTGCTTAGCGTAAATTAAGGTATCAATTCAGAGAAGTTATATGGCGAGAAGAAGAAGAGCAGAAATAAGAAAGATTTTGCCGGACCCTAAATATAATAGCGTTGATCTGGCTAAATTTATAAATAGTGTCATGTCCAATGGGAAAAAAACAGTTGCCCAAAAAATTGTTTACTCTGCCATAGATAGCGCAGAGCGAGAGGCAGGCAGATCCGGGTTCGAGGTTTTCGAGCAAGCGATTCGAAACGCCACTCCGATGATTGAGGTGCGTTCTAGAAGAGTTGGGGGGGCTAATTACCAAGTGCCCGCCGAGGTCAGGCCAGCACGGCGTATGGCTTTAGCTATGAGGTGGCTTGTTACGGGTGCTAGGCAAAGGACAGGTAGGGGAATGTCAGAGAAATTGTCAGCCGAATTACTGGATGCTTCTAGGGGACAGGGAGCGGCTGTGAGGCGGAAAGAAGAGGTTTTCAGGATGGCAGAGGCCAACAGGGCCTTTGCTCATTATCGCTGGTGATCGATTTAGTAATCTCTATTGAATAATGCCTTTTGAAGGATATGGACAGTGGCACAAAATTCCCTAAAACAACTTAGAAACATTGGTTTTATTGCTCATATTGACGCAGGTAAGACAACTGTGTCAGAGAGAGTTTTATATTTTACTGGGCGCATCCATAAATTAGGTACCGTTGATGATGGAAACACAGCTACTGATTGGATGGACCAAGAAAGAGAAAGGGGAATAACTATAGTTTCTGCCGCTACAGCGACGAAATGGAAAGATTGGGATTTAAATATCATTGATACTCCCGGGCACGTGGATTTTACTGCTGAGGTGGAGAGAAGTCTTAGGGTTTTGGACGGTGGCATTGTTGTCTTTGATTCTGTAGCCGGAGTTCAACCTCAGTCCGAGACTGTGTGGAGACAAGCTGATAAATACCAGGTGCCTCGCATATGTTTCATAAATAAAATGGATAAGGTGGGCGGGGATTACTACCACGCGATAAACACCATAGTTCAGAGGCTAAAAGCAAACCCTGTTCCAATACAGATACCGATGGGGAGTGAGGATCAGTTCTATGGTGTTATTGATCTAGTGGAAGGTAGATCCTTTACATTCGATGATGAGGGGACCATGACCGAAGGTGGAGTTCCCGATGAGTTCGCGGAAGAATTTGAGATTAGGCGATCGGAAATGATTGAGAAAATAGCGGAGCAAGATGATAATCTTTTGGAAAAATTTCTTCTTGAAGAAGAAATCTCGAAGGAAGAGCTTAGGGCAGCTATACGGGCCGTAACCATTTCTAATAAGGTCGTTCCTGTTCTTTGTGGGACTGCCTTAAAAAACAAATGTGTTCAGCCTTTGCTAGATGCTATAGGGGCCTATTTACCTTCACCTTTGGATGTTCCTCCAGTTGAAGGTGTTAAGCCGGGTACTAATGATGTGATCGCGAGAGACGCCGACAATGATGAACCGTTTGCGGCACTTGCCTTTAAAACTGTGACGGACCCGTTTATCGGTAGGCTTGTTTATTTCCGTGTTTATTCTGGTTCAGCTAAGTCGGGGACGAGTGTTTTGAATACTGTGACAGGAGATAGAGAAAGACTTGGTAGAATAGTTAAAATGCACGCAGACCAAAGGGAAGACGTCGAGGAGGTTTTTGCAGGGGAAATTGCCGCGGCAATTGGTCTAAAGGATACCACCACCGGCGAAACCATCAGCTCGATACAAGACCCAATTTTACTAGAAAAGATTGAATTTCCAATTCCAGTTGTATCCGTTGCAATTGAACCCAAGGCTAGAGTAGATCAGGATAAGTTGTCTGACGCATTGATTAAATTGTCTGATGAGGATCCTACTTTCACAATTGTTTATGATGACGAAACCGGTCAGACCGTTATGTCCGGCATGGGTGAATTGCACCTGGAAATTCTGACCGATCGCATGAAAAGAGAATTTAAAGTTGAAGCCAACGTTGGAAAACCAAGAGTTGCATTTAGGGAGACTATTAGAAAAACAACAACTGCCGAAGGTAAATTCGTAAGGCAATCTGGGGGCCATGGCCAGTACGGCCATGTCATAATAGAGATGGAGCCACTGGAAAGAGGTGAAGGGGTACAGTTTGAAAACCGTATCAGAGGGGGGTCTATCCCGACCGAATTTATATCTTCAGTGGAGGATGGTGTCCGAGGGGCGTTGAAAAATGGGCCCAAGTCAGGATTTCCGGTAATTGACCTTCTGGTCAGGCTCATTGATGGCACTTACCACGATGTTGATTCCTCCAAAGTTTCATTTGAAATTGCTGGTTCAATGGCCACAAGAACAGCTATTGACAGATGCGGCCCTGTCGTTCTGGAGCCTGTGATGAAACTGGAAGTTGTTACCCCTGAAGATTACTTGGGAGAAGTAATCGGAGATCTGGGTAGGAGAAGGGCTGGAGTGGAGAGTATTGATGCTCAAGGAGACACTCAAATAGTTAAAGCATCTCTTCCGTTGGCGGAGAGCTTTGGATACGCAAATGATTTACGCTCTATCACCCAAGGAAGGGCGGGATACTCTATGGAATTTGAAAAATATTCGGAAGCTCCTGAGTCAGTCGTGGAAGCTCAGGCCAATTAGGACATTTAAAAAAAATGGTACAGAACGCCCAAAAAATCAGAGTTATATTAAAAGCATTTGATCACAGAATTTTGGATCAGTCCGCAGGCCAGATAGTTGAAACTGCTGAAAGGACTGGAGCTAGGGTTGCCGGCCCGGTGCCACTACCCACTGCTATCAAACGGTTTTGTGTTTTAAGGGCGCCCCACATTGATAAGGATTCTCGAGAGCATTTCGAGATGAGGACTCATAATCGACTTATCGATATACATAACCCCACATCTAAAACGATAGATTCATTGACTAATCTGGACATGCCTGCTGGTGTGGACATAGCAATCAAACTGTAGGTACAGAAAAATGTCAATTGTAGGGATAATAGGAAAAGTAATTGGGGGAACCCAGTATTTTTATGAGGATGGTACTGCTCACGCAGTTACCGCTATTGAAGCTGGTCCTTGCACTATCACACAGATCAAATCTTTAAAAAAGGATGGATACCAAAGCGTTCAATTGGGATTTGAAAAGATTAAGAAGTCAAATAAACCTAAGAAAGGCCACTTGGCGGTAGCAGGTGGCGACCTGTTCCGACACCTCAGAGAGATAAGGTCTGAAGACTATGAAGGTTTAGAACTGGGATCCCAAATTGATGTGGGAATGTTTGAGGTTGGAGGAAAAGTTAATGTCACAGGGGTCTCGAAAGGAAAAGGGTTTCAGGGAGGGGTAAAAAGATATAATTTTCGGGGAGGACCCAAAACTCACGGTCAATCTGATAGGCATCGTGCCCCAGGATCAATTGGAGCTGGAACTACCCCTGGACGTGTCATCAAAGGAATGAGAATGGCAGGTCGTATGGGTGGAGACAAAATCACTGTGAAGAATTTGGATGTCGTAATGGTGGATGCTGAGAGGAATCTTCTGTTGGTGAAAGGTGCTGTGCCAGGGCATCGTAATTCTGTGTTACTTATATCTAAATCCAATACAAAGAGTTAAGAGTAGTGAAACTTCAAATAAAAAATATTCAGGGAGAGAACACAGGCGATCTGGAAGTTCGTGACGATGTTTTTGGGGTGCCTGTTAAATCGGCCTTGATTCATCAGGTAATGGTGGGCCAGCTGGCCAACAAGAGGCAAGGCACGGCCAAAACCAAAACCAGGTCAGAAGTGTCAGGCGGTGGAGCTAAGCCTCGACCACAAAAGGGTACAGGTAGTTCCAGACAGGGTTCTACTAGTTCTCCTGTGTGGGTTGGCGGTGGAAGAGCCTTTGGACCTTCTCCACGAAGTTACAGGAAACGGACTCCCAAGAAGATGAGGCGTTTGGCATTGCTGTCAGTCCTTTCTGATAAGGCCCGCCATTCAGATCTACTTCTTCTTGATTCTCTAGAATTGAAGGAAGGAAAGACAAAAGAGATTGTAGCGATACTTTCTGATCTGAACGTCTCAAATTCGGCTTTGATAGTGACTGATGGCCCAAATAAAAAGTTGATTCAATCAGCTGGAAATGTTGGTGGAGTAAGAACTTTACCAGCGCAAGTACTCAATACATTAGAGTTACTTAATAAAAAACAATTAATAATCACGGTTGATGCAGTAAAAAGGATCGAAGAGTTATGGGGAGGAGTCTATAGGGGGGAAAATTCTTCAAGCGATTCTTCGGGTGAAGAAATTGATGTGGGGAAAGAAGAAGCTCGTGCTGAGCCACAAATTGTGGAAGACCCAGAGGAAGAGGTCGTTGTTCAAGAAGGCAACATAACTTCTGTAGAAGAGCTCAACCTTTCAACCAGAACTTGCAACATATTGTTGCAAGCAGGCGTTACTGAAATCCATGACCTGATCAGCCTATCCAAAGTAGAACTTATGGCTATACAAAGTTTTGGAGAGAAGTCTTATCTGGAACTTCAGCAGCAGTTGCAAAATATAAAGTTACTACCCTCAGGCTGGGAATAAAAGGTAAGAAGAGATGAGCAAGCATCATAAATACGCAATTTTAAAGCGACCCTTGATTACGGAAAAATCTACTCTGTTGCAAGAAAATGGTCGCTATGTATTTGAAGTCGCCAAAACCGCCACCAAGCTGGAAGTTAAAGAGGCAGTCCAGGAAGTTTTCGGGGTCACGGTGATTAAAGTCAACACCATGAATGTGAAAGGGAAAATGAAGCGCTTTGGCCCTAAGTTTACCCAGAGACCCTCTTGGAAGAAGGCCGTTGTTTCGGTGGCTCCCGGGGATTCAATAACTTTGTTTGAGGGAGTTTGATGCCGTTAAAAACTAGAAAGCCAATCACCCCAGGCCAAAGAGGATTAGTACTTCAGAGTACGGACGATATAACTGAAAGAAAGCCGCGAAAGAACTTAGTCAGGCCTTTGAAGAAAACAGGTGGAAGAAATTCTACTGGGCGTGTAACAGTGAGGCATCGTGGTGGAGGTCATAAGAGACGATATAGGGTAATAGATTTTAAAAGAGATAATTATGGTGTGCCGGGGACCGTCGCGACCATTGAATATGATCCTAATCGCTCTTGCAGAATAGCGCTTATTAAGTTTGAGAACGGTGATTGGCGATATATTCTGGCTCCAAATGAAATACATGTGGGAGACCGGGTTAGATCTGGTGAGGACGCTGATATTCGTCCAGGCCATGCATTGCCATTGGAAAAAATGCCGTCAGGAACTTTGGTACACAATGTCGAATTGACCAAAGGGAAAGGGGGACAGATTGTGAGAAGTGCGGGTAGCTATGCCCAGGTATTGGCTAGTGAGGGAAAGTACACTTTATTGCGCTTACCCTCCGGAGAAATGAGAAATGTTTTAAGTACGTGCATGGCGACGGTGGGCCAGTTGAGTGCCCTAGATAAGAAAAATGTGAAACTTGGTAAAGCTGGTAGGAATAGAAACTTGGGCAGAAGGCCATCGGTGCGTGGGGTTGCAATGGCTCCAAATGCTCATCCACACGGGGGAGGTGAAGGTAGGTCTCCGATAGGTATGCCTGGACCAAAAACCCCATGGGGTAAACCTGCTCTTGGATACCGAACCAGGAAAAAGAAGAAACCCTCTAGTAAATTCATAGTAAGAAGAAGATATGACAAGTAAATCATTAAGAGGTTTTTCTAAATGTCGCGTTCAATAAAGAAAGGACCGTACGTGCACCCAAAGTTGGCCAAAAAGATCGACCAAGCAGTTAAATCAAATAGTAGAGAAGTGATAAAAACTTGGTCTAGAGCATCTATGATCATGCCTGATATGTTGGGATTAACCATTGCAGTTCACGATGGCAGAAGACATGTGCCGGTATTTGTCACTGAAAATATGGTTGGCCATAAATTAGGAGAATTTTCACCAACTCGAACTTTTAGAGGTCATTCAACTAAATCGGAAAGAGCGTCTAGGATCGGATAGAAATATCAACGTTTACTGAGGAACAGTAGTGAGTATAAGAGCAAAATCAAGTAATACAGGCATATCGGTAAAAAAGCTGAAGCCTATAGTTAATTTAGTTAGGGGTATGAAGGTCGATGAGGCCTTGATAGCCTTGCAATTTATGCAGTCGCCAGCGGCAGCTAGGGTTGCAAAAACTGTAAAATCAGCGGCTTCAAATGCAGAAAATGAATTGATGGCTCGGAGCGAGGATTTAAAAATAATCGAAATATTTGCTAATGAGGGCCCTCGACTCAAAAGATTTAGAGCTCGAGCGAAGGGAAGGGTTGGACGTATTAATAGAAGAAGTAGCCATATAACAGTTGTAGTTGAAGAGGAGGAACTGTAGTTTGGGACAAAAAATTCACCCTAATGGTTTTAGAGTAGGCATCACTAGAGATTGGCATGCTACTTGGTTTGCTGGGCAAAAGGACTACGCTAGCCTTGTGAAAGAGGATATTAGTATCCGCCGAGCAATCGATGCGATGTATCAAGATGCTGGAATATCAAAAGTTGATATTGAAAGGGATTCTAATGAGGTGGCAGTTACCATCCACACCGCAAGGCCGGGTATTGTGATTGGTAGAGGGGGGGTGAGGGTGGACGAGCTTAGGAAAGATTTGGAAACTCTCACAGGAAGCCGAAGAGCCAAACTCAATGTAGTAGAGGTTAAGCAAGCAGAATTAGATGCCTATCTCGTAGCTCGCAACGTCGCCGATCAACTTGAAAGGAGAATAGCCTTTAGAAGAGCTATTCGACAGGCAGTAATGCGAACAATGCAGGCTGGGGCTGAGGGAATAAAAATCGCAGCTTCAGGAAGACTTGCTGGTGCAGATATAGCTAGATCAGAGAAGGCCATGGAAGGAAGGGTTCCCTTGCACACCCTCAGGGCAGACATAGATTATGGATTAGCAGAGGCTCAAACAGAGTTTGGTGTCATTGGGGTAAAAGTATGGATTTGTAGGGGAGAAATATTGAACCCCACGATAATCGGGGAAAATTCATCGAGTTCAGAACAAACTGCTGCTTCAAACGAAATAGATGAAATAGATGTGGCGCCAATTCAGGTGGTGGTTACGGCTCAAGAGGATAATCCCGTTTCTACAGGATCTTCGTTGGATCAAACAAAATCGGTGAACGAAGACGACAAAGAAAATGAAGGAGCAAGTAAAGATGCTTCAACCTAAAAGGGTAAAATACAGAAACCACCATAGTGGTAGGAGGAAAGGGTTAGCTGTTGCTGGTAGTTCCTTAAATTTCGGAGATTTTGGACTTAAGGCCACGGAAAACGCTTGGGTAACTTCTAGACAAATCGAGGCTGCCAGAAGAGCTATGACTAGGTATGCCAGGAGGGGCGGAAGAATGTGGGTAAGAGTGTTCCCTGACAAAAGTGTAACGGCTAGGGCTGCAGAAACCAGGATGGGGAAAGGTAAGGGGGTTCCAGATCATTGGGTTGCGGTTGTTAAACCAGGGAAAATAATGTTTGAGATGGCCGGTATACCGGAGGAAACTGCTAAACATGCACTTACTTTGGCCGCATCAAAAATGCCTATGGGAACCCGAATTGTTTCTAGGACTAATGTAAGGTCTAAAGAATAGAATAATTAACAAACCAAGGAAAAACTTCAAACCACAACAGTGAGCTAATTATGGCGGAGATTGACGACATTAGAAATATGAATGATCAAGATTTAGAAGAGAATCTTGATTCTATCCAGAAAGACCTTATGAATTTGAGATTTAGAACTGCAACAATGCAACTTACCGACACCAACGCAGTAAAAAGAACTCAAAGGAAGATAGCAAGAATAATGACAGTTATAAGAGAAAGAGAGATATCAGAGAGTTCCTTATGAGTAACGACCGTAGAAAAATAAGGGTGGGGCGAGTAGTCAGCCAGAAAATGGATAAAACCGTCGTCGTTTCGGTTGAATGGAGTCAGCCTCACCGAATATATAGGAAAAATGTCAAACGCTGGAATAAATTTATGGTTCACGACGAGGAGAACTCTTGCAATCTTGGTGATACGGTTCGGATTGTAGAAACTAGACCTTTGTCTAAAACCAAAAGATGGAGAGTGACTGAAATAATACAAAAAGGTGATGTGGCAGAGGTTCAGCCGGGAGAGATAACTGTGCCTGGAATGAATGAAGATGATGGTAAAGAAAGCGAGTAAATGTTGAGGCGACAACGATGATACAAATATATACAAGATTAAAGGTCGCAGACAACTCTGGCGCAAAGGTCATAAGTTGTATAGGTGTGCCCGGTGGGTCTGGGAAAAAATATGCTTGGCTGGGTGAAGTAATAGTTGCCTCAGTAAAAGATGCTGCACCTGGAGGTGGGGTGAAAAAGGGTGAGGTAGTTAAGGCCGTGGTTGTGAGGACCGCAAAATCTCATCGAAGAAAAGACGGATCACACATTAAATCTGATGAGAACGCAGCCGTGATCATTAATGAAGACAAAATGCCTCGAGGAACTCGTATTTTCGGGCCCGTAGCTCGAGAATTAAGGGATAAAGATTTTATGAGAATTGTGTCTCTTGCCCCGGAGGTCATCTAAGAAATGAAGATAAGGAAAAACGACAACGTGCTGGTGATTAAGGGAAAGGACAAAGGTAGGCAAGGACCGGTCCAGAGTGTATTTCCAGGTACTAGAAAAGTTTTAGTTGAAGGCATTAATATAGTTAAACGACACAGAAAAGCTCAAGGCATGAGTGGTGCTGAAATTGTGGAGAAAGAACTCCCAGTAGCGATTGCTAACGTGATGCTTGTTTGTACCCACTGCCAAAAGCCGGCAAAGGTAGCAAGCAAAATAATGGGAGACGGTTCGAAAGGGAGAATCTGCAAAAATTGCGAAGAGGTTATTGAATAATGCCAGATGATAATATCAATCAATCTGCTGCCCCGAGTGGTAGTACACCTCGCCTTCTACAAAAGGTACGAGATGAGATAGGTCCGGAGATGATGAAGGAATTTGGTTACAGTAGCGTGATGCAGGTACCTCGTTTGGACAAAGTAGTTATCAATATTGGGTTAGGAGAAGCCTTACAAAATGCTAAAGCCATTGAAAGTGTGACGGCTGATCTGAGCCGTATTACAGGCCAAAGGCCGGTGACCACTAAGGCTAAGAAATCGATAGCAGGGTTCAAGATAAGAGAAGGAATGCCCATTGGTGCCATGGTGACTATAAGAGGCCGAAGAATGTACGAATTTACTGATAGGCTTTTGAATGCATCATTGCCAAGAATAAGGGACTTCCAAGGCCTTTCAAGAAATTCTTTCGACGGTAGGGGAAATTATTCAATTGGAATAAGGGAACACACCATATTTCCGGAAATCGATTACAACTCGATTGATAGGATACGCGGTATGCAAATTGTGATAGTTACATCTGCCGTAAATGATCAAGAAGGTATGAGGTTCTTAGAATTGGCTGGGATGCCTTTTATAAGAAACTAAGCAATCGAATAAAATTAGGATTAATAATTTTCTAAGGATATAAAAGTGGCAAAGAAATCATCTGTTGCAAGGAATGAGAAGAGAAAAAGACTGTCGGAAAAGTATGCTGAGAAAAGGCAACAACTTCAGGGCATTATAAAGAACACCAATTCATCTTTGGAGGCGCGTGCGGAGGCTAGAATAGAGATGTCAAAATTGCCTAGAAATGCTAATCCAGTACGAATAAGAAATCGGTGCCAGATAACTGGTAGGCCTCATGGTTATATCAGATATTTTGGTCTGTCTCGTATAGCCTTTCGTGAGATGGCACATGCGGGTGAGCTACCTGGTGTAAAAAAGGCAAGTTGGTAGGTAAAAGAATATGTCAGTAACAGATCCGATAGCAGATATGCTCACAAGAATTCGAAATGCAGTGATGATTGGCCATGAATCAGTCGATGTCCCAGTCTCTAACTTAAAGGTAGAGATAGCTCAAATATTGGAAAAGGAAGGGTTTGTGGAAGGGTATGAGATACAGAATGAGGGTCAAATTGATGCAACTATACAACTGAACCTCCATTATTGGCAAAAAGGAGAACCTGGAATAACTGGATTAAAACGAATCAGCAAACCAGGTCTTCGTATATACTCAAAAAACAGCGAATTACCGATTGTGTATGGCAATAGAGGAATTGCTGTGATCTCAACAAATAAAGGTGTTATGACCGGGATAGAGGCAAAACGGAGTGGGGTAGGTGGTGAGGTTTTATTCTACGTTTGGTAGGGAGAATTTTTATGTCAAGAATTGGAAATCAATCAATACAAATACCATCAGGCGTCGATGTAACTATCGATGGGACAGAAGTCACAGTAAAGGGTCCCAAGGGTAGCCTAAGTCAAAATTTTCACCAGGATATGGTGATTAGTCGAGATGGAGACATAGTCAAAGTCACTAGACCTAGTGACGAAAGCGAGCATAAAGCTTTTCATGGACTGACCAGAAGCCTATTATTCAATATGGTAGAGGGAGTTAGTGAAGGGTTTACTAAAGAATTGGAATTAGTAGGTGTCGGGTACAGGGTGCAACAAAAAGGAAAAGGAATAACTTTGAATGTCATGTTCAGCCATTCAGTGGAAATACAACCTGATTTGGGCGTTGAATTAGAAGTGGACGGAAATACGCATATAAAAGTGTCAGGTATTGATAAACAGGCTGTTGGTCAATTGGCGTCCCATATTCGCAAGGTAAGACCACCAAACGTATATACGGGTAAGGGCATCAGGTATGCTGGCGAGATGGTGAAGCTGAAACCTGGGAAGAGTGCAAGGAGAACCTAAATTATGTCAGCTACAAATGGAAAAATGAGAAGGGTGGTTCGTCATAAAAGACTGAGGTCTAAGATTTCAGGCACCGCCGAGAGACCGCGTTTAGCAGTCTATAGAAGTATTTCACACATATATGCCCAATTGATTGATGATGTGGAAGGAAGCACTATTGCAGCTGCCTCTTCTCTAGAGAATAAAGATAAAGAT
>QGNN01000015.1 GCA_003228105.1 Chloroflexota bacterium
GGTTCAAAGCTCACTCTATGAATGTCAGTCGGCCCCTTAGATCTTATAGCAGTCATATGATCTCTAGTGCCGTAACCTTTATTTTTTTCAAAAAAATAACCTGGGTATTCCATGCTCAAGCTAGACATATGAGAATCTCTAGTGACTTTAGCAATGATTGATGCCGCAGCAATTGTCCTTGATAATAGATCTCCTTTTACAATGGATTCATATGGAACATGGCATTCATCCAATTTGACTGCATCCACCAGAAGATAATCTGGTTTAATGAGAGATTTCTCTATAGCCCGTATCATCGCCAATTTTGTAGCCAAAGCAATGCCTACATCATCTATTTCAGCAACACTAGCCCAACCAACTTCCGCACATAAAGATTCAGATTTTATTGCCTTTAAAAGGTGTTCTCTCTTCCGGGCGGTGAGTTTTTTACTGTCAGTGACAGAAGAAAGTAGTGAGTCATCGACATTGGGAGGGAATATAACAAACCCAGCTGCTACAGGTCCTGCTAAGCAACCTCTTCCAACTTCATCAACACCCCCAACCAAACGATAACCTTGGGAAATTAATTTCCGCTCGATTTCAAGCGAAGTCATAAGGTATCGTCACCTCTAAGCTGAATTAGAAAACAGCTATAGTTTCACTGTTGTTATTGATGGGGGCATTCACCGCTAAATCTTCGATGATTCCACCTCCGATCATCTCCTCATCTTGATAAAATACTACGGGTTGGCCAGGAGTTATAGCCCGCTGGGGTTCAACAAATCTTATATCTGCATAACCATCTCGAAGTACCACCAAAGCCGGTTCTTCTTTAGCTTTGTATCTAATTCTTGCCTTCACTTCCATCTCGGCATCGATTTCTACTTTTGAGGTAAAACTCAATTTATTTGCTGTAAAATCAGTTTCCATGAGATCTTCATCCGCTCCCAGCACAACTTCATTACTTTCAGAATTTATCTTTATAACGTACCTAGGTTCACCATCATTAGAATTAATGCCTAGTTTACGTCGCTGACCCACTGTGAAAAATTGAATTCCTGGATGCTCTCCCAAAATGTTTCCGTCAGTATCTATAAAATTTCCTGTCTTGGGCTTTACTCTTTCTTTGACGAAATCGCGATAATTACCACTTGGTATAAAACAGATCTCCTGGCTATCAGGTTTTCCCGCAACCAGTAAACCGGCTTCTTCAGCAAATCTTCTTATATCAACCTTGGTATATTCCCCGACTGGAAACTTCAGACGGCTTAATTCTTGCTGAGTAAGGGTATATAAGACGTACGATTGGTCCTTGCTTCCATCTATACCTTTTAGCAGATGAAAATTATCATCACCGGCTGCAAGCCTTGCGTAGTGACCTGTTGCTATGTAGTCAGCATCAAGAAATAGAGCCCTTCTCAATAAAAAATCGAACTTGATTTTGTCATTACACGCTAGGCATGGGTGAGGTGTCCTACCTGAATCGTATTCACTGACAAAGTAGTCCACCACGTGTTCTTGGAATTCTTTTTCGAAATTCACGAAGTAGTGGGGTATATCTAGCATTTGGCAGACTCGTCTAGCATCTTCCACATCTTCAACTGAACAACACCGGTTATTTGAGCCATGGGAATTCTCAGAGTCTTCTGTCCAAAGTCTCAATGTCATACCAACGACGTCGTATCCTTGATTCTTCAGCAGTAATGCAGCAACAGAAGAATCTACCCCTCCACTCATCGCAACAATTACTTTTTCCTTTTTCATACAATTAGGCTAGCACATAAATGATCAATTGTTATCTAAATAAACATCTTTTGAAGAAAGAATATATAATTCTAGCCTTATGAAAAACTCGGAAAAAGATAATGGGTCCACATCAGCTGAATTGGAAATTGGCCACGCCTCTGATTTAAAGGAAGGCAATATACGATCTATTGACCACGGTAGGTATGCTTCTGATTTGGCAGTCGACTCCGCCACAAATTTACAGGCTGAAAACATACACCTGCTCGATGTGCGAGGCCTAAGTGACTTCACTGATTATTTTGTGATTCTCACTGCTACATCTTCGCGTCATCTAAGGGCAGTCGCATCAGATATTGAATTCTCCCTAAAGTCGGAGGGACACGTAATCCATCACAAGGAAGGAGACCATAACAGCGGCTGGACATTGCTGGACTATGGGAACCTAATCGTCCACCTATTTGCCCCAGAGTATCGAGAATTTTATGATTTAGAAAGTGTGTGGGCAGAAGCCAAAACTTTGAGGATTATTCAATAATCCACTGATCTATGGCCCTGTCATACTCCGTTATTTCCAAACCCTCAAAGAATATAGACAATTCTCTTCTCGCGGACTCCAATGAGTCTGAACCGTGGATTAAATTCATCCCTATAGTCAAACCATAATCCCCTCTGATGGTTCCCGGAGCAGCTTCTTTAGGGTTTGTGGATCCCATAAGGTTCCTAGCTACTTCCACAGCATTTTCTCCCTCAAGTGCCATGGCAACTAATGGTGAAGACGTTATAAATTTAACTAGGGAGTCAAAAAACGGCTTACCAACATGCTCTCCATAATGTTTGTTTGCCAATTCTTCATTAACGTGAACCATTTTAAGTCCGGCTATCCTCAGCCCTTTACGCTCAAGCCGGCCTATAATTTCGCCCACCAAGCCTCTCTGAACACCATCAGGTTTCACCAATATTAATGTCGTTTCCAATAGATTTCCTTCATGAATTATTTTTTACTGAATTATCTGCCGATTCAATTTGAGCGCTTCTTACGTAAATAGGCTCGAGTAAAATTGGATCATCAAATTCCCCACATTCCAATTTACCATAACCCAATTTCATTAAAACCGATGCGGCCCTAGTGGGAACTACGCTTCTGGAATATCTTCCACCGATAATACCTGCGTATTCAGATTCCAAAATGCCTTTGACACCTTCCCCACAAAAAAATGTATCATCAGTGTTATCAAAATCAATTTGATCATAATTACGAACGATGATGTCTTTTTGCTCTACATCACCATCAAAATACTTAGCGATATATACCCGCTCCCTACCTGCTGGAACCAATCCAATGATGTTTTGAGATATACCAAGATAGGGTTCGACTTCAACATCAGTTGTTGAAATACCGACGATTGGAATTTCGACACCTGCGCTCAAGGATTTAGCAATACTCATTCCAACCCTTAGGGCACTAAATGCACCCGGGCCCTTCGCTACAAATACTGCTGCCAAATCTTTTACAGAAATTTTCTGCCTATTTAACAAACTCTCTATAGCAGGCGCAAGTTCGACTGAATGATTTCTCTGAGAATGCCAAGTTACCTCTTGTATCAACTCTCCTTTTTCAGAGATTCCAACCGTAGCATATCGAGTGGAAGTATCTATACTAAGTTCCATTATTTTAATTTACCGGGATCATAGATCTTCTAATTTCCCTACCTATTTTATCCAAACGATCCGATGGCCATCCGATGTCTATTTCTCTTTGATTCTCAGAAAGAAAAGAAAAATCAACAGTTAGGCTTTGATTTGGGAACGATTTATTCGCCTTGTTAGCCCATTCCACTATACAAACCCCGTCACCATACAAATATTCGTCAATTTGCATTCTTTCAAGACTTTCAACGCCCTCTAATCTGTAAAGATCCATATGGTATATCGGAAATTTCGCTTCATATTCAGTTATCAGTACAAATGTGGGGCTTCTTGCAAAATCGTCAGACCCGATGCCTTTAATAATTCCCTGGGTCATTTTTGTTTTTCCGCTCCCCAAATCTCCACTCAGCAATATCACATCTCCAGGGGAAATGAATGATCCGATAATTTTGCCTATCTTTATAGTATTTGATTCACTTGTGCTGACTACAGTTAAAGTCATAGTTTCCTATCACAAAAGGATTGATTGAAATACACTACAACTAACGATACCAAATATATGTAGGGAAAACTCAATGAACTTCGAACAACTAAATGAAACTGCCTTACCATCAGTTATCGCGACTCCTGACCATTATGATCCTACACACGAATATGGAATGGTGGTGCTGATGCATGGGTTCGGTAGCCATATGCGAGACCTGGCAGGGTTGGCACCATTAATCAATGAGACAGATTTTATTTATGCCTGTCCCAATGCCCCAATAGAGATGAGCATTGGCTTCGGCCAGCAGGGCTATGCATGGTTCCCAGCAGGAGGGCAAACTGAACCTGAAGACATTGACAAAGCAGTCTCCCAACTTCAACAATCTGTCGATTTTGCTATAGATAAATACCAGCCAGATCAATCCAATATTTACATTGGGGGATTCTCGCAAGGAGGGATGATGACGATGCATGCAGGTCTCACCCGGCCAGATATTTATAAAGGCGCTATTATATTGAGTTCCCGGCTCACTCAGGCCGACCTTTTCACTGACAGAATTGTTCATTTGGACAAAATTCCCATATTTATGTCGCACGGCACCAACGATCTTGTTATATCTATCGAAGATGGGCGTGATACAAAAGAATTATTGGATGAATACGGGTATCCAATAGAATACAAGGAATACCCAATGGCACATGAAATCAAAGAGGAGACCATATCTGATTTAAAAGATTGGCTCAGTGAAACTAGGTAAAGTAATTTTGATCTGATATGGAGAATGTATGAAAGCGGCCTTTTATAACGGCAACGGTGAAATGGAAATAAAAGAGCATCCTGAGCCAGCCCCTGAAAGCGGGGATGCAATCATTCAGGTACGGGCTACTGGGATATGTGGCTCGGACTTACTTATGAACAATGACAAAGAGGAGGCAGATGAACTTCCTACCGGCCATGAGGTCACCGGTCAAATAGTGGAAGTCGGGTCCGAAGTCGACAGGAACCTTATAGGGCAAAGAGTAGCTATCGAGACTATCGGGCAGGGGAGGGCCTGTTCAACGTGTTGGTATTGCCGAATGGGGCAATACCGACAATGCCAGAACATGGCAGTCGTAGAAGGGGGTGGATTTGCTGAATTCATCAGACGGAAAGCAATAGGCTGCTATCAAATTGGAGAGTCTATGACATGGGAGGAAGGAGCGCTGGTGGAACCACTCGCAGTATCTATACATGGAATCAGACGAGGACTTATGAGTGGGGCGGAAACTGTGGCCATTCTTGGTTCTGGAACTATAGGACTGACGGCTGTTGTTGCGGCAAGACAACTCGGTGCTGGAAAAATTTTCGTCACTGCTCGTCATAAACAGCAGGCTAACATGGCTTTAGCCCTCGGGGCAGACTATGCATGTGATCCCTCTAACGGGGATTTTGAGAAGTTGATCCTGGAAAACACAGATGGAAGAGGGGCTGATCTTACAGTAGAGACCGTTGGAGGAAAAAATAACGCCACCTTGACACAATCGGTGGAATCTACTCGAATGCAAGGCAGAATAGTGATATTAGGTGGATTTAGAACACCCTTGGAATTTGACTGGCTTCAGCCACTTCTGAAGGAACAATCGTTTATATTTTCGTCATGCTATGGTGTACTGAACGGCTACCATGATTACGAAATGGCAATTGACCTTCTATCACGAGATTCAAGCAAATTACACGAAATAGTTACACATAAATATTCTCTTGGTGATATTCAGAAAGGATTTAAATGTGCCTATGACAAAACTACCGGGTCAATAAAGGTTCAAATTCACCAGGATTAATCGACCAAACCAAAACAGCTATCTTAGAACGCTCTAGGGGCCGAAAGAATATGATTAGCAATCCTCTGAATAGTTTCCCAGCCTTCGCTTGTCGGTACGAATTTTCTATCAGAAGTCAATGTCCAACCTCGAAATTCTTCTGACTGGCTTTTAATTTCTAGATTGCCTATTTTTTTTGACAATTCCTTGGTGGCAGTGTCCTGAGATAGTATGTTTATAAGACCGCTAACGCCGTCATCTCCTTTCCAGGTGACGTCAACTACCTTACCGAATAAAGGAAAAGCTTTTTTTCTAACGGTCTTTATTCCAATTTTTTGGATACCTGACCCATCGCCATCAAAAGGTATCCCCATCACAACCCACCATTTTGGAGGACTATCTTTACTCCGGTCCCTCTTCAAAATGCTTATCCATTTTATTGGCCCATCTGCAATGTCTATAACCCCTAGGGACCTTTGATACCAGGAATTTTCTACCTTTTCTTCCGGCCGCCCCCGTACGCCCATTTGGGCCTTAACTTTGGCAAAATCGGTTAGATACGAAGTTAATTCATCCCTAGATTTATCTCTGAGTTTTTCTTTCAACCCCGTAGATTCTTCCTCATACTTGAAGATATTGCTACAGGAAATACAAAAACTATTTCCCATAGAGTTATTCTCTCCACATTTAGGACATATGATGTCCTTCTCTAGCACATCATTGAGATTAACAACATCCGTGGGTGGGCTTCCTATATCGGCATTTGGAGAATCTAACAAATGGGAAAGTTCACTGCCACACCGGACACAGAATGAAATCTCTTTATTGTTGGAGTGACCACATTTTTCGCATCGAACCATACTGTATGCCTCCCTGTAACAGACTTATCTACATGTTCTGAAGTGATTCAGCTCTGAGAAAATCGAAATCACACCCTTTATCTGCCTGCAATATATGCTGGGCATGAAGCCATTTATAACCGCGTTTAAAGTCGGGCGCCCTATTTTTGTGAGCATTTAGCCTTTCAGCCAACTCTTCATCCGTTACCAGTAAATTTAGTTTCCTGTTAGGAACGTCTAACTCAATCATGTCTCCATCTCTAATAGCAGCTAATGGGCCACCACCAGCTGACTCCGGGGTCACGTGGACAACAACGGTACCGAATGCAGTACCACTCATTCTTGCATCGCTTAACCTAACCATATCCCTTACGCCAGTTGCCAAAATTTTCTTTGGAATAGGCAAAAAACCCCATTCGGGAATACCGGGCCCCCCAATGGGACCACTATTTTTCATAACCAGAATATCGTCAGGTGATACTTCAAGATCCGGATCATCAATACGCTTCCCTAGGTCATCATGATCTTCAAAAACTATCGCTTTCCCTTTATGAACCATTAGGTCTGGAGATGCCGCAGTAGGTTTTATGACTGCCCCTGTGGGTGCTATATTTCCATACAGCACTGCCAATCCTCCTTCTGGGTCGAGCGGGTTACTCATCGGTCTAATAATGTCTTCATTATGAACAAGATGCCCGGCAATATTCTCACCTAAAGTTCTGCCTGTCACCGTAATGTTGTCTAAATCCAAAATGCTCTCGATTCTTCCCATTAAAGCCGGAACTCCACCGGCATAATAGAAATCTTCCATCAAATATTGGCCCGAAGGCTTCAGGTTGAGCAAGAACGGGGTGGTCTTAGACAATTCGTCGAATCTCTCTAGGGAAAGATCTATACCTACCCGACCGGCAATAGCCGTTAAGTGCACTATAGCGTTTGTTGAACCGCCGATAGCATGCAAGCATTTGATTGCATTATCAAACGCCTTCTCATCCATTATTCTCGAAGGTGTTAGGTCCGAACTCACGTTCTTCACAATTTGCCTTCCAGCCTCTTCGGCATGCTGTTTCCGGCGAGAATCAACGGCCGGTATTGCAGCGTTTCCAGGCAATGACATACCTAAAGCTTCTCCCATAGTTCCCATAGTAGAAGCCGTTCCCATCGTCATACAGTGTCCATTGCTCCGAACTATGCAACTTTGTAATTCGGCCCAATCGTCTTCATCTATGGTGCCAGCCCTAAGCTCAACTTCGTAGCGTCTGCAGTCCGTACATGATCCTAGTTCTTCCCCTTTCCAATTACCTTTAAGTTGAGGTCCTCCTGTGACCAATATAGCTGGTATATCAGCACTAGCGGCCCCCATCAGAAGAGCAGGGGTAGTTTTGTCGCATCCACCCAATAAAACCACTCCATCTAGAGGGTTCGCTGTTATTGATTCTTCAACATCCATACTAAGTAAATTTCTGTAGAGCATGGTTGTTGGCTTCATGTTGTATTCACCAAGCGACATAACAGGGAACTCCATAGGGAATCCTCCAGCCTGCCAGACACCAATTTTCACAGATTGTGCTAAATCTCTTAAATGGGAATTGCAGTGGGTAAGCTCGCTCCAAGTGTTACAAATTCCTATTATTGGCTTGCCTTCATATGAAGATTCACTGAACCCCTCCGCTTTAAATGCCGCCCTCCTCAACCATCCGTATAACTCCGGTGTATCGAACCATTCTCGACTTCTGTTAGGGGGTAGCTCAGTACTCATTCGACTTCCTTATCAGTATTATTTGAAACCTCTTCGTTAGGGTCAGTTTGACTCTCCTCAAAGCTCTTCTGCATGAGGCTTATTATCGACTGTTTCAATTGGTTTTGAGACGGAGGAGACACATAAAAGACCTGTATGTCCGACGGGAACTGGACTCGATGGTCTTCTGATATAAATAAGGCAGCGACCCCATCTTCTTCCAGGGTTTCATCAATCTGTTTGCCTATGTATTCATATCTATCGTTCATAGCTGTCTGATAACTTGCCGATGCCAAATCAGATACTTTTTGACTTACTAAGCCTATGGACAGAAATCTCTGCCAGTCAGATAGTTCAAACAGCAAGTCTTGATCTTCAGTTTGTTCTAGGTGGCCTGAAGAGTCGGTAATTTCTTTAATTAGAGAGGCTGACCTTGGCGCAATTTGAGACAGTAACTGCTCTCCAGCCTTGCCTTCATCATGAATTAATTCGTGGAACACGTGCCGAATAGTTCCTAAAGATTTTTCCAAGTTTTGTAGCTGACCTTTAATTTGATCCCAGTGTGTGTCCGCAAGATCAGAAATCTGTTCTTCTAGTTGAGGAGGCACGGTCACCAGGGGCACCAAAAACAATTTCCTTTTTCTATCAAACTGGCTAGGGTCTGCTTTTCCTGTAGAACCTAATGTCTCCATTTAATTTTTCTCCAGTCTTACCGCGCAAATTTTGTATTCAGGTATTTTGGAATCTGGGTCCAGAGCAGCATTGGTTAAGAAATTTGCCGCATGTTCTTGTAGCTTCACAAATGGAACAAAAATCTCACCAGACCTCATCTTGTCAGAATAAGACACTCTTCCTTCCATTGTTCCTCTTCTGGATTTGACAGTGATCCATTCTTCATCGTTAACTTGGTACTTTTCCCCGTCCTCTGGACTTATTGATATAAGAAGCTCGGGTGCTCGGGCTAGTAACCCTTCAGCTCTTTTAGTGATCGTGCCACCATGCCAGTGGTAAAGTATCCTCCCTGTATTTAATATCAAAGGGAACCTGTCTGTAGGCAACTCATCTGAAGCAGGACCTTGGTCGAAACCAACAAATTTTGCTCTGGAGCCTCTAGGAAAATCATACTCATAAAGAAATCTCGTACCCGGATGGTCTAGATCAGGGCAAGGCCATTGAATACCACCACCTTCCAGCCGGTCATAGGTTATACCTGCAATCATAGGAGTTAATGAGGACATTTCATCCCAAATTTCAGAGACGTCCTTATATTCAAAATGATCTCCCAAACCCAAACCTTTCTTTATCGATATTCGCTGGGCTAAATCGCAAATTATCTCCCAGTCTGGTCTCGAGGATCCAACTGGCTTTATAGCCTCTCTGACCCTTTGAACCCTTCTTTCACTATTTGTAAATGTCCCGTCTTTTTCTGCAAATGAACATGCCGGCAAAACAACATCTGCTATTTGTGCTGTTTCATGTAGGAAAATATCCTGAACAATTAATAATTCTAGTTTTCCGAATGACTCTTCAGCATGATTCAGATCAGGTTCGCTTAGTAACGGATTTTCACCAGTGATATACATGGCTTTAATACGTCCATTGTCAATCTCACGAACCATATCAGTCACTACTAATCCTGCTTTATCAGGCAGAGGGTTACCGCCCCAAGCTGTCGAAAATTTTTCTACAGAATCAGCATTTATGGTCTGATAGCCTGGGAATGCATTCGGTAAACATCCAGCATCACCACACCCTTGGACATTATTCTGACCACGAAGGGGCGAAATACCCGAACCCGATTTCCCAAGTTGCCCCGTAGCAAACGCCAAATTTAATAGCCCGTGAGCATTAGCAGTACCCATTGTATGTTGTGTGATTCCCATACCCCATATAAGACACGAACCACTGAAAGGAGGAGCGGCATACATGCGGGCCGCTTCTATAATATCTGCTTCACTAACTCCTGTTATGGATTCCACATATTCTGGCGTGTATTTGGTGACAATATCTGACCAGTCGTCAAATCCTTCAGTTCTATTTTTTATGAAATTTTCGTCCGCTAGCCCATTTTCTAAAATCACATGAGCCATACCATTTAGCAAAGCAACATCTGTTCCTGGTCTTGGTCTGAGCCAAATATCTGCATAGTCGCACATGTCTATTCTTCGTGGGTTTATAACGATAAGTTTCGCGCCATGCTCGACTACAGCCCTCCGCATTCTGGAGGCGGCTACAGGATGATTAGAATTGGCATCCGACCCTATAATCACAAGGCATCCGGCCTCTTCATAATCTATATATGAATTACTGGTCGCTCCGCTTCCAAGAGAGGCCAACATTGCCTCTACGGATGGCGAATGGCAAAGTCTTGTACAGTGGTCTATATGGTTACTTTGCATAACCAGACGTGAAAATTTTTGTTGTATGTATCCATCCTCATTTGTCGCCTTTGCAGAACATAGTGTGGCGAAACTATCACCTTCGTAGGCAAGCAATTTATCCGCTATGAAATCCAAAGCCTCATCCCAAGTCGCACGTTGTAAAGACCCATTTCTCCGAACCAAAGGCTCAGTCAGACGATCTTCATGATGAACAAATGTGTATCCAAATCTTCCTTTTACACATAGCATTCCCAAACTGGAATCATTTTCTGGATCATCCAGCATTTCTACGATGGCGTCATCCGATGTTACTTGTGCCTTTATTCCGCAACCAACCCCACAGTAAGGACATGTGGTGATAACAGTTCTTTCAATAACTGCCGGTTCGACTTTGGTGGAAATAGCGCCTGTTGGGCACACTGATAGACATTGGCCACAGGTAGTACAGATAGATTCCAGCAAGGGCTTATCCATAAAGGTCCCGATTCTGGCCTGGCTGGATGTTCCCAAAACATCTATAGCACCAATAAACTGATGGCCTGTTTGGCATGCCTGGGCGCACCTACCACAAAGGATGCAAGAGTCCATTGCTATATTAAATATTGGGTTGCTGGCATCTGTTTCCTCTCGAGACCGAGATTTCCACACCTGACCACTTATTGAATTGGACTCCATCACTCTAGACAATTCCTTGTAATCGTCTTTATCTGAATGGACCATACCAGCAGTTAATTCCAGAACACTCTTTCTTATCAAATCAAGCTTGTTCCCGTTGGTTAAAATCTTCATACCCTGTGAGATAGGGGTCGAACACGACGCTGGGTAACCACGAACTCCCTCAATCTCCACTAAACAGGTTCGGCAAGCACCAATAGGTTTCATATCCGGATCTTTGCATAACTGAGAAATAGCCGTCCCTGAAATGTTGATGGCATCAAGGACGGAACTATGTTCCGGCACCTGAACTTCTTTGCCATTTATGAAAACTTCCATTAAATTCCTCCTCCTTGCTATCCCGGTGATACTTCCTGAAAATATGAGCCATAGCTCAGCACTGGATTGCCAGCGGCTTGACCTAACCCACAGAGAGAGGCAGCATTTATAACTTCAGCCAACTGACCAATTCCATTCCAATCAATTGCGTCATCACCGGAGTCATTTGCCATCAACTCCAGTAAACGGGTAGTACCCTCTCGGCAAGGGGTGCATTTTCCGCATGATTCCCTCGCATTGTACTCAGAGAGCTTTCTAACCACCTCCAGCACATTAGTATCTTGAGATAGGCCTATCACACCCCCCGCACCCAACATCACTGATTTGCCATCTAAAAATCCTGGGCCTATTGATAAGTTGAGAGATTCAGAAGAGGGTATAACCCCACTTGAGGGACCACCTACAGCAATGGCAGATAGCGTATTTATACTAGAAATACCCCCGAATTTAACCATCAATTCCGCAAGGTTTGAGCCCATTGGTAACTCTGCAACCCCTGGAGTATTCACTGACCCGCTGATACTCAAAATTTTCGTTCCTGGAGTATCTGGGTCTCCTATTTTTTTAAACTCATCAGCACCATTAAGAACAATCCAAGGCAGGTTACATAAAGTTTCGACATTATTAATGATTGTGGGCTGTTGGTTTAAACCAGATTCAGTAGGAAACGGTGGCCTCAAACGTGGTTCCCGTCTTTTACCTTCTATGGTATTGAGTAGGGTGGACTCTTCACCACATACATACCCCCCCGCACCTTTTAAGATTTCTATATCAATTGTGAAGCCACTGCCCATTATATTTGGCCCCAAGAAACCTTTTGAACGACATATTTCTAATGCGTTCAGCATTCTCTGATAAGACAGATGAGCCTCGGCATTCACATATAACCTAATGGAAGTAGCTTTGGTAGCGTACGCTGCAATCAGGGCTCCTTCTATAAGACGGAACGGAACGCTTTCCATGACGTGCCGATCTTTAAATACTCCGGGCTCGCCTTCTTCAGCATTAATTACTATATGTCTTTCCTTGGAAGCTGTAGACATTGCGGAACGCCATTTAATTGAAACTGGAAAATATGCCCCACCTCTACCTCGGAGACCGGATTCTTCTACCATATCCACCGTTTGTTCCGGCGGCTGCAAAAGAACCTTAGCAAGAGCAGAAAAACCTTTATTTGCTATATATCCATAGATGTCGCTAGCACTTATATTACCTGCATGCTCCAAAACTATTCTTGTCTGAGAATCAATGTAGTTCCTGACATTTGAATCACCCGTACTCGTTACTCTAATCCCTTCTATATATTCACTAACGTCTTTTTCAGAATGAATCTTGGGACCAGCAAAGCATGCCCCATCGCAACCAGAATAATCCACGGCAATTGAAGCGGGTAATTTTTCTTCTAAACTCCTGTAAATCTCTTGGGATCCAACAGCCATACTACATTGGCCCACTTGAACCAATACTTCAGCTGGATTATTTACAGCTCTATTGGCCACGGAGGTTATAAAATCTAGAGTATTCATTTTAATTTTCTACCAACCTCAGTAAAGCATCACCGGGAACTTGTCTCCCATACCATCTGTGATCTACCGATACCGCTGGTGCAACCGAGCACATGAATGCACAATCCGTTTTCTGCACTTCCAAATCAAAGCTAGTTTTATTAGATAAAAATTCCAGTATCTGGGCTGCTCCATTTTCACGACAAGCCACGCCGTCACATACCGACACTGTTTTTTCCGCAGGAGGGGAAAGCAACAATTCTGTGTACGTAGTTGCGGTACCGTATACCTCACTAGCCGGAACACCCAAATGCCATCCTAAAACTTCTAGTCCCCAATCAGACAGGAAAGAAAATTTTTCCTGAAGAAAATGCAAAGCAGGGAGTAAGTACGACCTATCCCGTGGGAACTTATCTATTAATTCCCCCCGCAAATCGTTTCTTCGTTTTCTTTCCTCGTTATTTGAAGACATATTACTGGCGTTTAGCACTCTATACCCAAACTTTTCAACTTTGACTCAGGTATAAGACCATCGCTTGTCCATTCTCTGGCATCATAATAAGACTTAATCATAGTACCCAAGTCAGATTCACTAAGTGACTGGCGGTTTTCACCATCTGATAGGGGTTCGGAAAATATCCTTTTGGGCAAGTTATCCTGGTCCATAACCCATCCTTCTCGAATGTTAAATTGCTTTTTCAGATTATTTATTCTTTCGCCGCATCGGGCAAGCTGATTTGGGTCCATATCCCATCCTGTTACGTCATTGAGGATTTCAGAGGATTCAACATAAAAATCATCAAACACCTTTCGGACGAATTTACACCAAATTAGGGAGTCCATAACCGCACTGTAATCTTCTCCGTCTACAACCATCTGGCCCCTTGAAAGTTTTCCACTATCGGAGCTTGATGCAAAATCGTACTCATAAGCAGAAGATCTATTATGACACGCCCCTCTGGTGCTTACAGCCAAGGCCAGAGCCATAGTATGCAATGATCTGGGCTCATATCCCGGCATTTCAAGACCTTTGACATGCATGGCAAAATCTTCTGTTCCAAGGCCAATTTCTTTACTCACTCTGGCACTGCCTTCTGCCAATATATCTCCGATACCTGACCGTTTAGCTATGGCATTTAACAATTTTCTAAGAAGGTCTTCGTCATTTTCATAAGTAGGCAGGAGTCCCAGCCATTGTTTGGGAAGCAACCCTTTTTGCATACACTCCATAAACCAAGCACAGGTAGAACCGGCACTGATAGTATCCATTCCCATTTCATCACAAAATTTACTGCTTTTAAGTATCGTCTCTCTATCGGATATACCGACAAGAGGTCCCAATGCAAATAGTGATTGGTATTCCAACCTCACCTTTGCTGAACCACCGTTTGGTATGGTCACCAATTTTTCACATCCTATTGTGCAATTAGCGCAATGCGAAGTGGAAACTTTTTCTTCATTATGAATTGCCTCACCAGATATACTATGAAAGTCTTTATTTGACTGATTCCTGAAATTCCCTATGGGGAGGACTTTTAATCGCTCAAACACTGAAAGATTTGCCATCGTTCCCAAGGTCCTATATTTCTCAGTAGCCTCCCCGAGGCTTTTTATAGCTAGCTGTTTTCTGGTTTTGGAAAGATTTGATTCGTTGAAATAATTCAACTTCTTATATCCCTTAAAGGATATGGCCTTTATTTTCTTGGACCCCATCACAGCCCCGTTTCCGGTCCGACCGGCCTGCCGGCCCCCATCATTACTGATACTAGCAAACCTCACCATATTTTCACCCGCTGGGCCTATGCAAGCGATACCGTACCCTGGACCAAAAGTCTCTATCAAATGGCCTTCTGTCATGGAAGTGGTATTCCCCAATAGGTGTGAAGCGTCGTTGAATTGGATACCAGATTCATCAACCTTCAGAGACAGCCATTGGCTAGATGAACCGAGAATTATGACGGCATCGGCCCCTATACCTTTAATAGACAGCGCCAACGAACTTGAAGATAGGGAATCCCCTATGAAGCCTGTTTGGGGTGATTTAGAAACCACTGCGAACTTTGACGTAGTGGTGAGGCGACTCCCTACAAGAGGGCTTGCACAAAAAATTAATGGGTTAGCGGGAGAAAACGGGTCCGCTCCGGGAGGACAATAGTGATAAAGAAGATAGGCCCCTAAACCGCTGCCGCCAATAAAATCTTTGACTACCTCTTCCTGTAGATCTTCCCATCTCCAGGACTTCGTGGAAACGTCTATTATCAGAATTTTATTGTGGTACCCGAACACCTTATCCTCCTGCCTGGCTAGGCAATATCAACAGCGCATCACCATCACATAATTTCAGCTTCTCTGGATCTTGAAATCCAACCCCATTTAAGTTGAAAACATAACTTGACAAAAGTCTCTTATCACCGCTGTCCAAAACTTTACCGCCAAGAGCAGGAAATAGTAGCGCTAAGGCTCTAATAACATCCACGGCACCGACCTTAGACTCAGTAAACTCCAATTGAACAAGTTTCTGGCCAGCGATGATCCTACTGTTTCCGTATAACTCAACCGTCAAATTAATCGCCATTGAAATCTTTTCCCATTTGCAATGCTGTGAGAAGGTCCTCAGGTGTATTTACGTTAAAAAAACTATCTTCAGAACCTTCGATATTTAGAAATTCATTCTCTGATATCTGACACACCGTGATTTTCGGGAAATATCCGTCCATTTTCAAAAGCCCAGCCTTCAATCTAGTCTCGATATGCTCTAGGCAAGATTTATTATATAAGGCGTGGGTAGTTTGCAATCTGCCTTCAAATTTAGGAATGACAACATCGGGAGAAGGATCCGAAATTTTGGTCATCATAAATTTTATTAAGGCAGTCGACAAAAACGGCATGTCACAGGCCGCCACAAATGACCAAGGAGTAGGGGATTCACTTAGACCTGAAAATAATCCGCCAAGGGAACCCGCTTCGCTGTAAGAATCGACAACATAGTGAATTTTGTTTTCTATATCAAGTTCTTCGATTCGTTCCAATCTGTCCACAACCACCGTCTGAGAAGTAGTAATCCCGGCTAACCTTTGTATGGCCCTATCGATGATACGGTCATTGCCAATACGTTCTACGGCCTTATCACGTCCTAAACGTCTACTTTTGCCACCTGCTAATAATATCCCGGTTAATTCGATAGGTACCATTTGCATCAACCTACCTCTCCAGCAACATTTCCCATTAGTGAAACGTCATAACCTCCAAGGGAGGCGATCTGGTTTTGTAAATCACCGCTCGAAAGACGCTCTAATAAAATATCCACGGTCACAACCGAACCTATAAATTTTGACGGAACCACTATCTGAAACCTCTCGTTTTCCAAAGGTATGAATTCCAGATCGCTGGCCAGCGCAGCTGCCATGATTCCCATCCCAGCATCAACAAACCCCGAAGACACCGCCGCCGCTACATTCCAATGAGTGTACTCTTCGTTCTCGTAACCAATAATTTTGGATGGGTCCAAATCTGACTGCTTTAGCAAATAGTCAAAAAGAAAACGGGTTCCGGATCCTCTTTGTCTATTCATGAATTTTGTATTCTTCGCAATCAAATCGTTAACTTTTTTTATTTCTTTTGGATTCCCTTTCTGAACCATCAACCCTTGTGTACGGCCCACAAAGTCATATATGCAAACTTTTTCATTGGGTATATGCCGTTTTACGGCAGAAAAATTGTATTCCCCAGTTTCTTCATCAAGTAGGTGACTACCTGCCATATGAGCATATCCTTTGGATAGTGCCAACAGTCCACCTACACTTCCCACACTAGAAGATATTAATCTGACACCACTTTTTGCAAAAGTTAATTCGCTTGCCAGTATGTCCAAGGCAATATCATGGCTTCCCGATATAAGTAGGGTTTTATCTATCTCAGAGCGTTGCCGATTTAAAATTACTGAAACGGCCGAACCTTCCTCAATACCCTCTGAATTAGCGGGTATCTTAATTACACCATCAGATTTGGATATCGATAGAGTCATAGCGGCCCCGCGGGTGGTTGGATTAGCTATGTAGTCTCCATTCACAGGCGCCACTACCACCCTCAAAAATTCTTCTTCTCCCAATGGAGAGGCGATTTTTTTCCCCATAACTGATTTTATTTGATCTGGAACGATTTCATTGGACTTCAAAAAATCATAAATAATTGGCTTTAAAAACAGTTCCGCGGTAGTGAGGGCTGAAGAAGGATACCCAGGCATGCCAATTACTGGTTTCCCCGATACAGAGCCCAATATGACTGGATGTCCAGGTCTGATAGCTACACCATGGACAATAACCTCCCCCAATTTGGACATCACAAAAGATGTAAAGTCCTCCGAGCCCGCTGAGGAACCCGCAATAACTACCAAAATGTCACAGTCAGTTATAGCATGAAGCAACGCTCGTTCCAACAAAATTGGATCGTCGGGTACCGGGCTTTGAACTGATGCTTCGGCCCCCCAATCTTCCGCCAGTGCCGATAGAAAAATGGAGTTAAATTCGATTATTTGGCCTGGTCCTGGAGTTTCTCCGATTTTTACTAATTCAGTTCCAGTTGGGATGAAGCAAACCTTCGGTGGAATATTAACTCTAACATCTGACAGGCCTGCCGCCCCGAGGCAAGCCAAGTCTAAAGATCTAATTATAGCGCCCTGTTGTAACACCAATTCAGGGGCTGCAATATCTTCAGCTATCTTCCTAACATGCTGATATGGAGCTACAGGATTACGAATAAAGATTTCGGTAGCAGAATATTTCTCCAAATCCTCTATCATAATCACAGAGTCGAAGCCTTCAGGTACAGGATCTCCAGTATCGACCCATCGAAAAGCGGCCCCTTCGATAAGTTTAATCGGTCTTGTTTCTGTCGCTCCCAACGAAGATTCGTATCTTATGGCGACGCCATCCATAGCAGAAGTGGTCACATGAGGCGACGATATCTTGGCAAAGACAGCCTGACTAGAAACTCTTCCAACAGAATCTTTGATGGAGATTATTTCAGTCTCTCTTTTCAAAGGGGAACCGATATCCAATAAATGATTTTGGTATTTATCTTGAGCAATTTGAAGTGGGATATCTTTCAGGAAATAATTTCTTTCGAAATCGGCTTGTGGCGACATTGTTAGCCTTTATATTTAATCTAAATAAACCTTTACAAGAGTGTCTTTATATATGCCGGAAGATTCAGAGTCGATTTCAACATATCCGTCAGATCCCAATATAGTGGAAATTAGATTAGATTTTCCATGTACCGGTACAGCGAAAATTTTACCATTTTCATTTTTTAACTGGACCCTGACATAATCCGTTCTACCACTAGTTGAAGGTAAATTAGAATTCAGAATTGCCTCAACAATTTTGTGACCAGGAAATATTTTTTGACCAGCTATTAAACGTAACAAAGGGTCTACAACCACCTTGAATATAGTAATTGCAGACACTGGATTGCCCGGTAGACCGATTATAGGCTTCCCAGCAGAGAACCCTAAAATTGTAGGTTTGCCAGGTTTTACAGATAACCCATGTACCAATACTCCTGGGGAGCCCATTTTGTTAATCACTTGTGCTGTGAGATCTCTAGAACTTATCGAACTACCTGCCGTGAAAACAACCATGTCCGAGATTTCTATTGCCCTTTTAGCGACTTCCAATAGCTCATTAAATTCATCCGGAACTCTAGGAAACAAGGTAGGTAAGGCGCCAAGGCCTTCAACGAGAGTTCCGATCGTGTACAGATTAATATCCCGGATCATGCCTCCTTTTACCTTTTCTTTGGGTGGAACTAATTCGTCTCCTGAAGATATAACTGCTACTTTAGGGCTCCGGTAGGCTTGGATGGAGGTTATCCCTAAAGACATTAACGCTCCTAATTCCGCATGACCAATTATTGTTCCAACTGCCAGTATGGAATCCCCAATTTGGAAGTCTTCACCGGCCATAATAACGTTCTCCCCCGATGCTACGGGTCTATAAACTTCCAGAAGGCCGGTAGGTGTTATTTTTGTGTGTTCCACCATTACCACTGCATCAGCATTATTCGCCAACATTCCCCCTGTATAAGCAGTGGCCGCCTCTCCTGGGGACAGGGATAAAAATGCCTCACTGCCCATAGGTATTTCCCCCACCAATTCAACATATGCAGGAAGTGCATCAGATGCCCCATAAGTATCAGAAGCTCTTACTGAATAGCCATCCATAGAAGATCTGTTAAAAGATGGGGAATTCTCCTCACTAACTACTCGTTTTGCAAGTGTTCTACCAGTAGCATCTTCTGTGTAGACTGTCTCAAATCCAACAGAAGATATCTTTTCAGACATCAAACTTATCGCATCTGGCGGTGATATCACGTTGAAGAAATTAGCCATCAAAACCTCATCTAACCAAGTTATTAAGGCATGGCCAACCCAAATTAAATTCTAAAGCCCAACAATGTTACCCGAGCGATCCACATCTAGTGACCTGGGTTCCCCAGGCAGTCCCGGCATTGTCATGATACTTCCAGCGATCGGGTATATGAATCCTGCACCAACAGATGCTCTTGCATCAGATACTTTAAAGTCATAATCAGAAGGAAGGCCTTTCAATGATCGGTTGTGTGAAAGTGACAAGTGGGTTTTTGCCATACATATTGGAAGGCCTCCCCATCCATTCTCTTCAAATTGTCTTAAAGCTCGTCTCGCGACGGGAGTGTAATTGACTCCAGTTGCGTTATAAACCTTGGTAGCTAAAGATGAGATTTTGTTCTCTAAGGAATCAGACAATTCATACATATAAGAAATTGAACCCGGAGAGTCGTTTGTGGCTTTAATAACAGCATCCGCTAGATCAAGGCCGCCCTCTCCTCCATCTTCATAAACTTTAGACACGACAGCATACTCAGCGCCAGCCTCTGTTGAAAGAGATTTAACAAGCTCTGTTTCTTCCGAGTCATCTGTAGGAAAACTATTAACCGCAACAACTACGGGTAGATTAAAACTCTTTATCACTCCAATTAGATGTTTAAGATTAGACATTCCTTTAACTAGGGCTTCTCTATTGGCTGCATCCAAACTACGAAGTGGAGCTCCACCGTGCGATTTAAGGGCCCTGACAGAGGCCACAATGACTGCTGCTGCAGGCTCTAGGTCATTTAGCCGTGCCTTTATATGCATGAACTTCTCAAACCCCAAATCAGCTCCAAAACCTGCTTCGGTCAAGACGTAATCAGCATAACCAAGGGCTAGTTGGTCTGAAACCACCGAACAACATCCATGAGCTATATTCCCGAACGGGCCCGTATGAACGAAAACCGGCTGGCCTTCGGTAGTTTGTACTATGTTCGGTTGAATAGCATAACGCAACAAAGACATCATAGATCCAACAGCCTTTATCTCTTCCGCTTGTACCGGGGTACCGTCATCCTTATATCCAACGACTATCTTGCTCAATCTTTTTCTGAGATCTTCCAAATTTGAAGACAGCGCCAAAATTGCCATCACCTCGGAGGCAGTGACAATGTCAAACCCTGTCTCACGGAGAGGGGCATTTGCTTTCCCTCCGAGACCCGTCAGCACGCTTCTGAGCGACCTCTCTTCCACGTCTGTCACTCTTCTAATAGTCACACCTTGCGGCGAAAATCCTTTGATTTTATTTCTTTGAGCGACATTATCCGTCAAAGCAACAAGTAAATTGTGAGCCGACCCAACTGCATGTGCGTCACCCGTGAAATGGATATTCACTTCATCTTCTGGCTCAACTTTGGATGCGCCACCGCCTGTTCCGCCGCCCTTTATCCCAAATATAGGACCAAGAGAAGGTTCCCGCAATGTTGCAACAACATTTTTTTTCATCTTACCCATCGCTTGCGCTAAACCAACTACCGTGGTGGTTTTTCCTTCCCCAGCCGGGGTGGGAGTTATACCAGTAACAACCACCAGTTTACCTTTTCGTTCCTTCTTAATTGCAGACAAAGACAATTTTGCCTTATAGGCACCATACGGAACGAGATCATCCGGAGAGATTCCTAATTCACTAGCAACATTTTCTATTAACTTCATAACCCAACCTTGAAAACCCTAACCATATTTTCAACAATTAGAAAGGATATCACTGAACATCATATTTTATCGCTTATTGGTACCGTCTAATCTCTGGGTGTTTAAAAGTTATCCAAACCGTGAAAAGTATCAACAAGACCGCTAACACTGCAATTGAGCCTTGCCCACCTAACCAATCCGCCATAAGCCCTGCAGGCAATACGCCTAGGGGCATTAATCCCCAGTTCAACATATATATACTCATCACCCGCCCACGGTATTCTTCCTCAGCCTCCTCCATTATCAGGGCCATGTTAATGGACCGACGACCTGCATCGCCGAGGCCTAAAGGAAGCATTATTAATGCAGCAAATAAATACAGAGGTACAGCGGCAATCAAGAGGAGACTAAATCCTGACAAATACGAACTGATAAGTAGCACTTTCCCACGCAATCTGCTGCCAAGGGAGGCTATATAAATAGATCCTATTAGGGCCCCGAGCCCCATAACAGAAACCAGTAAACCCATTGAATCTGCTTTCAACTCATATATATCTACTATGAAAACTGGCATTATAAATCTAAAGGGCTGAGCTAAAATAGTCGTAGATAAAGCAATAGCGAGAAGTATCAAAATAAAGGAATTGTTACGAACATATTTTAATCCCTTAAGCATATCGTTAATTAGAACCGAAGGGCGATTGGAATCGGATGCTGACCCATTCTTTGGGGCCACACTGTATCCTTTGTTTTTTATCAGCATAGTGAATATGATCGAAGAGAAATTGAGAACTGTTATCAGCAAGTAAACTTTGCCAGGGCCAATGAATTCATAAAGTAATCCAGCTGCAGTAGGTGCGGCCAAAGTGCTGAAACTCATAGCAGCAGCATTCAGAGCCACAGCATTTGACACCAATTTCTGTCCTACCATTTGAGGAATTAAAGCTTGCCGAGCGGGCATCATAAAGGCGAAAACTGCTCCCTGGACAATCGATGCGATTAGCAAATGGACCCAAGTAACATTCTCAGTCAAAATTAAAATCGCAACAACCAGCGATACGATACCTGCCAAGAGCTGCCCGGCTTGAATTATTCGTTTTTTGTGAAAGCGATCAGCAATGACACCACCAACCAACGCCAATGTAAGCATAGGTATAGCCGAACCTGCATTAACTATTCCAAGGAGCATGCCAGAATTCTCAAGTTCGTAAACGAAGTAGCTCCTAACTAGCATCTGCATGTTCATTCCGAACATTAAGGTAAGCATCCCTATCCATAAAAAGAGAAAATCCCGATTCTTTAAAGACTGATAAGTCTCTGAAAAACTCACTATATGGATTGGAGAAAATATGGATAAATTAGCATAACCCAACCTGATTTTGACGTCTAGTCTTCCCTCTGGAATGATTCAAAGGGGGCCCGAACCACGGTAGACTCTCATTCAAAAGAAAGGTCACCGCAGGTGTTCAGTTCGGACCCGTTTGAACTTATATAAATCGCACCGCAACTTTACAAACAAACTATTCATATTAGTTAGTACGGTTGTTGATTCTATCATTACGTGCCCATTTCATAGGTGGAGAAGATTTGGTCTATAGAAATTGAAATTTGTAGCGAAAGAAGTGGTATCTGAAATTATGCTATGACCGTCAAGTACATGAAGCTCTAATTTAAATATGGTTTTAATCGTACCTTCCAATTCTCGGTGTGCCGAATTGAAAAAATCCTATGCGGGTATCTCCTCCGTATATCCTGTCTGGAAAGCCTAAAAATATTCTTCCAATCTTAAATCCCGTTAAGCACATAAGCAGCGTTCCCATCAATTCAGCTACGTTCGGGCTTTGAAGCCCTACAAAAGGTCCTTTAGCTGGTTTGCCTGATAGCAGATCATTTCTAACGCCATTTATTCTCATATGCTTCCACCTTTTTCTTAACTTTTAGCTACAGCAAGCAAATTAATAAGATCGTAGGTAGGGGAGATTACAATATCTTGGGTCAATACGGGATTATAATATTTTCTACACATATAAATACATTAAGGTAAGAATTAGTAACCTTAATCAGGTTAACAACAAAAAATGAGTAATTCATTCGGCAAAGCGTTCAGAATAACAACCTGGGGAGAATCGCACGGTGATGCTGTGGGGGTGGTAATAGACGGATGTCCGCCAGGCTTACCTATAAATTTGGAAGATATTCAAAGGGAACTCGACCGACGAAGGCCGGGACAAAGTGAAATATCCACTCAACGGAAAGAAGGGGACAAAGCTGAGATATTATCGGGAGTATTTGAAGGATTATCTTTAGGAACCCCAATCTCAATTTCAGTGTGGAATACTGACGCGAAGGGCAAAGATTACGAGCATATGAAAAGCGTTTACCGACCTTCCCATGCTGATTATACCTATCAAGCCAAGTACGGAATCAGGAATTGGAAAGGTGGTGGAAGAGCCTCTGCCAGAGAAACTATAGGGCGAGTTGCTGCGGGAGCGATAGCAAAGAAGTTTTTATTGGCGGAATATGGCACTGAAATTGTTGCCTTCGTCAAGAGAATAAGTCACATAGAGTCAAACATTGGACACGAAGAGATAACCTTAGAAGGAATCGAAAGTAACATGGCCCGATGCCCAGACCAAGATGCTGCAGTCGCAATGATAGAAGCAGTCAAAACGGCTAGGAAGAACGGTGATTCATTGGGCGGGGTTGTGGAAGCGTTTGCGACAAATGTACCGGTTGGAATTGGGGAACCTGTGTTCGACAAATTAGATGCTGACCTAGCAAAAGCAATGCTATCTTTGCCTGCCTGTAAAGGGTTTGAGGTCGGATCCGGTTTTGATGGAACCTACTCAACAGGCTCCCAACACAATGATCCTTTCTACATGTCGGAAGGTACAGTTCGAACCAAAACTAACAACTCTGGTGGTATTCAAGGTGGAATTAGTAACGGGGAATCCATCATTTTAAGGGCCGCATTCAAGCCAACAGCGACGATTATGAGTTCTCAGGATACAGTGGATGTTTTTGGCAATGATGTCGAATTGCAAGGTAGAGGGCGTCACGATCCATGCGTATTGCCAAGGGCAGTTCCAATCGTGGAATCTATGTTCGCCCTAGTACTATGTGATCACGTTATTCGCCATAGGGGACAAACAGGAAAATAAGGCCAGGGAGTTTTAATCTCCCTCGCCTTTAAAAAGCATTTTTAGACCACGGGTGATGTACCACCGTCAACGTTAACCGCAGTTCCAGTGATGTAGCTTGCCTTAGCTGATGCTAAGAAGCAGATCAAATCTCCGGCCTCGTGAGCCTCACCAATGCGACCCATCGGAACATTCTGTCCAACTATTTTCCAATGATCTTCCAACGTATAGCTAGAATCTTTTGCATTAGCTGATTCCCATCTTGCGCGGTGCTGGCCAGATTTCAATACTCCCACACAGACAGTATTTACTCTGATATTGTCTTTTGCCAATTCTCCTGCCCACGATTTTGTAAGCGAAATACCTGCTGCTCTAGACAATGAGGTAGGTTGCCCACCAGGATTAGGAGCCTTTCCTCCGGGGGTTGTCGTATTTACAATTGCACCAGCCCCAGATTTTTTCAAATGGGGAAGGGCAGCCCGTGCACAATAAACAGCCCCATAAACTTTTATGCCGAAATCTACTTTTAGGTCTTCATCAGTCATTTTTTCCAGGGTTGAAGCAGAAGAGGTGCCTGCGTTATTAACCAAAATATCTAATTGTCCAAATTCTCCTACTACTTTGGCTACCATCGCTTTAACGTCGGATTCCACCGACACATCTGCTGCAACACCTATAGCCTCCCCGCCAGAAACATTCCTAACTTCTGCAACTGCTGCATTCAATTTTTCTTGAGTCCGGCCGACAATGGCGACTTTAGCTCCTTCCGAAGCCATAGATATGGCAGCGGCTTTTCCAATTCCATCACTACCGCCAGTAATAATCGCGACTTTTCCTTTTAACCCTAGATCCATAAAATTTCTCCTTGTTTTTTATTTTTTTGTATAAGTCTCGTCCAAAAGATCCGTAACATACTTTACTTCCACGTCCAATCCTGCCTCTCTAATCCCGTTCTGTAATTGCATGAAGCAACCCGGGTTGGCTGTTGCAATCGTGTCAGCTCCAGAATCGATAATATTCTTCATCTTATTGGCCAAAATTTTCTTTGACATTTCGGGCTCGGTGATCATATATGTTCCACCCGCTCCACAACAGATATTGGATTCTTTCAATTCACAAAAATCTAATCCTTGGATAGATTTTAGTAAATTCCTAGGTGCATCTCTCACTTTTTGTACGTTTGCAAGATGGCATGAATCTTGATACGTAACCGCCCGAGGAACACCAGATTCGCCAGGCTGAAATTGAGCCCCAATTAGGTATTCATTTATATCAATAACTCTTTTACTAAAATTAGCAGCCTTTGAACTATATTCTGGATCGTCAGCCAGCAGGGGACCATATTCCTTCATCCTGGCCCCACACCCTGCCGAGGCCACCACAATAGCTCCATCTATATTGTCTTTAGAAAAAGCTTCTATATTTTCTCGAGCAAGCTCTTTAGCTTTTTCTACGTCGCCAACGTGTGAATTTATTGCTCCACAGCAAACTTGAGACGAAGGAATCTCAACATCTTTTCCGGCTTTATTCAAAACTCGGACTGCTGCCCGCATTTGATTGCCCTGAGTGAGTGGCATGATGCAACCTGTAAGCATCTGGATCTTTTCAGCATCTACCACACCAGATTGGTACAAATGGCCATCGGCCCGGAAAAATTCCCCGTTTAGAGCCGGTGTCATCATTTCCAGATTCTCTAGTCTCCTAGATATCAATCTCAATATTTTGGTTCTCCTCACCAATTTTTGGAACCCACTTTTGATGTAAAAATCCATCATTGCAACTAAAACCGAAAGGTTTTTCTGATTAGGCAATAAATACTTCAGAGCGATTTCATAGGCCAGGCGGGGAAGCAATCCAATTCTTCTGTAATCTCTCACGTGGTCCATGGTGGATTCAATTAAATTCCCATATGGAACTCCTGAAGGACATACATCTTCACAAGCCCGACACTGAACACATAAATCCCAATGCCTCATCACTTGATTAGAAATTTCTAATCTTCCTTCATTAACTGCCTTCATCAAGGCAATCCTTCCCCTTGGTGATTCCGTTTCCAACCCTGTAGCCAAATAAGTTGGGCAGGCCTGTAAACAGAAACCGCAATGGACACATTTGTACAATTCTGACTCATCGAGCCACGTGGGTTTTGGAATTTTTTCGACTTCAAGCATATCTAGTTAACTGTCTTCTTTATCTGTTAAATATCTTCCTCTATTTAATTTCTTATCTGGATCATATGTGTCTCTTAGAGATCGCATAATCCCAAGAGATCCCTCGTTTATTTGGCCCCACATATTAAACCCAATTTTTAAATCCGGTTGCAATTTTTCATAATTGATATGTGATTGGTTTTGCCGAGCTATGTTATGGATTTGTTCTATAACTTGAGTTGGCCTAGTTTTGTCTTCTTCAAGGAGACTTTCAATATAAAATTCCATAGTCCCGAACCCGGGTTGAATAGAAACAGCCAAAGTTGACCCAATTTCTTCGAAGTAATTAGCCATATCTCGCAACAAACCACGTAGCCTTGTTGGGGTAGAAAATACCCTTCCAGTAATACTAGAAATCGATCCGTATCCTTTAAAATCTCTAATTTTTTCCCATAATCGATCAGATGCGTTTTGCTCAAGAAAGTCGGTATGGGAATCCTGATATTGTTCGACCATTTTGTTCATAATATTTAATTGGCGATCAAATGCCATTTGTCTCCCACCAATTCTGATGACCATCAAGTATCGGCACCGTGGTGCATCGATTTGCAACGTTTTAATCAAATGTTCATTCATTCCAGTCAAAGCTAACGGCATCACATAACTGTCGAAAACCTTTTCCGAAAAATTGTGTAACTCGTTTTCTGATTGAAATCCCACCAACAATGACCCTTGACGAGGGGGTAGGGGAGTCAATTTAAACGATATTTCTGATATGACCCCTAAGGTCCCATAGCCTCCGATATGTAATCTTGCCATATCATATCCCGCCACGTTTTTGACCACTGGACCACCACTTTTGGTTACTGTTCCCGATGGCAAAACTACTTGCATGCCAATTACCATGTCCCGCATATGAGCTAGTTGCCATCGCAAGTATCCTGGCGCATTTGATGCCAAAGTCCCTCCGATTGTTGCCTCTTCCGGAAAAGCAGCATCAACTGCCAAAAATTGTTCTTGTTCTCGTAATTGATTCTGCAAGCTATGTAAAGTAATACCAGATTGAACTATACAGGTGAGATCAGCAGAATTATGCGCCACCAAATGGTTCATGTTTGAAAGATCCAAAGCATAATCATAGTGCGGCATTTTCGCGCCTATTTGAAGTCTGGTTGCCCCACCTACAGGAACTACAACCTTACCCGGCTCAGTGATGTCAGACAAAGCCGAAGAAAGTTCTATTGTATCTTCCGGGTAAATCGGTCCTTGGCTGGGCTGAATGCCATCTATTAGATGTTTTTTTTCCATTTTCTATTGGATACCTGCTAATTATATATAGGCGCCCGGGCCTACCCTCGCAATTGCCCTAGCTTGAGAAATATCGCCGCACCCCGCACCAGTCGGGAAAACTTTGCCTGGGTTAAGCAGATCTTCAGTTTCAAAGGCCAATTTCAAAAGCGACATAGTTGCCATGTCTTCTTCACTAAACATTAAAGGCATTTGATCCTGTTTCTCTAAACCGATTCCATGTTCACCGGACAAAACTCCTCCCGAGTCCACACAAATCCTTAGAATTTCAGCTCCTATAGCTAGTATGTTTTCAACATCCCCGGGTTTCCTTTCATCAAACAATATAGAAGGATGGAGGTTACCGTCGCCTGCATGTAACAAATTAGCTATCGGGTACCCACTTCTTTCAGATATTTCATTTATTTTCTTTAAAACATCAACTAGTTTCGTCCTTGGTATAGTCCCGTCAACCAGATAATAGTTTGGAGCCAACCTACCAAGTGCTCCCAATACACCTTTACGTCCCGACCATAATTTTTCTCTTTCAAGAGAATCCGTTGCCACCCTAATTTCCAGAGGGCTGAATTCACGGCATATAGCTTCTATTTCTTCTGATTCCTCTTCAACGGATTCTAACAAGCCGTCCAACTCAACTAAAAGAACTGCCCCGGCCCCTTCAGGGTATCCCGCTCCTACAGCTTCCTCAGCTGCCTTGATACAAAAATGATCCATCATTTCCAAGGCAGCAGGCACCATTCCTGCACCTATTATTCCTGTGACAGCCGCACTGGCATCCTCAATCGTTTCGAAGGACATCAACATGGTCTTCACATGCTCAGGCAATCTCAACAACCGAACAGATATTTTCGTCACGATTGCCAAGGTACCCTCTGACCCTATAGTTATTCCTCGAAGATCATATCCGATTCCGTCTCTCTCATTGTCCCCGAACCAAGTTATAGATCCGTCTGCTAATACAACTTCCATACCTAAAACATGATTTGTGGTAACACCATACGCTAAACAATGCGGGCCGCCGGAATTCTCTGCGATGTTTCCTCCGATTGTGCAAGCACGCTGACTAGATGGGTCAGGCGCATAGTATAGGCCCTCAGAAGCCACATGAGTGGATAGATCTAGATTTACCACACCCGGCTCCACAATTGCATATCGATCACTTCTATTGACCTCTAATATCTGATTCATCCTTGTCATGGATAAAACAATTCCACCGTGTTCTGCTATAGCTCCCCCGCTAAGGCCGGTTCCTGCTCCTCTGGCCACAACAGGAAGCGAATTTAACCTAGCCAGTTTTAACACTTGGGATATTTCCTTTGCAGTATTTGGCAAAACTACAACTACTGGATTACCGCGGTCAATTGACCCGTCATATTCATAAACTAAAAGGTCTGCTTGATCATCCAAAACATAGTCATCACCAACTATCCTCTTTAATTCAGATATCAAATCCTTCATTTTCAGGGACTGTGATTGGCTCATTTGTTCACTCTTTTTCCATTAAACTGTGATAATTCCTGAATAATGCAGAAATAGGGTATCTTAAACATATTCTAATATGAAAACTCAAAAAGTAAGTTTAAGTGCAGATAAAATGAAAGCCCGAGAAATGAAAGCTACCATGTTAGCGAAGACCCCCATGGTGGGAGTGTCAATGATGTTTAGCTCTCCCCAGTTGGTTGAAATGATTGCAGCACTCGGGTTCGACTGGGTGCTTTTTGACTGTGAACATGGATCTATAGACCTATCAAATCTTGAAGTGATGGCCATAGCTGCGAAGGCTGCAGGAATTACAGCTATTGCAAGGCCGCCCACCAACTCTCCCATTGATATTATGAGAGTAATGGACAGGGGAGTTGATGGAGTTCAGGTGCCTCACATTAAGAGCCAAAAGGAAGCGAAAGCCGCTGTAGAAGCTGTAAAATTCCACCCGTTGGGGAATAGAGGGTTGGCGATGGGCACTCGGCCATCAAATTACGGTATAGGAGTGGAGCTGGACCAATATTCTGAAACCTCTAACCTTGATTCCATAGTTGTTCTTCAAATAGAAGACCGAGAAGCCATAGAAAATCTAGACGAGATTTTATCCGTTGCAGATGTCGACGTCTTTTTCGTAGGGCCATCAGACTTATCACAATCTCTAGGCCATCCAGGCAAAGCAAATGAACCGCCTGTAAGCATTGCGATAAGAAAAATTTTCAAGTCTATAGCGGAAGCCGGATTGATATCCGGAACAGCCTCTTCTGAAAAGCATATGGGAAAAGCAAAAAAGGAAGGTTGCTGTTACCTTTATACTCACTTAAACAACGTTTTAAAACTAGGGGCAGAAAATTACCTGTAAGTCCTAGCGGGGTTAAAATGAGTCGCGAAAGTTTTTTAAATAGAGTTAAAGAGGCTTTGTCATCCGGTTCCAACGATGAAACGGATCTCTGCAAAGAACTACTAATTAATGATAATGTCAATGATTTGATTGAACGAACCGAAGCCATTCGATACCAATCTCGCACCGACTGGATGAAACTATATGACACACTTACGCTTTCTTCACGGGCGGCAGGCTGGAAAGTGCACAGATGTGATAGTTATGACGAAGCATCTGACTACATAGCAACATTGGCATTCGAAAGAAATTTGAACCACATTGTAATTTCAGATCAAGAATCCACAGGAAGGCTAAACCTGGAAAAAGGCAATCTACCGCCTGAAAGTGAAATAACTGTCGTGAAACCTGACGACCAGAACCCTTCCTTTAACAGGCGGCGGGCTTTAGATGCTGACATTGGTATTACAGGGGTTGACTATGCAATAGCAGAAACTGGTACGTGTGTGGTCTCGGCAAGTAATGAAGTAGGTAGACTTGTAAGCCTAGCTCCTCCAATATACCTAGCTGTAGTTGACAAAGGACAAGTGCTACCATCGTTGGACGAGTTATTTACTATCCAAAAAAAGGATTTTGTTGATGGCAGCGCAAATTCCTATACTAGTTTGATTTCAGGACCAAGTAGGTCTGCAGATATTGAATCTACCTTGGTCACAGGAGTTCACGGACCCGGAGAAGTTCATTTACTTCTCGTAGAAGAAGATTGATTTAAACTAAATCCATCCCAACCGATATGAACCGAAGACATTCTTCCACAGAATCAGATATCAGTTCGAAAGCCCTCTCTGAGGCCTCTTCAAGAGTAATCGGACCATTCACTATAGAGGTGGCAGCACGAATGCCGTGTTCATGAACTATCTTGAAATTACTCCCGAGTAATCCAGCAATCGCAATGGTGGGAATATTATGTTCTGAAGCTAGCCGGGCTACCCCTATTGGAGCTTTGTTATAGACAGTCTGAAAATCCATACCTCCCTCTCCCGTTATTACCAGATCAACTGAGGAGAGTTTATCTCTTAAATTAACAGTGTCTAACACTATGTCCACACCAGCTTTTAACTCCGCACCCATAAAGGCCATCATCCCAGCGCCTAAGCCACCGGCAGCACCAGCACCTGGAATTTCTGAAATATCTTTCTTTAAGTCCTTTTTCACCACTATGGCAAAATTGGAAAGGGCATCATCCAAACTCCGAACCATCTCCGGCGTTGCACCTTTTTGTGGTCCATATATAGCAGATGCCCCTTCTACCCCAGTTAATGGATTACTTACATCGCATGCCACCAAAAATTTAGAATCTTTTATACGACTATCCATATTGGAAATATCCACCGTTTGCAGGTTTGATAGAGCGGCTCCACCAAAATTGATAGCATTCCCTCGCCCATCCATCAAATTCGCTCCAAGGGCCTGAGCCATACCTCCCCCTGCATCGTTTGTCGCGCTCCCTCCTATTCCCACTATGAACTTACGGAAACCTTCATCCAGAGCCTCAGAAATAGCTTGTCCCAAGCCGTATGTTGACGCATTTAAAGGGTCTCTTTCCTCGAGGCTCAGTAATGCAAGGCCGGACGTTCGGGCCATTTCTATGACTGCCGTAACTCCGTCACCCATCGCACCCCATTCGGCCTCAATCGTTTTACCAATTGGATTCTGAACGCTACAGGTCCTAACTTCACCTCCAGAGACCTCAACCAAAGTCTCCAAGGTCCCATCACCTCCGTCAGCCACCGGGCAAAGCACCACGTTGGCTTGAGGAAATACCCTTAATATGCCAGTTTTAGTTGCCTCAGCCGCTGCTAAGGCAGATATACTCCCCTTAAATTCTTGAGGCGCAACCAATATCTTCATATCTTCCTAATCTACCTTTTAAGTAAAATTTTTCCTCAATATTGTCCGCATTTACGTTTGCACCCAATATTGATATATTTCTATTGTTCGTAAAATGTAATCGCATTAATTTGAATTTTAAATGAATATGGCCCGAAAACCAAAGGTATCATAATGCCGAGAAAAAAGAATGAAGGACCGACCCGTCAATTGTTTGCCAAAATAAGTGAAGAAATATATTTACTTACTAAGGCTAAATCTGCCGAATCCCGAATGTCTATGAGGGAAATACTAGAGGAATCCTTGGAATTATACCTAGGAACAAACCCTCTCGCTCGTTCTGGATCTCCGGGCACTCAAACAACTGCACAGCAGTCGATATGGCAGGACGAATACCTAAACCGGCAAGCCGACAGACCTGTAGGTTCTCCGATTGAATTATCTGAAGAAGAAGCGAAAGAGATTGCCAGGAAGGCGTTTCTTTGATGTCTAAATTTACTGCCGTAATAGATTCCTCCATCTTATTGGGGTACAGATTGGGCCATTCAGGCTGCCAAGATTTATTGTACAAGGCAATTGACGGGGAAATAGAAATTTTTATTTCTCCATTGTCAGTTTCAAAAATATGGAGTTCTCAAGATTTTGACCGCAAATCCGAAATCGGTTACTTAGGGCTACTCGAATTTATGACCATGTCTTTGATGGACATGGAAACGGCCATAAAAACTGGCCATACATTAAGAGAGAACTCAACCGATATTAATATAGATTTAGAGGCAGCAAATATTCTTTCTATTTGCAATATGTCAGGATATCCTCTTGTAACCACCAAGCCTGAATTATACGGTGATTTATTTGATGGTGTAATTAGCTGTGAAGAGGCTATTAATAAGCTAACTTAAACAATTAACAACAGCTAAATAGAAGTTTTTATCTTTTCAGCCAATTTAGTGTTTATACCAGCAATTTCTGATAATTCAGCTATCTCTGCAGATCTAATATTCTTTATAGAACCAAACTTTTTGAGCAAAGCCTTACGTTTTTGTGGACCGATACCCTCTATAGAATCCAGGGTAGATCTAAGGGTGCTTTTAGAGCGTTTCGTCCTATGGTATGTAATAGCAAATCTATGTGCCTCATCTCTAGCTCTTTGAACCAGAAAAAGGGCAGGGGAATTTCTAGGTAAAACGATTGGCTCCAACATGTACGGAACAAACAATTCTTCGTTTTCTTTAGCTAAACTGGCTAGTGGTATATCTGTCACCCCAAGTTCTAGAAATACTTGCAATGCAACACCAAGATGGCCTTTACCACCATCGATTAAAACCAAATCTGGGTCACTTGCCCAAGATGAGGACGGTGAAACTTTATCAACCAACCTCTTGAAGCGCCTGCTCAACATCTCCCTCATCATAGAATAATCATCCACCCCTTTTACATTTTTTATTTGGAACCTCCTATAGTCTGATGTCTTAGGTCTAGCGTTTTCAAATACCACCATACTGCCGACAGCATTGGTACCTTGTATGTTGGAAATGTCATAACACTCGATTCGTCTAGGCGACCTCGGTAAATTTAAAGCCTCTTGGAGTTCTCCTATGGCTGTGTCATCTTGGTTCAATTTCACAAATTTCTTTATTTTATGTTGGTCCAATGCTTCTCTGGCATTATGGGAAACCATTTCCACCAGTCGCCTTTTCTCACCTCTAACAGGCTTGTGAAGCCGAACCGCAGATCCCCTTTTTGTCGAAAGGAATTCTTCTATATGGGAACCTTCCTCGCCCACAGGAATTTGGATTAACACAGTGGGAGGTATATAGGGCGTGACCTCATAAAACTGTTGGAGAAATGCATTTTGCACACCTTGTATATCATCGTACTGTCCAACCTCCATTAGGTATGAGTCACGGCCAATTAGCTTTCCTTGGCGAATAAAAAATATCTCAACCCAAGCGTCATTTGACCATTGGGAACAGGCTATAACATCCAAATTTTCTGGCTTCAAGGTGAGAACTTTTTGACCTTCATGAACTTTTTCTATGGACTTTAACTGATCTCTTATAACGGCTGCTTTTTCAAATTCCAAATTTTCAGCCGACTGATTCATTTTGTCTTTTAAGGACCCGACAATCTGGTTTGTACTACCTTCTAGAAAAAGAACCACCTGGTCAATAATATCTTTGTATTGGTTTTTATCCGCCGAACCAATACATGGTCCTATACACCTGTTTATGTGGAAATCCAGGCACGCCCTGTCGTCTGTACCTGTGATGGTTTTGGTGCAAGATCTATAGGGAAATAGCTTCTTTAACAAGGACAATGTTTTCCTTACGCTTCCAACGCTGGCGTAGGGGCCAAAATATTGTGCGTTGTCTTTCTGCACGTTTCTAGTTATGTAAACTTGTGGGAAATCTTCAGAATTATCTATTTTGATGAACGGATAAGACTTGTCATCTTTTAATCTGGAATTAAATTGAGGTTGATATTCTTTGATCAAATTGCATTCAAGAATCAATGCTTCCTGTTCAGATTCCGTAACAATAAATTCAAATTCTTCAATCTTTGAAACCAGTACACTTGTTTTGAGATCCTCATGATGATTCGGCACAAAATAGGATCTAAGACGATTTCTAAGATTGCTGGCCTTTCCAACATATAGGATGACGTTATTTTTATCCCGCATTAGATAAACCCCAGGACCGGTGGGCACATGAGCTAATCTTTCAGTGAATCTATCTAACCCCATAAGTTAGCCAGTTTGAACGTTCCCGGAGTGTTTCTCTAAGCCGTTATAGATGTAAAAGATAATGCAATCAGCAAAATAACAATAACGGCGGCAGTGACAGAAATACGCTTGATCTCACTCCCTAAGTAATCATATCTCAACACATTTGTCCCAACATGAGCGGCGCTAACGTTTTGGCGGGTAGATTTCATTTTTGGAGTAGAAATTCCTGGTTCAAATTCAATAGCTGGGTCAGCTTGAGAAGAACGTGGGGAATTTTGCATCACTCTTGAATCGACAACCTGGCTTTTTCCAGATTTTCGTCTTTTATTTCTTAGTTGCGCTTGTCTAGATGCCCTTTGTTGCCCTTTACTTGGCATTTTGAAACTCCTACGATTCTATAAATATAATTTGCTACTAATCAGTTTTTGCTCTTGGATGAGCATTATCATATTGATCTCTAACAAACTCCACCGTCAGATGCGTGTATATCTGTGTTGTTGAAATACTAGCATGCCCAAGCAATTCTTGTACGTGCCTTATAGACGCTCCACCTTCCAGTAAGTGGGTGGCAAAGCTGTGTCTAAGTGTATGAGGAGTCATGAAATTTTCCAGCCCTATCGATTTTGCGTATTTCTTTACGATACCCCAAAATCCTTGCCGAGTTAGGCGGTTGCTTCTTCTATTCAAAAACAAAGATTTAGATTGTTGGTACTTGAAAGTTGTCCTGCCTCTGCGAACATACCTATCAACACTATCCAAGGCAATCCTATGAACAGGTACTATCCTCTCTTTCGATCCTTTACCCATACATCTCACCGATCCAACAGTGAAATCAATGTCTTCGACATCTAGGCCTATTATTTCGCTAACCCTTAGCCCACTGGCATAAGCTATTTGCAACATAGCGGCATCTCGCATTGCATATACCGACGAAGAAAGCTGTAGGGGAAGGTGCAATAGCTTTTTAACGTCTGATAATTTCAAGACTTTGGGAAGACGCTGAGATCTTTTCGGAGTTGGAATCAGTTCAGTAGGATCATTCTCAATAATCCCTTCTGAATGTAAATAAGAAACAAATGATCTAACAGAGGCTAATTTCCTACCCTTAGTTGTAGAAAGGTAGCCTTTGTATGATAAGTACTTCACATATGTTTCTATGTGTTTGGAAGTGATCTGGTTAATATCGGTTAAATTAACATACTCATCAAACTGGTTGAGATCGCTTCTATACGACACCAAGGTATTGTTAGAACAAGCTCTCTCAACTACCAAATATTCTAGAAAATCCTCAATTAATGAGGTAATGGTATCCGATTCCGTTATCATTAATTAGTCCCAATTTACCAAC
>QGNN01000016.1 GCA_003228105.1 Chloroflexota bacterium
AGAAGGTCCCAAGGGTCCGTCTGTTCGCCGGTGAAAGCGGCACGCGAGCTGGGTTCAGAACGTCGTGAGACAGTTCGGTCTCTATCCGTCATGGGCGTAGGAAATTTGAGGAGAGCTTTCCCTAGTACGAGAGGACCGGGAAGGACAGACCTCTGGTGTACCGGTTGTTCCGCCAGGAGCATAGCCGGGTAGCCAAGTCTGGATGTGATAAGCGCTGAAAGCATCTAAGCGCGAAGCCAACTTCAAGATTAGATTTCCCATTGTGGTTTCGACCATAAGTAAGGCCTCCTGTAGACTACAGGTTTGATAGGCCGCAGGTGTAAGGCAGGCAACTGCTTCAGCTGAGCGGTACTAATCGGCCGAGGACTTGACCTACATTAAGACAATTCTATTGTCAGACTCGTATAAAACGACAGAATTCAGGTATTTTAACGACGCGGGGTGGAGCAGCGGCAGCTCGTTGGGCTCATAACCCAAAGGTCGCAGGTTCGAGTCCTGCCCCCGCTACCACCCATTCATTACTAAAATCTCCTCTTTTTACCGTCTACCATATTCTCCGGTTTATTCAAAACCGTTAATTCACCGCTAATTTCTCATTCCCTATTCCTGTATTATCCGACATACCGAGTAATGTAGGTTCCATTGAGGGCCCAACACAGTGAAAGGTGATTATGATGGCAATTCAGAGAACAAGTTTTGTTCAAAATGAGTATGAGAATACCTCTGAATGGGAGAATGTAACTGAATATTCCGATCAACTTTATGGATACCTTTCAACTCCTAAGGTTCTTCAAGACCTATAGGCTGCAAATGTACCAGGTGCCAACTACTAAGAAATTCAAGACATCTTGCTTCACAGGGCAAACCAGTTGGGATTTAAAGACGAATCACAAGGCCTTTTTGCGAGCTATTAAAAACAGTTAAGGCCTGACTTTTATTTACCCGTTCTGGGTACAGGAATAATAATCGAAGTCGAAAGGGGGAAAACAAACCAAAATAACATAGACTTTTTGGGCTTTTGGAAATGCCCTGTTTGTGAATCGGTAGATTATCTATTTCTATTCGTCCCTAACATATTGATTCAAAGTACTTCAAGAAGAATTTCAGGTCGGCTGTACGATAAAGTTATCCAAAATTTTCTCCCTTATTTGAGGTAAAAAATTACACCAATGTTCGAAGAGTGGTCATATTTGGTTATTAATGCGTTGTTTCCATCACCGCAAGAAAAGAAAGGGAGCCAAAGGGTTTTTCTTTGATCGTCCGCATCATTGTTTAATAAGCTTTTGGAAGGATCTTCTTTGTGTCCCTTGTTCTGGTGGACTCACAATGCCGCCATATTTTTCTGTAAGTGAGACTTCCGCGACGTATATATCTCCTTTGGAGTCCACAGCGATTGCGTGGGGAGAATAAAATTGCCCAGGATCGTCTCCGAAACTTTGATAACCCAGATTGGCGAGTTTCTTTCCCTCCTTATCCAGAATGGAAATACGAGGCCCAATTCGTTCAGCTTTTGCATACGTCATAAAACCGGAAAAAAACTCACCCACGTAAACTAACAGCTGTCCGTTATTCTCTTTTATGCAGACCGCCCCAGGTCTGGCTATATTCAACCCCATTTGGTATTGGAAATTACCGTCGGAGTCAAATACCTGTATCCGTTGATTCTCTCTGTCCGCCACATAAACCATTCCATTACTGTCGGTATCAATGTTGTGAGGCAGATTAAATTGGCCCTCGTCTGTTCCTGACTCACCCCAAGATAAAAGGTGTTTTCCACTGGAAGAGTACTTATGCACCTTGGCGTTTTCATACCCGTCTGATATGTAGAGGTCGCCGTTGTTAGGATCTACTGCAATGTGAGTGGGTTGACTGAATGGAATGCCACTAAGAGGCTTGGCAGGCTTGTTTTGGTCACCAATCCTCAGGAGGAACTCGCCTTTCGGGCTGAATTTCCCGATAGTGTGATCCCCGTTATCTACGCAATAAACTGAGTCGTCAGGTCCTATAGCAATCCCGTGTGGGTTGCTGAACATTCCTTCTCCCCAAGAGCGTACAAAGTCCCCGTTCTGGCTAAGGACGATCATAGGATGGGGGCCACGATTGAATACATAAATATTATCTTTAGAATCTGATGCTACTGAGGTTGCTTCTCCATAATGCCATCCTTCCGGGAGATTCCCCCAATCTGTTCCAGAAACCTTATATTTGAAATCTGCCGAGCCTAATAACACCATTGCTATACCAACCTTTGGAACTCTGATTTTGATTGAATCTGCAGTATATATTGAATCTGCAATCTGGGCGATGCTAGAGTTTAGGATGCTAGAGTTTAGCTTGTTAAATCGTATCGGGAAATCTTAACATTTGGATTAATATATATTTTCAGTTTACAGAAAGAATACAAACCAATAAAACCTTTGTTAATAGTGTTGCCGACAAAATATTTCAAACTATATTAACAATGTAGATCTAAAAGGATTTAAAAACAAATTCATGAAAAATATGAAAGAGAAAAGAATTTTAGTTATTACTCCTCATCCAGATGATGCTGAGAGTGGGGCGGGTGGGACCATAGCGAAATGGTCCCATCTCGGTGCCAATATTGTTTTGGTAGTTTGTACTAATGGAAATAAAGGCACCAGTGATCGGTCGATTTCCTCCGAAGAATTAGCTCAAACCCGAAGAAAAGAACAATTAGAATCTGCGGCACTGTTAGGCCTCACAAACGTTGTTTTTCTAGGCCACCCTGATCAAGGTCTGCAGAATGGGGACCCGTTCAGGAAAGAGCTTGTGCGAGAAATACGGACTCATCGCCCAGATATAGTTGTAACCATAGATCCGGAAAGAAAATGGATAAGGCATCAAGATCATTTTATGACTGGTAGAGTAGCTCTTGATGCTGTTTTTCCTTATGCCCGTGACTATTTAGCATACCCTGACTTGATAGCGGAAGGCCTGGAACCTCACAAAACCTTGGAAGTATATCTCTGGGGTACAGATGACCCCGACACTTTTATAGATATTGACGAACATTTTGAAGATAAAATAAACGCCCTCTATTGCCATGCAAGCCAAATGTCTACTTCCAAAGATGATGGACGGGTGAGAGTAAGAAATAGATTCTCAATATATGGACCAAAGGTTAATGCAGAAACTGCTGAAGCTTTTAAACGGCTGGAATTAAGACCTTAATTAATCTTCAAGGAGAGTGTTTTTGCCACCAATTTATGTATTTTGAAGGTGGGAGTAAGCCTTTTGAGTACCTGTCGATTAATTCGTTATATTGCTTTGTTACGGACCCTTTTAATTCTTCTAAAGATCCATTATTCATTGTTACAATATCTGAAGCGGGCACTCGGTCTTGCCATCTTTTTTGACTCGAAAGCCTCTGTGTAGCTTCTTCTTCACTAAAATTGTTTCTAGATTTAAGTCTTTTTATCGCCACGCTGTCATTTACAGCGAATAACCAAGTTAGGTCACTATATATCCCATATCCGGCCTCTATGAAATTGACAGCCTCCATGAGGCCGACCTTAAGGAAACCAAGAGTGTTTCTCCACTCCTTCATCACCCCACTCACTTCTGCTTTAATGTCACCAATTGCGATGGTGAGCGCAGACATTTTTTCAGGGTTTCCAAACACCTTGGAACCAAGTTGTTTTCTGTCGATAAATCCATCGGGGCCTACCACTTCATTCCCGAAAGATTTCACGATTCGGTGAAAAGCCGGTTTACCGGGATCGTACATTCTGTGAACCAATTTATCGGCGTCGCAATGTGTTCCCCCGAGATTTTCCAAAATCTGGCAGGCTGTGCTCTTACCTGAAGCTATTGCTCCTGTAATTCCTATAACTAACGGCATTTATAAATCCTCTGCTGAGCTCATAGGTTCGTACCCTAATACCTTTCTCGGGTGCTCTAGATCTCGGTATGACCACCTATTGTTCGATGTGGCTAAAAAAACATCGTATTTAAGTTCACTAGGTGCATCTATAGATAATTGCAGTATTTGGCATACATCTTCATGGCTTAGATATATGGATTTCTGACGGGAATCGGAAGGAATATTGTCCTTTGTAACTGAACCTATCCGAACGCACAGCATAGACATATCGTAAGTATCTGAAAAGTGTCGTGCTAAAGCCTCTCCCCAGACTTTTGTGGCTCCGTAAACTCCCCCTGGTCGTATGTCTTGATGGGTGATAAGCGGAATAGGTCCTTTAACATTTTGGTAGTTGCCTTGAGCGATATCTCCATACGGATAAATGTTCTCAACCCCTCTAACAGTACTGCCACTGCTGGCGTAAACAACCCTTTTTACTCCTGCCGATCTAGCAGCCTCGAAAACGTTATATGTGCCGATTATGTTGGTTGGAAGTTGTTCTTCAAAACTGTCTGAGCCGAGATATGCGGCTAAATGTACCACCACATCGATGTTTTCAAATGCAGGCCTAATTTGCTCTAATTTTGCGATGTCCGCTGAATGAGTGGATACCCCTTCCACAAAACTCCGATTTAGGGCCGACAACTGATATTCGCCAATAGAAATTAAATGGTCTTTCAGGAGACTTCCAATCAATCCGCTCATACCAGTGATTAAAATTTTTTTTACCAAATTATTCTCCGTTTATAGCTTTCCTTATAGCAGCTGGATTCATAGGTAATTCAGTCATTCTTATGCCGATGGCATCGTATATCGCGTTGGCTATTGCTGCCAGTGGAGGCACTATTGCAATTTCTCCAACTCCACGGACACCGTATGGATGCAACGGATTTGGAACTTCTACGATCAGTGCTTCAATCATAGGTAAATCCAAAGAAGTGGGCATTCTGTAGTCGAGCAGGCTAGCGTTGGCCATTTCACCCGAAGCATTTATGAAATATTCCTCGTTTAAGGCCCATCCAATTCCTTGCACAACACCTCCTTGTATTTGACCTTCTACATAACTAGGGTGTACAGCTTTTCCGGCATCCTGCGCAGCCGTGTATCTGAGAATGGTCACCTTTCCTGTTTCTATATCAACCTCAAGATCAACCACGTGTGTGGCGAATGCGCTACCTGGACCTCTCGGGTCAAGGTTAGCCCTGCCTACTACCGGTCCTCCTGTTTCTGGAAGATGGCTTGCCAATTCTCTGAAAGACATTTTTAACTCGGTGTCAGAAGAATGTGTGAAAACACCGTTTTCAAGTTTTATATCATCAAGGGAAGTTTCCCATACTTCTGCGGCTCTTTCTAGCATTTGTCTTTTGACATCCTGGGCAGCCTCATAGCTGGCCCAGCCAGTTTTAAATGCTCCTCCACTGCCTCCTGTCATAGAGGTATATCCAATAGTTTCGGTATCTCCCACCTGGGGATTTACGTCATCAACATGTATTCCCAACACTTCGGCAACATGCTGGGCCGCGACTGGTCTTAAGCCTCCAATGTCCATAGAACCTATCGTTAGGTTCACAGTGCCATCAAAATTTACATTAGCCACCGCACAGGCTGCACCACTTCCATTGATCCAAAATCCGGAAGCTACCCCCCGTCCTGACTTTTTGCTGCTTTTTGGAGATTGATAATGAGTGTGTTCTTTGGTGGCTTGAAAAGTTTCTATACATCCAATTAAAGGATTAGTTATTCCGGAAACTCTAGGAGTACCTTGTTTGGCGCCATTCATTATTCTTAGGTCTAATGGGTCTATACCAGTTTTTTCTGCCAGCTCATCGATTAAAGTCTCAGCGGCAAATGCGCCTATGGGTGCGCCAGGAGCTCGGTATGCAGTGGTCTTTGGCTTATTGTTTACAATGTCGTATCCATCTATTCTGATATTTTCAATTGCATATGGAGTGAATATACAATTTGAAGCTGCCCCTACAGGGGATCCTGGATAAGCACCCGCTTCAAATTTTAAATCTGCTTGAGCCGAGGTAATTGTCCCATCTTTAGTGGCTCCAATCTTTACCTTCATGTACGAGCCTGAAGTTGGGCCTGTAGCTTCCAAAACTTCTGAACGTGACATCGTGATTTTCACTGGATATCCGGTGAGTTTAGATAATAAGGCCACCACCGGCTCCAAATATATCGTGGTTTTGCCTCCGAACCCTCCTCCAATTTCCATTGGGATTACTTTGATTGCAGAGACAGGCACCTCTAGGACTAAAGATGTTCTATCTCTAATTTGGAAATGCCCTTGAGAGCTCCCCCATATTGTTACTTTATTGTTTGCAGTCCACCACGCTGTTGCTGAATGAGGTTCTATATAGCCTTGGTGCACAGTTGACGTTCTGAATTCCTTCTCAAAGACAAGGTCAGCTTGATTGAAACCCTTATCCACATCCCCAATTTCTAAAACATCATGGCTTGCAATGTTGTTTTTATATTGTTCATGTAATAAAGGAGCACCATTCGATAGGGCTTCCTCCACTGTAGAAACATGGGGTAATTTTTCATACTCTACTTTGATGAGGGCAAGGGCTTCTTCTGCAGTGTGGGCACTATTTGCAGCCACAGCAGCCACAGCGTGACCTTTATATAAGACCTTATCTGATGCTAATATGTTGCTGGTTTGCTGTTTGAGGTTGATTGCAGGTCCAGGAATATTTGAAACGGCGTTGTCTTCTTGGGTTGGGAAGTCATGATTTGTGATTACAGCATGGACACCTGCCAGCTTTTCTGCTTTCGAGGTGTCTATTGACAGTATCCTGGCGTGAGCATGAGGGCTTCGTAGTATTTTTCCATGGATAAGCCCGGGCAGATCGATATCGGCCCCGTAAAGAGCTTTTCCTGTTACTTTGTCAAAACCGTCGTGCCTAACCGGACGGCTGCCAACTGAGGTAAATTTTCGATTTGTGTGTGCGGTTGTCATTAGTTTACGTCCTAACTAATCTAAAAGTTTTTAAATGATGCTCAAATTGGTTACCACATTAAATTCATGAACAGTCTTTTGAATGATGTGCCTTTCGACTGGATTGTAGCATAAGGTATACTAAGTTTTCGTACCTAGACTGTAGCTATATGCTATAATTTTGTCGCTTTTGAATGGCGGACATATTCCGCCATTTTTTGTCTGCTTTTCTAGCCGGTAGGTTGTTGATGGAAAAAGGAGATCTCAGCTTGATAGAAATAATAAACGGAGGTGGGGTCACCTCAGCTTCTGGCTTTACAGCTGGATCCACATACGCAGGTTTAAAAACCGAGGCGGGAGTTTCTGACCTGGGAATAATTTTATCGGACCGACCAGCCAGCTCAGCAGCGACATTTACCACTAACAGCATAGAATCGCCTTCAGTCACAGTCAGCCGTAAAAGAAAAAAGACTGGTATCTCAAGGGGAGTTGTTGCCAATAGTGGATGTGCCAATTGTAGCGTAGGTTCGCAGGGCCTGACCGACGCAGAAGAACTGGCCTCCTTGGCTGCTAGTCACGTTGGTGTATCTGGAGATGATCTTTACGTGGCAAGTACCGGGATGATCGGAGTAGAGCTTCCGATGGCACTGATCCGTCAAAATATTGTCAATATTACGCTTTCAGATGATGGTGGTACTGAGTTTGCCAAATCTATAATGACCACAGATTCTAAGCATAAAGAACGAGCTGTTTCATTTATGCACGATGGAAAAACTGTCACAGTGGGAGGCACGGCGAAAGGGGTTGGAATGATTCATCCGAATATGGCAACAATGCTATGTTTCATTACTACAGATGCTGACGTTGATCAAATTTTTTTACAGAGTGTCCTATCCGAATCAGTAGCGGTCTCCTTTAATATGACCGATGTTGATAGCGACCAGAGCACTAACGATTCCGTTATTGTTTTGGCGAACGGCGCTTCAGGAACTGAGCAGATTGAAGAAAAATCGCCAGGTGCTGATACTTTTGTTGAAGCTCTTAGATATGTTTGTACTGAGCTTGCCAAAGAGTTGGCGAGAGATGGAGAGGGAGCCCAAACGCTCATAGAAGTCATCGTTGAAGGGGCCCATTCAACTGAAGAGGCACGTAAATCAGCTAGGGGAATTGCATCTTCCCTTTTGGTGAAGGCCATGGTACACGGGAAAGATCCTAACTGGGGACGATTGGTAATGGCTCTGGGTAAAAGTTCTATCCAGCTCGAGGAGCAAAAAATAGATATCTTCATAAACGACATCCACATTGTCCATAAGGGAATCGCAATACCCTACCTGAAGGATGCAGTGGTAAGCGCAATGAATTCTGAGCAAGTGGATTTCAGGATAAATCTTAATGTTGGAAATTCAACAGCAACTGCTTGGGGGTGTGATCTCACCGAAGAATATGTGATCTTTAATTCGGCATATAGCACCTGATGGTTAACAAATGTTCAGCGAAATAAATCACTCCCAACCCAACGACTGTTTAAAAATTCCAACAAGCATGAACAGCAATGACGGGTGCGCGGATCAACAGCCGGGTGCTGGTGACGTCCCAGCTAACCAACAAACCCTGACCGTTATCAAGATTGGTGGAAGTACTTTTGGTAATCACGACACTACCTTGAATGATTTAGTGGAACTACAAAAAAAAGGAGAAAAGTTTGTTGTAGTACATGGGGGCGGTAAGACAATATCGGAGTGGATGGAAAAGCAAGGAGTTCGACCTAAATTCGTTAATGGATTGAGAGTCACGGACTCACAGAGCTTAGATATTGTCGTAGCAGTTCTTACTGGAGTTATAAATAAATCTCTTGTCGCCTCCATAAACTCGATAGGCGGAAGAGCTATTGGTATTTCTGGTGCCGATGGTAATATGGTAAGCGCAGAAATTGCTGATCCTGAATTGGGATACGTTGGTAAGATCAAGTCAGTAGATACGGCTCCAATAAAGGCAATATTGGAAGCTGGCTACATCCCGGTGATAGCTCCAGTAGGGATTCACTCAGGTTCACTTGACCACAACAAATTACTCAATATCAATGCTGATACTGTGGCGGGGTATGTGTCTGCGTCTATTAATGCAGATCGGATCGTTTTCCTTACCGACGTGGAAGGAGTTTTAGATTCTTCCAAGCGGTTGATTTCTCGTATGACAAAGCGTCAGGCTGACTCTTTGGTCGCATCTCATGTGATTGATGGCGGAATGATTCCTAAAATGGAAGCCTGTATTGAGGCTCTTTTAGGCGGGGCAATATCGCAAATCGTTGATGGTCGCGCCCCAGGAGCTTTAAAAAATGTAGTTTCCGGTCATAATTTAGGTACCCGAATAGGCTAATAAAGGTTATAACATGGCAAGTGCCCCTTTTCCCTCATTTGATTTCGATCCGTCTTCAATTAAAGACAAACTTAGTGGGCGGGTAAAATGGATAGTGCTGGCATTGACCCTTGTCCCTATCTTTTTGCTTTTGTGGCTTGCCCGAGGAATTTTCACTGATTACCTTTGGTTTTCAAAAATGGGCTTTGAAGATGTTTTCATCACAATGCTTCTCACTAAAATTACTTTATTTCTCATAGGGTTTGTTTTTGTCTTTGCATTGGTCTTAGCAAACCTTTTCTATGTGAATAGAAAAACAGCTGGGCCCTTAGGCGCTCTTCTTCCAGAGAATTTGAGAGGGATTATCAAGAAACTTCTGGTGATAGTATGCGTGTTGGTATCTCTTGTTTTGGCAGTAATACTCGGCTCTGTGATTGCCTCCAAATGGGAACTTTTTCTGAGATTTAGTAACGCCGCCGGATTCGGAATTAAAGAACCGTTACACGGTAACGACCTTTCTTTTTATGTTTTTGAATTACCCATTTATGCTTTTCTACAAGGCTGGCTTCTTGTTTGCGTCGGAGCCACTATAGTGGCAACAACTGCGCTGTCTTTTTTGAATTTTACTCTTCGAGGCAGCGCCTTCACCTTAACCACACCACTGCGTAACCATTTACTTGTTTTAGGGTCACTAGTTATTTTGATCTTCTCTGCTGGATATTGGGTTGATAGGTTGGAACTGGTTAGATCTGAGCACGGAATCGTGTACGGGGCGGCATACGCAGATGTTTACGCACGGCAAAACGCCTATTTGGTATTAAGCATAGCGGGAGTACTCGTTTCGATAGTTATGCTAGTGGGATCTTTCCTGGGTAAACTTAAATTATCTCTGGCTCCTATCGGGATTTGGGTGATTTTGATAATTGGACTTGGAACAGTCTGGCCTTCTGTCGTTCAGCAATTTTCAGTTGACCCTGACGAATTTGTTAAGGAAACAAAGTATATTGAACGCAACATAGAATTCACTAAGCTTGGGTTTGGCCTGGAAGCGATAGAGGAGACATTCTATGAGGCAGAAGGCGAAATTACGGCAGAGTTAATGGAAGAGAATATTCCTACTATTGAAAACATACGACTTTGGGATTACAAGCCTTTAACCAACGTGTATAAACAAATTCAATTAATCCGTCCCTATTATGACTTTAAAGACGCTGATGTTGATAGATACACCATAGATGGCGAATATAGGCAGGTATTGTTGGCTGCAAGAGAGGTTGCACCAGAAAAACTAAAAGAAGAAGCACAAACTTGGGTTAATCAAAAATTGTTTTATACCCATGGAATAGGCATAGCTATGAGCCCAGCTACAGAATTCACCGCAGAAGGGAGGCCTGTTTTTTTCGCCAAGGATATACCGGTAAATGGTGAAATCCCTGTTGCATCTCCGAAGCAAGGTGCTGCCTCGGACATAATTGTGAAGAATCCTAGAATTTATTACGGTGAAAACACAAAAGACTATGTGATAGTTGATACGAACACACTAGAATTGGATTACCAGACAGGAGAGGGAGATTTAATAGTAGGAAGTTACGATGGGTCCGGAGGGGTATCGATCGGGTCCTATTTTAGAAAATTACTTTATGCCTGGCAAATGAGGGATATAAACATTCTGATTAGTAGTCAAATAAATGAGAATAGTAAGATCCAATACAGGCGTTCAAATGAAGAAAGAATATCTACGCTGGCCCCTTTTCTAAAGCTGGATAAGGATCCTTATATAGTGGCCGCAAATGACCATCTGTACTGGATCCAAGATGCCTATACGACATCTGATAAATTTCCTTACTCGCAGCCTACAGATGAAGACGAGACTAGCTTAGGCCACTACAACTACATAAGGAACAGCATTAAGATAGTCATGAACGCCTATACGGGGGATGTAGCATTTTATCTTTGGGACAACACCGATCCTGTTGCCCTTACCTACCAAAAAATGTTCCCGACGTTATTTTTAGATCGTGATTCAATGCCGTCCGATTTAATTTCACATATAAGGTACCCACAAGGACTCTTTGCCATCCAAGCCGAGAAATATATTAAATACCACATGGAAGACCCACAACATTTTTATGGAAACGAAGATCTATGGGCTTTCCCTCGAGAAAAATTTGGGCAACAAGAAGGATTACAACCACTTGAGCCATACTACGTGATCATGCGGCTTCCAGGGGAGACAAAAGAAGAATTCGTTCAATTGATTCCATACACCCCTGATGGAAGGCCCAATATGGTTGGTTGGTTGGCTGCAAGGAGTGATGCTTCTGAATATGGCAAATTGATAGCTTTCAATTTCCCTAAAGACCGCCAAGTGGATGGACCCGAACAGGTGGAAGCCAGAATAGATAATGATCAAGATATTTCTGCTTGGTTTACGCTTAGATGTACAGAGGGATCCACATGTATAAGGGGGAACCTCCTAGTTGTTCCAATCGGGAACAGTATCCTTTATGCTGAACCCATATATATACAAGCAGAAGGGGTTAGTTTTCCAGAACTTAAAAAAGTGATTTTGGCTACGGCACACCAAGTCGTTATGGGAGATTCCCTAAATGATGCCTTGTATCAAATTACTGGTATGAAAGACATTGTTACACCGATGCAAGACGATGTTAAAAAGAAAACTACAACTACACCCGTGAATCTAGAGGATGCTGGGAATAGTAAATTAAGTGAAATCAGAAACTCTATTAAGAATCTGAAAGCTGAGTTAAATAAGATTGAATCTTTGTTTGAAAACTTGGAAGATGCGATAAAAGGAGATTGATATGACTAGCACTGCGGAGTGGAAAGAACTCGAAAGTAAATATTATATGTTTCTTGTTAGGCGACAGCCTATGGTACTTGAGAGAGGAGAAGGTGCGAGAGTATGGGATGTCGAGGGGAAAGAATACCTGGATTTCACCTCTGGTTGGGCCGTCAATAACGCAGGCCACTCAAATCCAGTCATTGCCGAAGCAATAGCTGAACAGGCAAAAACCTTGGTTCAGACTTCAAATCAGTTTTATACTATCCCTCAGCTAAAATTGGCCGAAATTTTGGTTGAGAATAGTTGCCTAGACAAGATATTTATCTGTAATAGTGGTGCAGAAGCTAACGAAGGTGCAATCAAATTAGCAAAAAAATACGGTAAAAAACACAAGGATGGAGCATACCACATAATAACGGCTCTTAATTCATTTCATGGTCGTACCATGATGAATGTATCGGCCACTGGTCAGCCGCATTATCAAGAGCTTTTCCAGCCCATTCCCACTGGATTTTCACATGTCCCATACGATGATCTAGATGCGGTCAAAGAGGCTACAACCGATAATACTGTTGCCGTTATGATTGAACCTGTTCAAGGAGAGGGGGGAGTGAACATCCCTTCCGTCGAATATTTAAAAGGACTAAGAGACTGGTGCGATCAAAATGGAATGCTGTTGATTTTCGATGAAGTGCAGACTGGTTTGGGAAGGTTAGGCACCTTGTTCGGGTATCAAAGTTTCGGAGTTGAACCTGACATCATTACTCTCGCAAAAGGCCTGGGCGGTGGTGTTCCAATAGGAGCATTTTTGGCCAAGGATTCCGCTTGCGCTTTTGACCCAGGTGATCACGGTTCCACTTTTGGAGGAAACCCACTGACTTGTGCAGCAGCGCATGCTTCAACAAAATATATCATCGATAATGAGATACCTGAAAACGCGGCAAAAATGGGCGAATATCTCGGTGAGAGACTCAGGAAGATACAATCGGATAATGAATTTATAACGGATGTTAGAGGGATGGGTCTGATTTGGGCTGTTGAATTTGGTTCTGATATTACACCAGATGTCATTGCGGCAAGTAATGAGGCTGGCCTTTTAATGAATCCTATGAGGCCAAATGCGATTCGACTTATGCCTGTTTTGACTATAACTAAAGAAGAAATAGACGAAGCCTTGTCCAGATTGGAAACCGGACTGGCGAACGCTTCAAAATAGCCGAGGCTGAGGTGAATTGGAAGGATATATATGATAGGGGGTCCTCAGTTTTTGGGGGAGCTGTATCTGGCGGCCTAGACAGCTGCACTGTCACGCACTGGCTGCATCAGAATGGTGTTAACGTTCACTGTTTTACAGTAGATCTAGGTCAACCTGATGAGGAAAACTTACAGGCTGTGGCAGACCGAATGATGGCCTGTGGGGCTTCTAAAGCGACCATTGTTCCTGGGAAAGAAATGCTTGCTGAAGCTGGCCTAAAAGTACTGCAGGCGCAGGCAAGGTATGAAGGGGGCTATTGGAATACTACTGGAATTGCTCGCCCCGTCACTGTTAAGGCTATTCTGGAAAACCTCCAACACAATAATATAAACGTTCTTTTTCATGGAGCCACTGGCCGGGGGAACGACCAGGTTAGGTTTCAACTGACTAGCAACATGTTGCAGCCGGAAATGGACGTGTATGCTCCTTGGAGAGATCAAGAATTCTTGGATAAATTTCCAGGACGACAACAAATGATTGATTATTGTAAGCTGAATAATCTACCGATAAGGCCGGCTCAAGAATCTCGCTACTCTACCGACGCAAATTTTTTAGGGTTGACTCATGAGGCTGGCGACCTCGAAGATGTTTCAATTAGCCCTGATTTTGTGGAGCCCGGAATGGGGGTTTGGCCGTGGGATGCTCCGGATAAACCTGAATACGTGACCATTGAATGGAGTAAAGGAATCCCAATTGCTTTAAATGAATCAGAACTGGATCTCATAGAAGTGTTCCAAGAAGCTAATTCTATCGCGGGTAGAAACGGGGTGGGCATAGGAACCCATGTGATAGAAAATAGATTTGTGGGCATTAAATCAAGAGGTATATATGAATCTCCCGGTATGGAATTACTTGGCAAAAGTTGGGAATATCTTTTGCAATTTGTTTTAGATAGAAGAGCTAGGGAATTTTACACACATATATCTAATTTAATTAGTACTCAAATATATCAAGGTTATTGGTTGGATTCTGCAACCTCGTCAGCTTTGGCCGCCCTTTCTCCCTTGGCCTCAATGGTTACAGGCAGCATTCAAATTAAACTGTACAAAGGCAATATTTTCTTTGATTCTGTCGATGATTCGAAAGAAAATATGCCATTTTCTTTGTATACAGATGACGGCTCTATGGAGGCTACGGGGGGATATGATCATAAGGATGCAGAGGGTTTCTTGAATGTATTGGGCGTTTCAGCCAAAAACATAGGTAATAGACAATTCAGAGACTTGATTTAACGAGAGTTAGGAGTTAAGAAATTGGCCACACAAACTTCTGAAGAGACTCGTAAACAGATCGTTTCCTTAGTTAGAGATTTTGTGAAGAGAGATGTGGAACCAATAGCCAGTACTTATGATAATGAGGACATATATCCTCACGAATTAATTCCCATAATGCGTGAATTGGGCCTGTTTGGCATTAATATCCCAACTGAATATGGTGGGATGGGTCTAGATTTTACGACGTTCGCAATGATATTTGAAGAGCTAAGTAAAGGCTGGATGAGTGTGTCAGGAATAATTGGGACCCATCATATTCTTAGCTACGTAATCTCTGTTTATGGTACTGAAGAGCAAAAACGTCGTATTTTGCCTAAAATGGCAACAGGTGAGATTCGGGGAGGATTGGCTTTAACTGAGTCTGAAGCCGGCAGTGATGCTCAAAACATATCCACTACAGCTGTGAAAGATGGTGAAGAATATGTGATAAACGGGCGGAAGATGTTTATTAGTAACGGGGATAATGGGAATGCCTTCGCTTTAATGGCCAAAACGGATCCCGATTCAGACCCAAGACACCGAGGAATAAGCTGTTTCATTTTTGAAAAACCAACTGAAGGATTTAAAGTCGGTCAACACTTGGATAAATTGGGCTATAGGGGTTTGGATACCTGCGAGTTGATTTTTGATGATTGCAGAGTACCTGCTGACAATCTTATTGGAGGAGAAGAAGGTCGCGGGTTTGGGCAGGTAATGAATGGATTGGAGACTGGTAGGATAAATGTTGCTGCCAGGGCTGTTGGGGTGGCTCAAGCTGCTTTAGAGGCCTCAGTGGCATATTCTAAAAAGCGCTTGGCTTTTGGCAAACTAATATCAGAACATCAAGCGATACAGTTAAAATTAGCTGAAATGGCTTCAAAGGTACATGCAGCCAGATTAATGGTTTACGACGCAGCAAGAAAGAAAGATGCAGGCGAAAGGAATGATCTCGAGGCTGCAATGGCGAAATTGTTTGCAAGTGAGGTTTGTGGTGAGGTTGCAATGGAGGCTATGCGTGTTCATGGTGGGGTAGGTTATACAAAAGATTTGCCAGTAGAACGATATTATAGAGATGCTCCCCTCATGATTATTGGCGAAGGAACAAATGAGATTATGAAACTAGTGATTGCTAGACGGTTGCTTGAAAAATATTCAGATTGATTAGTAAACAGGCATTAAAATGACTTCAAAAAAAATCGTCGTCGATTCTAAGGATAGTTTTGGAGGTTGGTTCGAGGAATTTTCTTCAGGGCAAATTTTAAACATTGGCCAGGTAAAACCATTACAGAAATGGACAATCACTTATTTTCTTTACTGACCATGAATGATAATCCTCTCCACACAGATGAGAATTACATGTCACAACACCAACACGGTAAAACTCTTGTAAATGGATTACTGGTGATGAGTTTGGTGGTAGGTATGAGCGTTCGGCAAACCTCAGGTAAAGCTATTGCTAACTTACTTTACGAATCTGTTACACATGATGGACCTACATTTCATGGAGATACTATCTATGCTGAGAGTGAAGTTCTGGAAACGACAGCATCTCAAACCAAGAATGACAGAGGTATGGTTTATATTGAGAGCCGGGGAGTAAACCAAAAAGAGGAAAAAGTACTTACATTGAGACGGAAATTTTTGGTAAAAAAAAGACCTTAACCAACCTGGCAACAGCCTAGAAATAAGACAACATGACAAAATTTGCTGATTCACTCCAAGAGATTTCAGTTTCAAAAAAATCACTTGTGTCCATAGGACTGGACCCAGATCCTGACAAGATGCCTCTACCGGATGTCTTTGAGTTTTGCAAGCGGATCATTGATCACACTGAAGTTTTTACTGCTGCATATAAACCTAACATGGGGTTCTTTGAGGCATTTGGCTTAGAAGGGTTAAAGTCCTTAGAAAAAGTGATCGACTATATCAAATCCAATTATTCCGACGTTCTAATAATTGGGGATGCAAAAAGGGGTGATATAGCAGCTACAAGCTCTAAATATGCCTCTGCGATGTTTGAGATATGGGATTTCGATGCAGTTACAGTCAATGTTTTTTCGGGATTTGATTCCATTGAACCGTTTCTTAAATATACAGACCGTGGGGTTTTCGTCTGGTGTAAATCCTCAAACCCGGACGGTTATCAGTTACAGGATCTTATAGTAAAGGGAAGCGAAGATAGGAAAATTTTTCAGATTATTGCTGATTACTGCGTTTCTTGGAACAATGAAGGGAATGTGGGATTGGTGGTTGGAGCTACGTATCCTGAAGAATTGAAAATTGTAAGGGATATAGTTGGAGAATTGCCCATATTGGTTCCCGGAATCGGCTCACAGTCAGGAGATCTAGAAGCATCAGTAAGGGCAGGCCTTGGTAGGATAAATCATGGATTGCTTGTAAGTTCTTCAAGGGGAATTATCTATGCCTCGTCTGATCCGAATAATTTCGGATTGGCTGCTGCAAACGCTTCTTTTAATCTCAGGGAAAGTATTAATAATATCTTGGAAGATGTAGGCCGGAGTTTTATTTAATAAACAAGGCGTCAGGAGACGATATGGTGACGGATTATTCCCTTGGAGACATCATAACCTTGAAGAAAAAACACCCGTGTGGAGAGCTGATATGGAAGGTAGACAGGATAGGGGCGGATATAGGAATTGTGTGCCAGGGGTGTAATCGGAGACTTATCATAGCAAGATCGGATTTAGAAAAGAGAACTCGATCTCATAAAAAAAACGGGATGAGTTTGCGGCCCAGTAATTTGGAAATATAAAATACTCATTGACATGGCTACTGTCCGTATTTAAGATTGGGTTCTTCTCAATAAAACCGCGATATCAGGAGGCCAATCAAGTTGCTGGAACTCGAAATCGAAAGTATTCGTGTGAGACAAGAAACCCAGCAAAGGGCAGTTGTTCTAAAAGTCAAAGACTCCGATTTATACCTGCCTATATTCGTTGGTCAATTCGAAGTTGAAGCTATCAGGTTCAAGCTCATGGAAGTGGAAGTTCAAAGGCCAATGACACACGATTTACTTGGATCTGTCATTGGAGATTTGGGTGGAACTATACACAGTATCGTTGTGTCAGAACTTAAGAATGATACTTTCTTCGCTAAAATTGTAATTGATACCAACGGTACACTAATCGAAATAGATGCAAGGCCCAGTGATGCTCTTGCACTGGCTGTTCGCTCTGAGGCTCCTATATATGCAGAAGAGGAAGTGGTTGAAAAAGCTGGCGTATCTCTTGATGTGGAACCTGAAGACAACAATCTTGAAGGATCTGAAGAAAAACAGGTAAACGAAGAAGAATTAGAGGGTCTTTCGGCCTTTACCGATTTTATCGATTCCCTAGATTTAGAAGACATAGGCAACGAGGATTGAGAAACTCTATCAATGGATTTTTGACCCAAAGAAATACATTGTGATAAAGTTTACAACCGTTCAGGTGAGGCCTTATGAGTACCAAAAAATATGGGGCTATTGTTCGTCTGGTGGGGATTGGATGGTACGTTGGTATTTGTATAGGCTTTGGTGCCTGGGCGGGTCTGTGGGCTGATAACCGACTTGGACTTAGCCCAATACTCACCCTCGCTGGAATCGCCATCGGTCTTGTGGTGGCTTTGGTTGGTATGATAAGAATGCTGATGGCAGTCCTTAGATATGTCTCAGAATCCGATTGATTAGGAGTTTCAAAAGTAGTGTCAAAGATACTGGGTAACCCCAGATCAATAGCTATATCTATAATATGCGTAGCAGTGCTCGTGATAAGCATATTTGGCGGAGCCTTAGGTAATACTTTGGGATTTGGCTTTTTCGCATCTTCTTTGCCAGCAATTCAACTTCCTGCAGAAAAAATAGTTGACGGCTTCAATACGCCAGTCGGTAAATGGGACCTGATGAACACGATGGTTACTACTTGGTTAGCCATGTTAGTACTCATCGTCGTATCTTTAATAATAAGAAGAAATCTGAAAGATGTACCAGGTAGACTTCAAGCTCTATTTGAAGTAGTAATGGAGTTTTTTCTCTCTCTTTGTGAACAGATAGCTGGCAAAGAGAAAGCTAGAAGATTTTTCCCGCTAGTTTTCACAATTTTTATTTTTATAGTTGCGGCAAACTGGATGGGGGTTTTACCTGGGTTTGGTACTGTAGGTCGCATTGCGGGACCTGAAGAAATTGCACATCACCACGATGCCCACGATTATCATGATCCAGCTCTGGTGACGACGACCCATGAGTCAAAGGAAAGTAAAGCGAAACACCATGGTTCTGATGAAGCTCAAGAGGATGGTCATGACTCGCATCTAGGTACAGTTAAATTACATGTTTTTCGGGATTATAAAACTATACCCGTAGCGGCTTTGTCACCAGGGTCTTTGGAAGAGGAGCTTACATTTTCCGAATATGACGAAAAGAACGGCAATGTGGGCGAGGGAAAGAGGGCAGGCCACTTAGTTCCTTTTTTGAGAAGCGCTAACACGGATCTAAATATGTCGTTAGCAATCGCATTAATTGCAATGGTGATGGTCCATTTTTGGGGATTTAGTATCCTTGGATTTTTTGGACATGCAGGAAAATTCATAAGCTTCAAATCAGGGCCAATTGGATTCTTTGTTGGTATCCTTGAACTTATAAGTGAATTGGGGAGAATAATCAGTTTCACCTTCAGATTATTTGGCAATATATTTGCTGGTGAAGTTCTTCTCATGGCTATGGCATTCTTGTTGCCACTGATAGGGATAATTCCATTCCTAGGTTTGGAGTTGTTTGTTGGACTAATACAGGCTTTTGTGTTTGCAATGCTTACTTTGGTGTTCGCATCCATGGCAAGCATAAGTCACAATGATGGAGATCATCACTGAAACGCTAATTGAGACCGCTTCAGTGAAAACAAAAAACGTAATCAAAAATTAAGGAGTTTCAAATGGAAGGGGACATAATGAACGTAGGTGCCGGCCTCGCGATCGGACTCGGAGCTATCGGCCCTGGAATTGGAATTGGTATGCTTGCCTCGAAAGCCATGGAAGCTTTGGGTCGCAACCCGGAAGCTGGTGCCCAGATACAACAGAACATGATTCTGGCTATTGCGTTCACGGAAGCTATCGCTATTTATGCTCTAGTTGTCGCTATCATCATTAAATTCGTCTAAGGGTTAGGTCTCATTTAGCACCTTGATAGTCATTGGAATATGGGTGCCGGCGAGTACTTCATGAATAGGAGTTTGGTATGGGAGATCTTGGAATAAATCTGCCAGGACTGATAACACAGATTATCAGTTTTGTAATATTGTTTGTAATATTGTCGAAGGTTTTATATAAACCTTTGGTGGCTAAGTTGGATCAAAGAGCAGAAAAAATCACAGCTGGATTGGAAGCTGCCGAAAAGGCAAAAGAAGAGGCAGCCAGGTCAGAGGAAGCGATTCAAGCGCAACTTCAAGAGGCTAGATCTGAAGGACAGAAATTGGTGACTCAGGCACGAGAGACCGCTGACAGATTTAGGGAAGAGGAGATGGCTAAAGTAAAAGAGGAACTAGATGCAGAGAGATCCAGGGCGGAATCCAACATCCAGAGAGAGAGAGATGCGGCAATAGAGGAACTTCGTAAAGAGTTTGCAAACCTGGCTATTACAGCTGCAGAAAAGGTTGTAAAAACTTCACTTGATGAAGAAGGGCACCGTGCTCTTATCGAAGGTGTTTTGAACGAAGAAAGATCAAGGAATAACTAGATATGGCTTTGTCAGCAAGAAGATATGCGCAAGCGTTATTTTTGATAGCCGAGGAGAAAGGCGATCAAGATCAATGGCTTGCGGACCTAGAAGTGTTGGCAAATTCCTCCAGGAATTCCGATTTCATCGCGTTTATAGACTCCCCAAAAATTGAAAATGTAAAAAAAATAAAACTCATTAAGGAAGCCTTCTCCAACTCTATTTCAGATCTGGCATTGAATTTGGTTTCTTTGCTGGCTACCCGGAACTCTGTAGCTTCCCTTTCCAGTATTGCAGGCGCATATCAAGAATTGGTTGATTCAGAAAAAGGTGTCGAACGAGCAGAAATTGTTTCTGCAGTTAAGCTGACTGACGAGCAAGTAAAAGAGATAGTGGATAAATTGACTCAGATGCTAAGGAAAGAACTATCAGTTACAACCTATGTTGATGAGTCCATTCTTGGGGGCTATTTAGCTAGAGTAGGAGATAGATTGGTAGACGGAAGTGTTAAAACTCAATTGGAAGATATGCGTAGAGAGCTCAATAGAGGAACCTGAATTTAGACTAATGTATTCGAAAAACAAAATAAGCGGGTTATTCCCATAAAACGGAGGGTGATATGGCCGTCAGAGGACAGGACATAGCATCGGTAATAAAAAAACAAATTGAAGGATTCGGTACCGACCTCGGTATGGTTGATGTTGGGACTGTGATCGAAGTAGGGGATGGTATTGCCCGAGTACATGGTTTGTCCGGTGTTGCCTATAACGAGTTAGTTGAATTCGAGGGAGGAGTGGCTGGAATGGCTCTGAACCTCGAGGAAGATAGTGTTGGTATCGTGGTTCTAGGGGATCCATCAGGGATCAGCGAAGGTACCGAGGTTAGGGGAACTGGAAGGGTAATGCAGGTTCCTGTTGGGGAAGGACTTTTAGGTAGAGTGGTTGATGGGATTGGTAACGCAATCGATGGAAAGGGTCCGGTTGATACTAATGAGACGAGGGAAGTGGAAATTGTCGCCCCCAACGTAGCAATAAGGAAGTCTGTTGACACCCCTGTGCAGACAGGTATCAAAGCTGTGGATGCAATGATACCAATCGGACGTGGGCAAAGAGAGTTGATTATTGGAGACCGTACAACAGGTAAAACAGCCATATGTATCGACGCAATCGTTAACCAGAAGGGTGGAGATATGGTTTGCGTTTATGTCGCCATTGGCCAGAAGGTGGGCAAGGTCGCCCAGATAGTCGGAATCCTAGAACAACAGGGCGCGATGGAACACACAATTGTTGTCGCTGCCAACGCATCTGATCCGGCTCCGGCTCAATACTTGGCCCCATATACAGGGTGTGCCATGGCTGAATATTTCATGGCTCAAGGTAAGGATGTTTTAATAGCCTATGACGACTTGTCCAAACACGCCTGGGCCTACAGGCAGATGTCGTTGCTACTGCGACGCCCACCCGGTCGAGAAGCCTATCCTGGAGATGTTTTTTATCTTCACAGTAGATTGTTAGAAAGAGCTGCAAAGATGGATGACGCTCATGGTGGTGGATCGATAACAGCTTTACCAGTCATTGAAACCCAGGCCGGAGACGTGTCGGCTTATGTGCCCACTAATGTCATATCCATTACAGACGGACAAATATACTTGGAACCGGAGTTATTTAACTCAGGTACACGACCAGCTGTTAACGTTGGAGTTTCAGTGTCTCGTGTAGGAAGTGCAGCCCAAACTAGGGCAATGAGGGCAGTTGCAGGACAGCTAAGACTTGAGCTAGCACAATACAGGGAACTTGTAACTTTTGCTCAATTTGGGACCGATGACCTTGATGCCTCTACTCGTAGGCAGCTGGAAAGAGGGCAGAGAAGTGTGGAGGTATTGAAACAAGGTCAAAACGTGCCCTTGCCAGTTGAACAACAAGTCGTTATTTTGTATGCCCTAAACGAAGGGTATTTGGACGACGTGGAAATAACTGACGTAATTGGTTGGGAAGAGGCCCTCCATGCATATATGAGTTCTAACCATGGAGATCTTTTGAAGACTATAGCAGATGAGGCTGATCTGAGTGATGATTCTCGAGCGTTGCTGAATTCTGCGATAGAGGAATTCAAGAAAAGTGGGTTGGCTAACTAAATGGCTAGTGTTAGACAAATAGCTAGGCGTATCAGAAGCGTTGAAAATACGGCAAAAATTACTAAAGCTATGTCTATGATCGCTGCTTCGAAATTGAGAAGAAGCCAAGACGCTGCCACCCAAGGTAGATCGTACGCGGAAAATATGGCTGCGATAGTCTCCAATGTGGTTTTTCAGGTGGATGAAGAAGAATCCCACCAACCCTTGTTGGAAAGCCGTCTGATAAAAAATACCGGAATTGCCATAATTGCACCAGATAGAGGTCTTACGGGTGGGCTTAATGCCAACATATTGAGGTCTGCTAATGATTTCATCAAATCACAAAACGCTCCTGTTAAAGTAGTAGCAGTAGGGAAAAAAAGCCTTGATTTTGCAAGACGAAATAATCTTGAAATAATTGCTGAATATACCGGAATAAGTGATAGACCTACTCCCGGTGACACCCTTCCGATTGCAGGGGATATAACGGAAGCGTTTTCGAATGAAATCGTGGATTCGTTCCATATAGCCTATGGCCAGTTTGTAAACACAACACTTCAGAGGCCTGTTATAGAACCATTACTTCCGGTGATACCTAGTGGAACCGCAGCCAATGCTGTTGGCTATATATTTGAACCAAACGCAGCTGAAGTTCTTGGAAGGTTGCTTCCAAGGTACGTTGAAACTTTGGTACACCATGCGGTACTAGAAGGGAATGCAAGCGAGCAGTCAGCAAGAATGGTAGCTATGAATCAGGCCACTGATAATGCCAACGAAATGGTTGAAGATCTGACCTTGCTAATGAATAAATTAAGACAAGAGAAAATCACGACGGAACTCCTCGATATTGTCGGGGGAGTAGCCGCACTTGAAAGCTAAGAAATTTAAGGCTGTTTAGGCTCAGGAGTATAGAATGGCAACGGGAAAGATAGTACAGGTAATTGGAACAGTGGTGGACGCGGAATTTCCACCTGATGGCATGCCACTGGTGTATAACGCCTTGGAGACCACTATAGGGGATGAAAAACTTGTTCTCGAGGTGGAGCAACATATAGGCAACAACTGGGTAAGGTGCTTGGCCTTGGGCCCGACCGAAGGTTTAATTAGAGGTACTGACGCCGTTGATACCGGTGATGCAATTTCCGTACCGGTGGGAGATGCGACTCTTGGCCGGCTATTCAATGCTCTTGGAGAGACCCTTGATGGCCTCGAAGAAATTGAAGGATCGGAAAAGTGGCCGATTCATAGGGCAGCTCCCTCCTTTGAAGACCAAGCCACTGAAGTCGAAGTATTAGAGACTGGCATAAAAGTATTGGACTTGATGACTCCCTTTACCAAGGGAGGGAAAATTGGAGCGTTTGGTGGAGCTGGAGTAGGGAAAACAGTTGTAATTCAGGAGCTTATAAACAACATTGCAACTGAGCATCAAGGGGTGTCTGTGTTTGCAGGCGTTGGCGAACGGTCGAGAGAAGGGAATGATCTTTGGTATGAGATGAAGGAAGCCGGGGTGTTACCTCAGACAGTGTTGGTATTCGGACAAATGAACGAACCGCCCGGAATTCGAGCCCGTGTAGCCCAGACGGGATTGACGATGGCAGAATACTTCAAGGAGGAAAGAGGACAAGATGTTCTTCTTTTCGTAGACAACATCTACAGGTATATCCTTGCCGGGATGGAAGTGTCGGCACTTTTAGGAAGAATGCCTTCTGCTGTTGGATACCAGCCTACATTAGGAACGGAGATGGGGGCTCTTCAAGAACGGATTACTTCCTCAAAGAATGGTTCCATCACATCAGTGCAAGCTGTTTATGTTCCAGCCGATGATTACACTGACCCAGGCATCGTAACAACCTTTGGTCATTTGGATGCAGTGATGACTCTAGAAAGAACACTTGCCTCCCAAGGATTATACCCAGCAGTGGACCCATTGACGTCGTTTTCTAACATTTTGGAACCTGCTATCGTTGGGCAGGAACACTATGATGTAGCCACTGGCCTCCGGCAGGTGCTCCAACGATATCAGGAGCTGCAGGATATTATCGCGATACTGGGGATAGAAGAGCTGTCTGATGAAGACCGGGCTACGGTGTCCAGAGCTAGAAAGATTCAAAGATTCCTGACACAGCCTTTTTCGGTTGCAGAGGTCTTCACATGACAGACAGGTAAATATGTTGCTCTAAGAGATACGGTACAAGGCTTCAAAGAAATTCTTGATGGTGTGCATGACGAATTGCCTGAACAGGCTTTCTATATGGTAGGAACAATTGAAGAAGCTGTTGAGAAAGGCGCATCAATGGCAGAAGCCTAATAGTTTTTAAAGGAGGTACTGTGAAATTAGAAATTGTAACAACTGAAGAAACTATTTTTTCGGACGACGTTGATATAATTATAGCACCAGGAGCGGAAGGCCAATTAGGGATACTCCCTAGGCATGCTTCTTTGCTTACGGCTCTTAATTCAGGGGATATTGTGGTGCGAAAAGATGGTAAAGAATCAGTTGTAAAAGTTGAGGGTGGGTTCCTAGAGGTTGCCGGAGACCATGTCAGAGTACTAGCCAATAGCAATCAATGATTTCCACTTTAACTATTTAATGAGCATCCTTCATGTAGAAAGTCATAGATTGCAAAGATAAAACAGGGTCAATATTTCGCATAACCACATTGGCCGGCGCAAACGGGGCTATCGGTGCATAGTTCAAAATCCCACTTATTCCGTTTTCAACCAAAGTGTCTATCACAGATTGAGCTTGATTTGAAGGTACAGCTACTATTCCGATCGATATACCCTTGGCTTTGACGGTTTTGGCAATTTCTTCCATAGTCTGGACGGTAATAATTCCCAATCTAGAATTGTATTGACTGATATCATTATCAAAGGCTGCAACTATCTCAAACCCTTCAGGAGAGAAGCCTGGATAGTTTATTATGGCTCTCCCAAGCCTCCCCAACCCTACCAGACAGGCCTTCCAAGCTCGGTCAATTCCCAATATCTGTTTGAGCTCATCTAGAAGGAATTGGATATTGTATCCTCGTCCCTGTTTTCCAAATCTTCCAAAATAGCTCAAATCTTTTCGTATTTGAGCAGGTGTCATTTGTAGAAGTTCCCCAAGTTGATAGGAACTTATTACTTCGACTTTAGAATCAAGTAATTGGCTTAGGACCCTCACATATATGGGGAGCCTCTGAACTACAACTTCTGGTACTTCAATTGGAACGAGGTTATTATTGTTTTGCATTATTGGGCACTGTATGGCTGTTAAGAAAAGCGATGCAGAGTGATTGTAGAGCATTTTTGAAAATTAACAAATATTTAACTGAAAAGAGATAAATATTCAATGATAAAGGTTAAGATTACCATTGGTGAGCACCTCAATCAGAAACCGCATCCTGACTATTACTAGGGAATTATTATTCTAAACACCCCCAATTTCCTGACTAACTTTTTCCTTCTTGACTAAAATTTAGCGCAATTGATAAAATTGCAAGGCCTTTCTCTATAAAAAAGTTTTTTTATATAAAAACCTTTTAAATTGTTTCGTCTAGGTGCGACCCCATTGCTCTAGGGTGATACTAAGTTTGTTTGACTAGCTATTTGGAGGTAATCGATGACGGAAGAGAATACGACTCTGTATAGAGGTTTGCGCGAGGTTTATATAGATAGGACTACATCGAGTTACATAGATGGTAAGGCAGGGAAACTATATTACCGTGGATTTTCAATTGATGATTTAGCAGAAAATTGTAGTTTTGAAGAAATAATATATTTGGTGATGATAGGCGAGCTTCCCACCACAAGGGAGTTGTCTAAATTTGTATCTGAACTAAAAGCAAGCATAGAACTTCCTGAGCCCATTATAGAAATCATCCGGATCATAAAAGATGCTCATCCAATGGATGTATTGAGGACGGCTATTTCTGCTTTGGCCACCTTTGATCCAGAAGTGAATGACAATTCTACAGAAGCCACGTTACGTAAAGGTACCAGGCTAACAGCACAGGCTCCCACAATCGTTGCTACACACTCTAGAATAAGAGAAGGTAAAGATCCTATCAAGCCTGATCCGGATCTTAGTATTGCAGCCAATTTTCTGTACATGATCTTTGGAGAGATTCCTGACCCGCAAGATGCAAAGCTTATTGATAAAGATTTCGTCCTTCACGCTGAACATGGTTTGAATGCTTCTGCCTTTGGGGCAAGGGTCTCAGCTTCGACGCAGGCGGACCTTCATTGTGCCATTACTACGGGTATATCGGTTCTTAAAGGGCCATCACATGGAGGAGCTGCCGAATCGGTAATGAGTATGTCTTTGGAGATTGGTAGCGAGGATAATGCCGCAGATTATGTTAAAAACACTTTGGATGGTGGCGGTAGGATCATGGGATTTGGGCATCGAGTTTACAAAGCTATTGACCCGCGTTCCTTGCACCTGCAGGACGACCTGAAGGCTTTAGGCGAACGGAAAGGTGAACCAAAATGGTACTTAATACTACAGAAAGTTCTTGAAGTAATGCAGCCTTATTCCCGAAGGGGTATTTGTCAGAATGTAGACTTCTTTTCCGGTGCGATGTACTACTTATTAGGGATCCCTGAAGATTTATTTATATCAATATTCGCAGTTGGCCGTATACCTGGATGGACCGCTCAGGTAGTTGAGCAGTTTGAAAATAACATCCTGCTGAGGCCTAGGCTTCAGTACGTCGGAGAACTAGACAGGGAATTTATTCCGATAGGCAATCGTTCTTAATTCCTTTCTGAAACCGACTGTCATATCTCTATAAAGGAGAACCTTTGAGCAAGAAAATATTGGTAGAAGAATGTACCCATTACTGGGTTTTAGATCAACCCAATGGACCGGTGAGCACTGGTCGCTGTAAGCTTTGTGGCCATAAGGAAGAGTTCCGAAATTCGATGCCGGGTTCAGGTTGGGACAGAAGTGGGCAGGCAAAAAAAAATACGACACCAGAATCAAAATCCAAATAGGCCATTAATTTCATACAGTAAATCTTGGAGTTAAATATTCTGGAGTTGATTAATTGAATTCTCCAGCTCGAAGTTTAATTGGGCAGACTATTATGGATGCTGGCCCAATTTCATTTGAGACCTTTATGGAGATCGCTCTCTACTCGGAAGTTGGTTATTATCGAAATGAAGATGTTTTTGGGATTACTGGAGACTACTACACTAGCCCGCATATACACCCGATATTCGCTTCTTTTTGCGCTCTTCAAATTGAAAAAATGTGGAAAACAATGGGCCAGCCTGTCCCGTTTTTTATTATCGAACAGGGGGCAGGAGATGCCACCTTAGCAAAAGATATTTTAGAAGCCATTACAATTCTGAATCAAGATTTATATTCTTCCCTTACTTACCTATGTGTGGACAGGCGACAGATCGAAATTGGTGACAACAGCCATATAGAAACTGTCTTGTCTGATCAACTTGAACCTTTTCATAGAACCGGAGTATTCATATCAAATGAGTTGATTGACTCCTTCCCTGTAAAAATAATCGAGATAAAAGATGGGGAAATTTTCGAGATGTATGTTGGCATAAACAGTCAAGGTGATTTCGAAGAAATTTTAAGGCCTATCACAATCGATGACTATGTGGATTTTCTACCTTCCAATATCGAACAGCTGAATGGGTATCGAGGTCCGCTTAATACCAAGATGAATGATTGGTATAAGAATATGTCTGATGCTTTAAATTATGGATTTGTAATAACGATCGATTATGGGTTTGATAGACAAGTTTTTTTTTCAATGAAAAAATCACACAGGCTACTTCAAACCTATTACAAACATATAGATGGGTCCAACCCATTTCAGAGAATTGGATCTCAAGATATAACAGCTCATGTGGATTTTGACACCCTAAAAAAAAGTGGCCATAAATATGGGTTTACCGAATGTGGATATTTTTCGCAGGCAGAATGGTTGAATTCGATGGGGTTAGATCATTTACTTCGAAAGATGAGAGCAGACGGCCTGGAAAACAGAAAGACTATCAACTTGATATCAGGGCTGAACGATATCTCTGGATTGGGAGGATTCAAAGTTTTAATACAAAGCAAAAATGTAAGACATGTTGATGTCAGAGAATTAAATTCAGATGTTTTTTGGCCCCAAGGGCTAAAATTCCCTCAAGTTAAAAATGTTCATATGGCAAATGATAGACAACCGGAAACTTGGGAGACTAACTTTTTTTAGGCCTTGGAACACATTTTCGTGTGGTGGTTATGAAACCGGTATGTCCAATCATTCGATGGGAGGGTCTCATTGTACGCCCAGAAATATCCCAGGACCTTTCCATTATTTCAATGGTGTTAATTAAAGAAAACTCTGGGTGTTTTTTTAATTTTTCCACCAGGTCCGAAACTTGAGATATATTTGGGAGAAATGATAGGAAAGTACCACCGAGTTTTAGACACTGTGCCGCTGAACTAACGACATTCCAAGGCTCTGGGAGGTCTAAGATTAGACTATCAACATTATGGTGGGGTATTGCCTCAGAGACGTCTCCAATGTGAAAGGACACATTGCTATAACCGGGATTGTAGTTTTGTAGATTGGATTTGGCGGTTAAAGACATATCTTGCCTTATATCATAACTATCTACATGGCCATTTTTTCCTACCATCTCAGATAAAGTTATTGTAAGAGAACCAGAACCTGAGCCGGCCTCGATTACTTTGGCACCAGAGAAAATGTTGGAATACGTAATTATAGATCCTTGATCTTTAGGATAGACAATCGTAGCCACTCGTGGCATATTCAGGGTGTATTGAAATCTTGTGGGTTTAAAAGCTAGGAGTAAATGGCCGGTAGTGGTAGGTAGCCAGGTTCCTTCAGGGTTACCTATTATTTCCAAATGCTTTAAGTTACCAATATGAGACTCAAATTGTTCTGATTCTTGTAAATGGACCAAATATTCCCTAGAACGCCTGTCATATAAGACAGCGAAATCCCCGGCTTGAAATATTTGCTTATTAAAACTTTCCATGAGAGCTAATAGGATTTTAAAGAGCTTTAATGGTCTCTAGAATGTCTATCGGATTTAAGTCAGTGGCTACACGATAGATGTTGCTAAATTGAATAAGGCCGTTCTTATCAACCACTACTATAGCTCTCTGTGGCGTACCTCTATTTTCATCAAACACCCCGTAAGAATCTGAAACCTTTCCGTGAGGGTAGAAATCTGACAGGATTGGGTAGGGTATACCACCTAAAGACCCTGAAAATGCCGATTGAGCAGGCTTTGAATCGCAGCTAATACCCAGAACCTGGGTATCTACTTCTTCAAATGCATTATTGTGCATTCTGAAAGAAGAAACTTGGTGGGTTCAACCGCCTGTAAAGGAATATATATGAAAAGAAAGAACCACATTCTTTTCTCCTTGAAATGAACTTAATGTCACCGGCTCCCCAGAATGGGCAGTAAGGGTGAAATTTGGGGCTTTATCGCCAACAGATAACATGAATTGCTCCTTATTAGAGGTTTTGTTTATTTAGGAATCCTTAGCTATTTTAATAAAATTGGAAAGTGAATCAAGGTGTTCTTGAGGGAATTGTAAACCCAGGTTCATGGTATTCACAGAAATATGGGTAGCACCCAACTGGCCCCACGCAAAGAAATTCTTTTGGATTTCAGTATTAGTCATGTTAAGGGAAATACGACCTTCTATTCCTATGTCTTCCATAGATCTGTTATTGGATTCTAAATATTGATTAAGCCGTTCAAAATTGATTCGGTTTTCATCAAATGGCAAACCTTGAGGAAGCCATCCGTCTCCAATTTTAGCTACTCTACGCAAAACAGGGTCTGCCATTCCTCCAAACCAAATAGGGATTGATTTTCTTGGCGGTAAGGGGTTCAAACCGGCATCTGTGACGATATGGTGATCTCCCTTAAATGTGACTAATTCGTCTGCCCATAATTTTCTTAGTAAGTTTATTTGTTCTTCTGATCGTTTACCACGGTTATGGAAATTTTCTCCAAGTGCTTCATATTCAACCTGATTCCAGCCTGTTCCGATTCCTAGTCGTAATCGACCTCCCGATAGGAGATCAAGTGTCGCTGATTGCTTGGCGAAAAGGACTGTCTGTCTTTGCGGCAGAATAATTACACCGGTGGCCAATTCTAGGTGATCTGAAATCCCGGCCACATAACTATAAAAGGTGATTGGTTCATAGAATGAATCAGTATGTTGATAAGCCCCGGACCAGCCAGGACGGCTTGATGCGTTTGCACCCAACACATGGTCAAAAGCCAAAAGGTGATCGAATCCCAAGGCTTCCACACTTTGAACATATTCCTTTATCGCTACTACATCCACACCGGCCTCGGTTTGAGGGAAAACAGCTCCAATACGCATCGTAATATTCCTAATTCTGTTTGGTTTCTAAGTGGTAGTTTACTATAGGTGCAACATATATTACCTTTGCAGGATTTTTGGATTTATGAAAAAATCATTTGGTGTTGAGGGACGGGAGGATAGTAGACCCTACCAATAACTTTGATAAGAACGCTGATATTGTCATCAGGCGTGGGAAAACACACTGTATTTCTGAGACTAGAACCGAGAGGTTAGGCGGAAAAACCGTAGACCTGAAAGGGAAATGGGTTATGCTCGGCCAAGCTGTATTGACCTGAATGTTTTCCCCGTCAGTGTCTAGCCACACGGGGATATTTGTGGGAACCGTTTTCCATTAAGGTAACAAATTGAGCAATATGAGGTTCAAATAATAATTCCACTTGTATTATAGATAGAGACGGCATTTAAAATTTTTAGCCTTTATTGGGTTTTTGGGCCCGCTTTAGCTGACGAAGCCGAGCTTCTCCTGAAAGAATTCTTTTACGGAGTCTAAGGCTTTCAGGGGTGATTTCTATTAATTCATCGTCAGAAATAATGTCCAAAGATTCCTCTAGGGAAAGTGTTTGCGGCTTTATTAGTTTGGTAGCTATATCAGATGTTGAAGATCGCACATTGGTTAGTTTCTTCTCTTTACACACGTTAACAGCTAAATCGGAAGATCTGGAGTTTAAACCAACAATCATACCCTCATAAACTTTAATACCACTGTCAATGAGGTTTTTTCCGCGTTCTTGAGAATTAATAAGCCCGTAGGCTACTGATTCTCCAGTCTCTGAAGCTACGAGAAATCCTTGAGTCGATCTTCTAACTTCTCCTTCTTTTCTTCTGTATTCGGCGAAACGGCTAGACATAACCCCGTCGCCATGGGTTGCATTTTGGAAAAAAGACCTAAACCCAATAAGACCTCTCGTCGGGACCAAAAATGTTAATCTGAGATTTCCGTTGCCGTCGTTCACAACGTCTTCTAGCAATCCTAATCTGCGGTTCAGATTCTCAGTCAAGACCCCGTAATAGTCTTCATTTGTTTCGACATATAAATACTCGAAAGGCTCGTGAAGGCGGCCGTCAATTGTTTTAAGTATTGGCTGCGCTTGTGATACTTGAAATTCGTACCCTTCTCTTCTCATGGTTTCGGCGAGAACGGACAAATGCAATTCTCCTCTGCCGCTGACATTAAACTCATCCGTATTTTCAGCCATTTCTACCCGCAGCCCGACATTTGTACGTAGCTCTTCCCTGAGTCTTTTTAAGAGTTCCCTTGAAGTGTGGTGCATTCCTTCCGTGCCCATGAAAGGTGAGGTATTGACACCGAAAGTCATTTTTACTGTGGGCTCTTCAACTTTGATTGGAGGTAGCGGTTGGGGGTTACTGGGATCAGAAATTGTATCTCCAATATTTACGTCAGATAATCCAGTAATAGCGACAATTTCACCAGGGCCTGCATTGTCGATTTTACTTCTTTTCATTCCGTCATATATAAAGGTGGTTTCAATAATGTGATTAGAAATTTCACCATCAGGTGAAATCAACGCGGCAGGTGATTTGTTGGATACACTTCCACGAGATATTTTCCCTATCGCTATTTGACCCGCGTAGTCATCATAGTCCAATGCGGTAACCAATATTTGCAAAGGGTCATTCGGATTTCCTGTTGGTGCTGGTACTTCATTAATTATCACGTCTATTAAAGGGTTGATATCGGTGGGGATATCCTCCATATTTTCAATGGCATATCCCTCCCTGGCGGAAGCAAAAAGAACCGGGTATTCCAATTGTGAGTCCTTTGTAGCTAATTCTAAAAACAAATCGTCAACCTCGGCATGCACTTCCTGTGGCCTGCATTCAGGTCGATCTATTTTATTGATAACCACTATAGGGGTTAGCCCGTAGGTCAAAGCTTGCTGAAGAACGTATTTGGTCTGTGGCATTGGCCCGTCGACAGAATCCACGAGTAGAATACATCCGTCGGCCATATTCATTACCCTTTCTACCTCCCCACTGAAATCGGCGTGGCCAGGGGTGTCTATGATATTTATTTTGGTCCCCTGATACATGATTGAAGTATTCTTGGCTAATATGGTAATTCCCTTTTCTTTTTCAAGGGGATTACTGTCCATTATTAATTCACCAGGGTCTTCTCGTTCAGTGAAAATGTTGTTTTGCTTCAGAAAAGCATCTACAAGGGTAGTTTTACCATGATCAACATGAGCAATTATGGTGATATTTCTAATTTTTTCGGATGGGAGCATCATCGATAAAGGTCCTTTACAAAACTATTTACACATCAATGATCTCATATCTATGACTAAATGCAGAGGGAATATCAAACTGGTTAGCGGTTAATTTATCTGAGTCAGAGTAAAGCCGGGCTTTTCAGTAGGTATTTGTGAGACCAACCAAAGGAAGGAGAAGATAAATTTGTGGAGCCAACGGTCGGGATTGAACCGACGACCTGCTCTTTACGAAAGAGCTGCTCTACCACTGAGCTACGTTGGCATTTCATTAAATCATGCACAATTTTATTATATGGTTTAATTCTAATGAATAGAAACAAGTAGGAGATGTCTTGGTATACCCATTAATTATTGCTCATCGAGGATTTTCAGCCGAAAGACCTGAAAACACAATCAGTAGTTTCGATCATGCACTCGATAAAGGGTTTAACCTTTTGGAACTTGATGTGCATCTTTCCGCTGATGGTGTACTGGTGATTATGCACGATGAAAAAGTGGATAGAACTACAAGTGGGACTGGGTTTTTGAAATCTATGTCTTTTGAACAAATAAGCCAACTCGATGCGGGCTCTTGGTTTCGAAAGGACAACGAGGTTTGTTATCCTGGCGAGAGAGTACCAAGCTTGGAGGGTTTTCTCTCACGATATGCCGACAAGACCCATGTCTTTATTGAGATAAAAGCCTTGGAGAAGCAGTTGATCAACAAGCTTAAAGGTATGCTGGAGCAACATGATTTAATTCCAGAGGACTTCAAGGAGCAAATTGAGATTCCCGGCGTTTCAATCATTTCCTTCAACCGTGACCAGATCAGCTTGTCTGCACAAGCTATGCCGACGGCAGGGCATGGGTTACTGGTGATTAATCCTACTCAAGAGGACATTGAATTTTGTGTCCAAAATAGGATAAAAGGATTGTTTCCGAATATAAATTTACTGTCACCGGAATTAATGGAGTCAGCTAAAACCAATGGCTTAAGTATAGGTGTTTGGGGCGCAGGGTCAGTGGAAGATTTGGCTCTCATTTCTGATTATGAAATCCTGGGAGTTACCGTTGATTGGCCTTCAGAGGCAAGGAGATATTTTCAGAGACCTGGTTAATCTCAAGAAGTGTTTCGCTGATTTTTGTCTTCCTCTTGGGCTATTGTGACTCCTTGTTCCACGTTGACCCATTTCAGTATGGCCGTGCCCGCTATTATTATGGACAATATTGAAGCAACGGCCATCCTAGTATCAAACATTGCAGTTACTACGACATAGAGCATTGGCCCGAAAACTGAAGATGCCCGACTCATAAATCCAAAAAAGGAAAAAAATTCACCACTGCGTGTTTCTGGAGTGATTTGGGCGAACAAGCTTCTGGCCAAAGCCTGGCTACCTCCCATTACAAGTCCTACGGAGATGCCGAGTATTATCCATTGTAGTTCTGCTGTTAACCCCAAGGGGATCCAAAGTAAATTGCGAATTAGTTGAGGCCACCAATCCAAGGAGCCATTCCCAAGGGTAGATCGGTGATAACTCCCGATTTCGGTAGTTCCACTTAACCTGCCACCAGATATTGAAATACTGTATTGGGAATTTTTGGAAGTTGCGATTTGGTTTGATAATTCTTTTATCGCCCTAGAAGGAATTGATTGCCCTAGCTCTAATTCTCCAATTTCCAATTTCCAAGCAGTATCCATTTGGGAGTCAGTTAAATCAGGCCCCTTTGCAAAGACATATTTAAATTTTGTTTCATCGTAGCTAAATTGATAATCGAAATCGCTGTGTTTATTGGGTTGAAGAGGGATAATTGCGACTCCAAATAAAACTATCACTATCCAACCTGCTAAGGCCAGATATAGGGAATTTTTGGTATTCCATGCTGTGGCAAGCTTACTAAAGCCCATCGCAGATGGTGCGGCAACAAATTGAATTATCAGCAGCGACAATATGATGAACATCTGATCAATTTTCAGTGCATCTGTTGCGAAAGCCGTGGCAATTCCCATAACAGTTTGAATGCCGTCGTTGAAAAGTAGGTATGCTGCCAGATAAACCAATATGACTTTAAACCGCACCAATTCTTTGAGGGTTTTGTTTAATTCTGAAAATGCTACCTTCGGCGCAGAACGAATGGTCAGCCCATAAATTTCATTGAATATCTCAGGTTCAGGTATTTTCTTTAAAGCCCATAAGGCCCAAACGAACCACCACACACCTACTGAGGCGATGCATAGTCTTAGGATCAGATCCGTGTGTTCGCTTTGCGATGTCAGCATGAGAACGATGACATGCATCAATAGAAGTAGGCCACCGCCAACATAGCCGTAGGCATACCCCCGGCTGCTCACATCATCTAACAAATGTCGCGGTGCTATGTGTGGCAAGAATGAATTGTAAATTACTAATCCACCTGCGAACCCAATATTTCCCAGTATGAATGTTCCCAATAACCAAGCCCACGGATGAGATGTGTAAACTGAAAAAAAACCAAGTACGGCGCATATACAACCAGATATGGTATACACCCACAGCAGTGTTTTCTTGATCGGTACCCTGTCAGCAATGATCCCGAGGATTGGACTCGAAAGAGCTACTACCAATGTAGATATAGCCAACCCTACACTCCAAGAGGAGCTTCCTGTAAAGTTAATCCCCCATAATGTGGCATCTTCCCCTAGGGCGTTCTTGAAGAGAAGAACGTAATATAGGGGAAAAAAAGCGGCTAACCCACTTGTGGCGTAACCTGAATTTGCCCAGTCATACATACACCAGGCTCTGATTATTTTTTTATCGAGTAATGGTAGGTTGTTCAATGATGGATGGTTCAAACAATTTTCTAAATCAGGGTGGAAAAAAAATCAATACGGCGACATACTATATTTACTAAGGGTTTATAT
>QGNN01000017.1 GCA_003228105.1 Chloroflexota bacterium
AATTTAGGCCGAATTTGCCTGGAAGAAAAAGTGGAATCTCTGACCATATCTAACACGATACCGATTGCACATAATGGGCTTGCTGTTGGGCAAGGAGGGCTTAGCGGAAGTCCTTTATTTGAAAATACTATAGCGATGGTTAAAACTTACCAAGCAGAATTCGGGGATAGCATAGAAATTAATGCCTGTGGAGGAATTTCAAACGGATATCAAGCCTACGAGGCTTTAAAGGCAGGAGCCAGTTCGATCCAAATTCTCACCTCCCTTATCTATCAAGGACCTAGGGTTGTCCAAAGGATCAATAAGGAGCTATCTGAACTTTTTACAAATAAAGGTGATCCTAGAAATTAACTAGTCTTGCGCATCAACGAGTCTACGTCTGTCCTCAAGGGCATCGAAATTTGAGCACCCCTCTTGGTTGTTGCAAGTGCTCCAGCCGCGGAGCCCAGTTTGACAGCTGCATTAAGAGTTAAACCTTCAGATATTGCGACAGCCAACCCTGCTGTAAAGGCGTCCCCAGCAGCTACGGAGTCAACACTTAGCACCCTCAAACTAGGTACGTGTATCAGTTCGTTTACTGATAAAAAAAAGAGTCCTTCACGGCCCATGGTAATAATACATATCGCCTGAGTAAGATCCTTCATTTTCAATAAAGCTGTATGAACAGATTTCACATTATTTAATTCACAATCTAGAAGTAATTCAGCTTCTCTTTGGTTAGGGGTAAGAAAATCTACTTTTCTTATAAGTTGATCAATGCCTCGTACAAATGGTGCTGGATCCCAAATTACGGGAACATTATTACGCTGTGCTATGTTCGCTGCCTCTAGGTTAATTTCAAGCGGCACTTCGTTTTGAAGCATCAAGCAGCTCGCACCGACTATACATTCCTGAAGGGAATTCAACTCAGCTTGACCACACATCATATTGGCACCAGATGACACAACAATAGTATTTTCAGACTTTGAATCTACCGTTATCAAAGCTATACCTGTACTGTGATTTAAATCTTTTTTTATGCGACTGACATCCACCGCTTCAAATTTCAGGTCTGTTAATACTTGTCCTGAGAAAACATCGGCTCCCACTCTTCCAATCATTGTCACCTTTGCGCCTAATCTTGAGGCTGCAACTGCTTGATTGGCACCTTTACCGCCATTTTCAATAACAAATGACTCCGAAAAAATGGTTTCACCATCTTTAGGCAACTCCCCTACAGTTGAAATTAAATCAACATTTAGGCTGCCAAATACCACGAGATATGGAATCGACATGCCTTCTATAAACCTATCTGATTCTTTGATAAAAGATCTTCTAAATAGACAGCCACACCGTCTTCATTCGGGCTTTTGGCCAGGTCATCACACACTTCAAAAACAACAGATTCTCCTCCAACCATTGCAACCCCTGTGCCGGCCCACTTAAGCATTTCTACGTCATTAAACCCATTTCCAAAAGCTATCACTTCTTCAACCTTCACATCAGTCTGGGAGCAAAGCCATGCTAAAGCTTTATCCTTACCTGCATCGACACTAAGTATTTCGTAGAAATGTGGAAGTGAGCGGGTGGAGTACAGCTCAGCAGAATATTTTGATTTTAAACTTAACTCTAATTCCGCCACCACCGCTGGGTTTCCAACTCCTAAGACACGATATAAATCTCTTCCGACTTCTTCCAAAGAATCGACTAGAAATATTTTTACCCCATTTCGTTCTCCGTAGGCCTCAGCCCAGTCGCTCATTTCTTCAACATAGACATCGTCTCCTGCATAGCCCACTATCTCCACATCAGATTGGGCTAGTAATCGAACTGAAAGTGACACCTGATCGGGTGAAAGAAAACTCTCCCACACCTTTTTTTCTCCTTTATCGAAACTCACCAATGCACCTTGAAAAGACACTATTGTGTCTATCATGGGGGCTTGTCGGAGAAAAATCAGAGCAGATTTTAGGCTCCTACCTGTGGCGACTGAAACCAGAGCGCCTCGGCTGGCGCATTCTTGCAATATTTCCAGCATGTAGGGCGAAATCGAAGAAGAGTCCCCTTTTAAGGTGCCATCAATATCAAGTGCAATAATCTTATATTTCAAATCCTTAATTTCTCCGAAACTGAGATAGTCTGTGCTAAGATCACCGTGATTTTTGCTAATCCACATACAGGTATATTTATGCACATCACACCCAGATTAATACTATGGGCCTGTATTGCCCCCTTAGTAGTTTATTTGATAATACAGGCCTTTGGATAAAAATATAAATATCCACTGGATAAGAACAGTTGAGGGAGAAGATCAGTTGAGTGAAAAAAAAATCCTGATAACAGGGTTGGCAGGAAAAATAGGTGGAATAATCCGATCAAACTTATCACCTAAATACTCATTAAGTGGTCTTGACCTTAAAAAAGTACCGGGATTCCCTACCACTGTTGCTAATCTTTCAAATTTGGATGAAATAATGCCTGCCTTCCAAGGTATTAACACAGTTGTCCATTTGGCAGCAGATCCGAACCATCAAGGTGATTGGGAAACCAATTTGGAAAACAACATAATAGGTACCCGGAACGTATATGAAGCTGCTCGCCTTTCAGGAGTAAAACGAATTGTTTTTGCCAGCAGTAATCATGCCCTGGGGTTTTATCCATTAAAGGATAATCCATATAAACAAATCTATGAGGGAGACTTCCGAAAAGTACGTCACCCAATTATTCCTTTATCCACCAATCTGGTACGGCCCGACGGCTATTATGGGGTGAGCAAAGCATTCGGAGAATCCTTAGGTAGCTATTTCCATGACGAGTACGGAATGTCGGTTATATGCATGCGCATAGGATGGGTGATGGAACCAGACGATCCTACCTTTGCACCGTCCGCCCTGTCTTTATGGATGAGTCATAAAGACACGGCCAGTCTGATCGCCTGCAGCATAGATGCACCAGAGTCTGTGGGATTTGCTATCGTCTACGGGATGTCAGATAACATTTATGGGATATGGGATATGGAAGAAGGGCGAAAAACAATAGGCTTTGAACCTGAAGATAACGCAGGTACGCAATGGGCTCCATCAAAAAACCAGTCTTCAGTCATGAAGTCTAGAGACCCACAAGAATGATTGATTGCAAAGGGAGAAAAGGAAATGAAAATACAGAGATTTGAAACTGGTGTCGTCAGCCTGCCTAGAGAGGAAGGCCCTCTGTCAGGAGGGGTTGGAAGTAGAGCAGAATTTATAACTATAAAGATCATTACCGATGACGGTATTGAGGGAATAGGCTACTCAGGGTTCGCGAGTTCAATAATGGTAAAGGCATTGAAAGAAACCGTTGATGCATTGCTTGAACAGATTATTGGAGAAGACCCCAGGCGAGTAGAACATATTAATACTTATCTGAGAAATCTGGCAGGAGGTGGGGCTCCGGCGGGCCTTGTGACGCGAGGAGTTTCAGGAATTGATGTTGCCCTATGGGATATTAAAGGTAAAGCTGCGTCAGAACCCGTACACAGATTACTCGGAGGATTCAGAGATACTGTGCCAACTTATGCCAGCGGTTATTTATGGCGGACGTTCGACTTGGGCCGGTTAGAAAGTACAAGTAAAGAACTTGTATCTCAGGGTTTCAAGGCGATGAAGTTTCGCATGGGAGCTGAAGATAGTGCTCAGAAAGAAATTGCTAGAATGGAAACGATGAGAAATTCGGTGGGTCCGGACATTACTGTCATGCTGGACATCAATCAAGGCTGGGACGTCAACACCGCTATTTCCATAGGGAGAGAACTTGCAGCATATAATCTTTTTTGGCTAGAAGACCCAATCAACCATCAGGATTTTGAGGGTTTATCCCGCATCGCCGATGCCCTAGACACGCCAATTGCAGCTGGAGAATACCATTACGGGGTAGAGCCATTTAGGACTCAATTAGAACGAAGATCAATCGATATTGTGATGGTAGATTTACTCAGGGTCGGAGGTATAACGCAATGGATGAAAGCAGCTCATCTTGCCGAGGCTTACAATTTACCAGTTGTCACACATTTGGCAACCGAGATTTTGATGCACTGTTTGGCTGCTTGCCCGAATGGTACATATGTGGAGCACATGCCATGGACCTTTGCCATGTTCAATGAGGAACCCGAGATTGTCGGAGGGGAAATTGTCTTACCCCAAACCCCTGGATTAGGACTGTCATTTAACGAAGATAATTTGCGAAAATTTGCGGTTTCTTGATTTTCAAGGGTACCTAACAATAATTTCATGCCTACTTAGACCAAAGCAGTATGGTAAACTGAGGGGTGGATTTATACCTCGGTTTTCACTTTTTAGAATCTCTGAAGGAGTTTTGTATTGGCAACGCATACACCAACAAATTACAGCGTTATTGGAAAGAGACCTATCCGTCACGATGGAGCAGATAAAGTTACAGGAAAAGCTCAATATGGGGCGGATTTAAACCTACCTAGAATGTTATTTGGCAAGGTTTTACGAAGTCCGCACGCACATGCCCGTATTAAGTCGATAGATCTCTCTGCAGCCCTTGCTCACCCGGACGTCAAGGCTATAGTCACTTCCAGTGACTTATCTCCTTTGCCCGATAAACCTGCAGAGGTTGGTGAAGATCTATATGCGAATATGAAATATGTGAGAGATAGAATTTTAGCTTCTGATAAAGTTTTATTCAAAGGCCACCCCATAGCAGCCATCGCTGCTACTGGGCTTCATGACGCAGAAGAACTTTTATCTTTGATAAAAGTGGAATATGAAGTTCTGGAATCAGTGACAGATGTCGAATCTGCGATGGCTGAAAATGCTCCCATTCTCCATGACACTATTAAATTTGCCTCGATGTCAGGGAACGAAGTTCATAACTCCAACATTGCTAGTCACGACCAATACATACTCGGTGATATAGATCAGGGGTTTAAAAAGGCAGACCTGACCATTGAAAGAGAATATCGCACTAAAACAGTTCATCAGGGTTATATCGAACCACAAAACGGTACAGCTTCCTGGAGATCAGATGGGCACGTTACTATTTGGTGCAGCAGCCAAGGACATTTTGGGATTAGAGATCAAGTCTCCACTGTACTAGGCATGCCTGTATCAAAAGTAACTATAGTACCGATGGAAATCGGCGGCGGTTTCGGAGGGAAGCTTCCATGCTACTTGGAACCATTAGCCGCCCTTCTATCCAAAAAAACTGGCAACCCAGTTAAGATGTTCATGACACGATCCGAAGTTATTGAGGCATCTGGGCCAACATCTGGAAGTTTTGTTAGGGTGAAGATAGGTGTCACAAATGACGGAAAAATTACTGCTGCCCAAGGTTATCTTGCTTTTGAAGCAGGAGCATTCCCAGGCTCTCCCATAGGAGGGGCTACAGCATGTATGCTTTCCCCTTATGACATCGAGAATCTACAGTTGGATGGATATGATGTGGTCGACAACAAACCGAAAACTACAGCATATCGAGCGCCCGGGGCTCCAATAGGCGCCTTAGCGGTAGAAACTATTATGGACGAGATCGCGGAGAAGCTAAAAATTGACCCTGTGGATCTGCGATTATTGAATGCTGCCAAGGAAGGAACGAGAAGATCAGACGGGGTTGTCAACGGTAAAATTGGAATGATTGAGCTTTCGGAGATTGTAAAAAATCATGAGCATTACCAAACACCATTGGAAAAAGTTGGAGGTAAGTTAAAAGGAAGAGGGATAGCTTTCGGGTACTGGAGAAATAACACCGGACCCGCGGCATGCGTTGCTACTGTTACACCGGATGGAGTAGTCAATCTATCCGAAGGTTCTGTTGATGTCGGAGGTTCCAGAACTGCAATATCACAGCAACTTGCCGAGGTTCTCTCCATACCTGTGGAAGACGTCAACCCACAAGTTGCAGATACTGATTCCATAGGATATACATCAGTAACCGGTGGCAGTGGGGTTGCTTTCAAATCTGGGTGGGCTGCATTTGAAGCGGCACAAGAAGTTAAAAAAGAAATGTTAAAAAGAGCTAGTTTGGTATGGGACGCGAAGGAAGAGGAAATTGAATATACTAACGGAATTGCCCAACACAAATCCGATCCTGAGCTCAAACTGACTTTTAAGGAAATTGCAGCCGCTTCAAATGGGACAGGTGGACCCATTGTTGGTAGTGCCGGAGTCAACCCCAGCGGCGTCGGAGGATCATTCGCGGCAATGCTGGTAGACGTAGAAGTAGATGGGGAAACTGGCAAGACGACAATCCTTCGCTGCACTCCTTTCACCGACGTAGGCAAGGCAATTCATCCAGATTACGTGGAAGGCCAAATACAGGGAGGTACAGCACAAGGTATCGGCTGGGCTTTAAACGAGGAGTATTTTATGAGTGACGACGGTAAAGTCATGAATTCAAGTCTTTTAGATTACAGAATGCCCACAAGTTTGGACCTGCCCATGATAGATTCTGTGATCGTAGAGGTATTCAATCCTGGGCACCCTTTCGGTGTGAGAGGGGTAGGAGAATCCCCTCTAGTACCATCGCTCGCTGCAATGGCCAATGCTGTATCTGATGCCATCGGAGTGAGAATGCGGGAATTACCAATGTCTCCTACAGCCGTAAAAAAGGCCATAGATGACGCAAAACTTTAAGTTCAGAGCTATATTTAATATCATTTAAAGTATGAACCAAAAGAAATTAACGAGGTTTAATAATGCCAAAACAATTCCAATTTAAAGAAGATGCCCGATCTCAGTTGATGAAAGGTATCGATCTTGTCGCCCGCACCGTGGGGATAACTTTAGGACCTAATGGTCGACATGTAATCCTAGAAAAGGAGTTCGGGCCTCCTCAGGTATGTAGTGATGGAGTAACCATTGCCAAAGAGATCAACCTACCAGAACCATTCCCCAATATGGGCGCACAGTTGCTCAAAGAAGCCGCCTCGAAAACAAATGACGATGTCGGAGATGGTACAACCACCTCAACTATTTTAGCCCAGGCTATATTAAAGAACGGTTTCAAGAATATAGCGGCAGGTGCTGACCCCATGGCCTTAAAAAGAGGTATTGACAAAGTAGTCGACGTAATAGCAAAAGAATTAATAAATGTCTCAAAAGATGTTACCGGAGACGAACAGATTGCTCAGGTAGCCGTACTCTCAGCACATGATGAGAAAATGGGCCAATTGATAGGCCAAGTGATGAGTAAGGTTGGAAAAGACGGCGTCGTCACTGTTGAAGAATCACCCGGCCTAGACTATGAAGTTGAGTATGTAGAAGGCATGGAAATAGACCGCGGATATTTGTCTCCTTATTTCGTGACTGATCAGGACAGAATGGTCACAGAGCTTAATGAGCCGTACATCCTTATTACTTCTGAAAAAATAACCAGTCTGGAAGAATTACTCCCATTTCTTGAAAAGTTTAGTGCTGTCGGCAGAGAACTAGTCCTGATAGCTGAAGATATAGAGGAGCAGGCGCTGGCAACACTTGTTGTAAACAAAATGAAAGGGACACTAAATTGCCTTGGGGTAAAAGCTCCTGCCTTTGGGGATAGAAGAAAAGCGATTCTCGAGGATATGTCCATTCTTTTTGGTGGGACTGTCATAAGTAGCGAAACAGGTAGGAATCTTAACTCTATCGAAATTTCAGACCTGGGAAGATGCAGAAGAGTCATATCCACCAAGGACTCCACCACTTTTGTAGAAGGGAGTGGAGAGGCGAGCCTTATCGATGCAAGAGTTAGCAATATAAAGTCTCAAGCTCAAGAAACTAAATCTGATTATGATCGCGAAAAATTGGAAGAGCGTGCAGCAAAGCTATCTGGTGGTGTATCTATAATAAAAGTCGGAGCTTCAACGGAAATTGAATTGAAGGAAAAGAAACAAAGGGTAGAAGATGCCTTATCCGCTACTCGAGCAGCTATGGCAGAGGGAATACTCCCTGGAGGCGGCACCTCACTTATTCGAATCGCCGCTGATTTACGTGCCAATTACTCAGATAGCTCCGACGAGGCGACTGGGGCCAGAATTGTGTTGGATTCTGTAGATGCCCCTGTTGTCCTTCTGGTACAAAATGCCGGGTTTAGTGGCGCTGTAGTACTGGAGGCCATCAAACAAGGAAGTGGCGACTATGGGTTTGATGCTGAAAATAATAGGTATGGGAGTATGTATGAATTCGGTGTAATAGACCCCGTGAAGGTCACCAGGTCAGCTCTTGAAAATGCTGCAAGTATAGCTGGTATGGTCCTAACCACAGAATCTCTTGTTACAGAGCTGGACCCTCCTAAATTACCCGCACCATTTGACGACTAATTTTTAATTCTCGACAGGGCGGATTAAAAAACCGCCCCAAAGGGAAAACCCTATGCCAACCGATAAAGACATTGAAACCCCTATAGACCCGAACGTTACTATTTCCGTGGAAATGGTGAGTAAAAACTTCGGGCCTCATAAGGCTGTATCCAACTTATCCTTCTCGATCAAAAGAGGTGAGATTGTCGGGTTTCTTGGCCCGAATGGTGCCGGTAAGACAACCACCATGAGACTGTTGACTTCCTACTACACTCCAGACACCGGTAAAGTGCTTATTAACGGAATAGACAATTCAGAGAACGATTTAGAAACCAGAAAAAGCATTGGATATTTAGCAGAAAACAATCCCTTGTATGAAGATTTATTAGTCAGTGAATATCTCGATTTTATAGCGGACCTAAGGGGACTTTCAGGCAATGAAAGAACCCACAACTTGGAACAAACCGTCGAAGAAGCCGGCTTACAAGAGGTTTTCTATCGGCCTATAAGTGAACTTTCCAAAGGATATCACCAAAGGGTTGGACTGGCAGGTGCAATAATTCATCGCCCTTCCATTCTGATACTGGACGAACCTACAGAAGGGTTAGACCCAAACCAACGTTTATCAATGAGGGATCTAATCAAGTCTTTGGGTCAAGAACGGACTGTTTTAGTAACAACTCACGTCATGCAAGAAGTGGAAAATACTTGTGAGAGAGTTCTCCTTATAAACAGAGGTGAACTTGTTGCCGACAGCCCAGTCGATGAAATCTTCCAACTTACCCCTGGCCTCAGAAAAATATATGTTGAGGCAGAAGGCAATCAGATTGAATCTGGCCTTGCATCTCTAGATGCAGTGGAATCCGTAGAAAGATTGGAACCTGTCGGTAAAAGGAAAAGATATATAGTTAATTTGTCAGGCTCTGAAGATCCGAGACCCGATATCTTTCGTTTAGCGACCATTCAAGAATGGGTTTTGTGGGAACTGCATGAAGAACGTATACACCTTGAGAATGTGTTCCATTCCCTCACATCAGAAAATGAGGCCGAGAGGACGTTACAGGGATCATGAAATCTCCTTTTATAGCTTTAATAAAAAAAGACCTCAAAGGCTATTTTGACCAACCCACAGGATATATCCTGATAGTCGTTTTTGTAGCTATGCTTTCGTGGTCGTTTTTTCAGTCAGCTTTTTTAATTGGCGAAGCTTCTTTACGGCCACTATTTACTGTTGATTTCGCAATTGATAAGCCTTCTTTACCATGGCTGTTGGCCCTATTTATACCAGCAGCAACGATGAGGTTACTATCTGAAGAGCAGCGAGATGGCACATTAGAAACACTGCTTACACAGCCAATAAGAGGTTGGGTTGTCCTTTTAGCCAAATTTACTTCCGGACTATTGTTTGTATCAATAGCTATCTTGGCGACAATTGGGATACCTCTAACTCTTACCAGTGCAGGTGATTTAGATTGGGGAGCTTCAATATCTCAATACATTGGCAGTATTTTTCTGGCCGGCTCCTTGGTGTCTATTGGACTATTCACCTCTAGCCTCACCAGAAACCAAATCGTTTCCTTTATCCTGGGTTTAACTGTGAGTATGGCTCTGATGATTATGGGGCTAGAAATCGTGGCCATAACCCTACCGTCAACAGCCGCTAACTTACTGCAATTATTAAGCCCTATAACTCACTTTGAAAATATTGGGAGAGGCATAATTGACCTCCGGGACATTCTATATTTCCTTTCTCTAATATCAACGTTCCTAAGTGCTACTTTCTTGATAATAAGAAGTCGTACTCTCAGTCACAAAACACCTCAATATCGCAACCTGCAACTTGGGGTTGCGGGTTTCATAATATTGAGTCTTTTGATCGGATGGTTTGGTACATCAATCAAAGGAAGGTTGGACCTAACCGGGGACAAAATATTTACTCTTAGCCCAGCAACTGAGGAAATAATTGGTCAGTTAGACGACCTGCTAACGATTGATGTTTTCATGTCCTCAGACCCGCCTGTTCAAATCGCCCTTGTCTCAAGAGATATGAATGATTTTCTTGATGATGTTGAATCCAGTTCAAATGGAATGATAAAGGTTGCCAGACATTATCCAGAAGGTGATGAGAAGGCATTTGTGAAATCGAAAAACGCAGGGATTTCACCCATGGAATTTACTACTATTTCTCAAGGAGAATTCCAAAGCAAACGAGGGTATTTAGGAATGGCCTTGACATATCTGGACCGCCGAGAAAGAGTTCCTAGCATTCAAACCGTTGATGGCTTCGAATATCGTCTTGCAAGTCTTTTGAATAAGATACTTGATGACCGGTCTGAAAAGAAAACCATCGGATTTTTATCCGGTCATCAGGAAATGGAAATTTCAGGGAACCTACGATTTTTCGCGTCAATCTTGAACGAGCAGTACCAGGTGCAAAGTATCTCAACAGAAGAAAGTTTGCCCATAAATCTGGAATCTATCGATATCTTAATGATCATTTCTCCTAAATCGAGAATTGGGGATACTCACCGTAATTCAATAAAAAAATACATAGAATCAGGTGGAAAAGCTTTCATTGCCATAGAGCCAATTCTCGTTGATTATAACCAATTGGCCGGCATACCTAATAGGGATAGCGCTGCCGAATTTATACTCTCCGAATTTGGGATTTCAATTGAATCTGATCTGGTTTTCGATCTCCAATCAAATGAGCCTATTTCTGTTGATGGTGGGGCCGGAACTGTTTTGCGTAGTTATCCTTACTGGGTCAAAGCAGATGTAGTGGATCGCAAAATCGGGGGAGAAGTGGAAAGTGTGGTTATGCCCTGGGCGAGTACCTTAGGGATACTAAACCTATCTGACTCACCCTTCACTGTAAACCCCTTAATCTCCACCACCGAATATGCCCATATAGATATGGATATGAGGAATTTACGGCCAGATTCCCCTGCATTTTCTCAGGTGTCTTCAGATAATCAAGTGCTAAGTGATCTAGCTGTGGCCTTGGAGAATCGCGAGGGGTCAAGATTAATAATTACTGGAGATGCTGATTGGATATCAGACTTCGCCAGAAGTAACGTCAGAAATAATGGCGATAATTTTCTATTATCTCTCAATCTCGTTGATTGGCTTGCTCAGGAAGATAATTTAGCTTCAGTGAGGACAAAAATAATATCAGAACGCAATTTAGTTTTTTCCTCTGATAAACACCGTAACATAGTCCGTTATGCTAATACTGCAGGAGTACCTCTCGCTTTTGTACTCCTGGGACTCGTCAGGTTCATGCAACGGAGAAGTAAAGGGTTTAGGAATCGTTGGACTGTTGGGTCAAACGGAAAAGACGGCAACGCTAAACAGCAAAGGGATTCAGTAAATGAAAAGTAGGCAAGTGGGTTATGTGCTTATAGCCTTAATAGTTATCGGGTTGTCAGGACTCCTATACAGAATCATTCTTGGTGGGGCCGATGAGTTTGTCCTTGAAGGCATGCTGCCTATCAATGAGGCGATCATTAGCCAGGTAGACATAACAACAAATGACGGGGTAACGTCAGAATTAATAAAAGTGAATGATTCTTATTGGGAGGTATCGAATAACGGAATTTTTGCACCAAAATTACGACTCTTTTGGGAACATGTAGATTTCGTGTCAGGCGCACAACTAGTCGCACGGAAATCCAAACACCACCAACTTCTAGGAGTGGATGAGGAAAACAGTACAAAGGTTTCCTTTTTTGTTGGGCCTTCAATGCAGGAACAAATACACATTGGCAAATGGGTTGATGAGGTTAAACTCTGCTATGTTCGAAAATCCGGTAGGGATGAGGTGTACTCTATTCCTTGTCCAGAAAATGGAATATTTTCGTCTGACCCTGACTCCTGGAGAAACCCGATCGTTATACAAATACCGCGCAACGATATAGATTCTTTTGATTTTATTTATCCTGACAGCACTGAAAATTTTTCCTTGGTCAGAACACCAGAAAACGATTGGATGGTACGTAACTCACAATCTGAAATCGAAGGGCCCGCCAACCTTCAAGTCATATCTTATTTAATGGGTTTAATGCAGATGATTCCTGCCACGGGGTTTGAAGATGACAACATTGCCAAGTCATTGGACTTTGACGCTCCTGACGGATCAATCCGCGTAAACACAGTGAAGGAATCAAATTCCCCTACTACAAGATTAAAATTGATTAAAAAAGACGAACAATCTTACTATGTGAAAATACCCAGCCAATCAACTGTTTTTCTCATCGGCTATATACCAGAAACTACCTTTCTGTTGGGTGATTTCTTATTGATGAAGAATTCAGATATTTTAGTATCTGATTAACGCATCCAATTTATTCGGACTGCCTGGCAATTTTTCTTCTCCGAGCGTGGCCTCTCATTGCGTGAGTCAAAATCAACAGGACAACTGCAGTAAATCCAACAGCAATATCTTCATCCTTGTTAAAGAGATGAGTAAGGAACAAAAGAGACAAATAGGCGAAGATTATGCTGGTTAAAGAAGTTAGCCAAAGTTTCTGAGTTAAAATCGTGACTATACATGCTACAAACAAAGCAAAGAAACCTATCCCACCAAATAGGGCGATAGCAATTCCCCCAGCAATGGCCATTCCATCCCCTCCCTTAAAGCGAGTGAATATAGAATTCCAATGGCCAAATATTGCAGCACTTGCTGGGAGCAATATTAGAGGTCCCTCCACACCCATCATGTCTGACACGATGACTGCCAAGGCTCCTTTTGCTATATCAAAAAAAAGAACTATTATAGCCGGCAACCGCCCTACATTCTTCATGACATTGGAGGCCCCTGCCAACCCAGTGCCAATAGAAAATATATCTATTCCTTTTCTTCGACTAATTCTGTGGGCAAAAGGCAGGGCGCCAAATATATAACTAACCAAGCAGGCTAATATAAGTGTCAAACATTCTTCCATTTATAACACTCTCATATATAAATTCAGAAACCAATATTAACTTAATTCTGTAAAACTATCATTAAAGTAAAGAATTGATTTTTAAATTTGCAAAATTACTTGATCGATTCTTGGATGAAAGTAACTATATCTGAAGTTGTTGTACCTGGGCCAAAAATCCCTTTTATGCCTATATCCGTAAGATAGTGATGGTCTGACTCAGGTATTATCCCGCCTGCGACAATCAGGACATCCCCCATTTCCCTATTATTTAATTCATTAATTATCTGAGGGAAAAGTTCAATATGGGCACCCGACAAAATGCTGAGACCAATTACATCTACATCTTCTTGCATTGCTGCTTGAGCTATCATTTCCGGGGTTTGTCTTATCCCGGTGTAAATAACCTCCATACCGGCATCACGTAGCGCCCTCGCTATCACTTTGGCACCTCTATCGTGACCATCTAACCCCGGCTTTGCAACCAGTACTCTAATAATTTTGGAAGTCATATCATCTCCGGGCCGTTTTTTGATCGACTAATTCTATTAAAACGCCTCTAGTGGCTTTTGGATGTATAAACCCTATGGTTCCTGATAAACCGTCCCGTGGTTCTTTATCTATCAGCTGCACTCCGGCTAGTTCTAGGTCATTGAGTTTGGATTCAAGATTTTCTACCTCAAAGCATATATGGTGAACCCCTTCGCCTTTTTTTTCTATGAATTTAGCGACTCCATTTTCATTGTCAATAGGTTGAATAAATTCCAACTGAGAAGCACCAACTCTCACTAAGGCTGCTTTGACACCCTGATCTTCGATAGTTTCTATCTCCCCGGACTTTGTAACTCCGAACAGGTTTTCATAAAATTCCAGGGTTTCTTCAATATTCAAAACAGCAATGCACACATGATTTATATGCCTTGCGCTGCATGTAGATTCGTTATTCATTTAATTATCCTTGTCTTTTTAAAATGTTTCTTGCAATAACTAGTTTTTGAATTTCGGAAGTCCCTTCATATATTTCCGTGACCCTAGCATCCCTAAAGTATCTCTCTACCGGTGTTGGGGCAAAGTACCCTGCACCTCCATGTATTTGAACAGCTTTGTGAGCACTCTCCATTGCAACTTTTGATGCGTACAATTTTGACATAGAGGCTTCCGTTGCAAATGGTAGATTCGCGTCTCTAAGGGATGCGGATTTCATAACCAATTGCCTAGCTGCCTCAATTTCGGTAGCCATCTCTGCAATCATCCATTGGATCCCCTGTAAATCTGAAAGGGGCCCGCCAAAAGCCTCTCGATGTATTGCATAGTCAACAGCCGCTTCCAAGGCTGCTTGTGCTATCCCAACGCATTGAGCTCCAATCGAAATTCTACTTGCATTTAAAACTTCCATAGTTTGCCCAAACCCTTGTTCATCCCCGCCCATTCTATTATTTTCTGGGACCAGCACGTTATCGAAAATGATCTCCCCAACAGTAGAAGCCCGGACTCCCATTTTTCCATGAATTTGGTTTGTCGCTATCCCTCCGGTGTCCGATTCCACTATTAAGGCTTCTATACCTCTATGTTTTTTAGATGTATCCGAGGTTGCTAAAGTCACCAATATAGAGGCCTCAGGAGCGTTACTAATCCAAGTTTTTATGCCATTCACTACATAATGCCCATTAGATTTAATAGCCGAGGTTTTTATAGCAGCAGCATCACTCCCGGCTCCGGGTTCGGACAAAGCAAAGGCTCCGATCTTTTTACCCGATGTAAGATCCGGTAAATAGTTACGTTTTTGTTCTTCATTACCAAACATGTTTATAAATTGGGTGCATAAAGACAGGTGGGCTATATAAATTACCGAAGTAGCAGCACATCCTTTCGCTATTTCCTCCGCGGCTATTGCCAATTGCCTTGTCGTCCCACCACTACCGCCGTATTCCTCAGGTATCGTCAGGCCGAATAAACCCAAATCGCCTATCCCAGACACGTTATCCCAAGGAAACAATGCACTTTCATCGTACCCAGCCGCTCTAGGGGCCAATTCATTTTTTGAATAATCGGATACTGTGTTTTTTAATAAAATTTCGTCATCACTTAAAAGCAGATCAGACATTTTTTAACTCCTCTCAGTCTATTAAAATGGGGTGAATTCTGTTTGTTCTCCAAAAATGTCGCGGAATACATCAGATATTTCTCCAACTGTGGCATATGATTCCACACATTTTATTAATACTGGCATTGTATTTGATCCACTTTTTGTTACAGCCCTTAAATTTTCTAGGGATTCCTGTACCTTTTTATCATTTCGTTCCGATTTCACTTTTGCCAATCTTGCCAGTTGATTTTGAGTTTCATTAGGTGATATTGTTTGCAATTTTTTAATGGGGGGTGTTGGTGACTGATATTGATTAACCCCGACCACCACCCTATCTAAGCTTTCTACTTCTTTCTGGTGTTGGTAGGCACTGTTATGAATTTCTTGTATCTGAAATCCTTCTCTGAGGGCCTCCACAGCCCCTCCCATCCCATCCATAGATTCAATGTACCTAAATGCTTGGGATTCCAATTCATCCGTTAGATGCTCAACATAATAGGAGCCAGCCAGTGGGTCCACCGATTCAGACACTCCGCTTTCATGGGCCAGTATTTGTTGGGTCCTGAGAGATATTTGAACCGATTCTTCTGTAGGTAAGGCTAATGCTTCATCCTTGGAATTGACATGCAGTGACTGGGTCCCCCCCAATACAGCTGCCAAGGCTTGGATCGTCGTTCTTATTACATTGTTATCAGGCTGTTGAGCAGTCAATGTCACGCCTGCTGTCTGTGTATGGAAGCGCATCATACAAGAACGGTCATTCTTGGCATTGAACCTTTCCCTCATTATTTTGGCCCACATCCTTCTAGCTGCTCGATATTTGGCGACTTCCTCAAACAAATTGTTTTGCGCAACAAAGAAAAATGACAGGCGTCCTGCAAAAGCGTCAACGTCCAAGCCTGAGGATATAGCTGCCTCAACGTAGGCGATAGCATTTGAAAAAGTAAAGGCTAATTCTTGCACTGCGTTGGCTCCGGCCTCACTCATATGGTAGCCACTGATACTTATAGTGTTCCATTTCGGAACATTCTTGCTGCAAAACTGGAAAACATCAGTTATCAGACGCATTGATGGTTCTGGGGGATAGATATACGTACCCCTAGCTATATATTCTTTGAGAATATCGTTTTGGATAGTTCCACTTAACGCCTCTGGCTTTACTCCTTGTTTTTTGCCAACCGCAATATACAAAGCAAGAAGAACCGAAGCAGTGGCATTTATAGTCATCGATGTACTTACTTTGTCCAAGGGAATCTTATCGAACAAAATTTCCATATCAGCCAGACTAGATATCGGTACACCAGTACGACCTACCTCGCCTGTTGCCATTGGGTGATCTGAGTCATATCCCGTCTGAGTTGGTAAATCAAAAGCTACACTCAATCCCGTCTGACCTTGATCCAGTAAGTAGCGATACCTGCGGTTTGATTCCTCCGGAGAAGCTAGCCCGGCGTACTGCCTCATGGTCCAGAGACGCCCCCTGTACATATTTGGCTGAACTCCACGTGTAAAAGGGAATTCGCCTGGGTATTCATCTGTAAATTCAGTGACCGCCTTGGTTTGTTCCGTATATATGGTGTTTATCGGTATCCCTGACATTGTTTCAAAGGATTCTTTTCTTTCCCCGAATCTTTTCTTTAAAGGCCCCAGTGTAGTCTCTTCCCATTCTTCTATTGTTCTTTTTGCCATAAAACAGATTCTCCAACACAATTAGGTGATATTTTCATTGTGAGTTTATTGGGTTATAAAAAAAACGTGTCAAACTGATCACTACGGTGTAATGTTGTAATTACTTTAAGTTTTAATTGGTATTGAGTTTATATCAAACCTAGAATTTGGCAAAATAGAAACTTTAACAAAGGACTATCAAACACTTGGACGATAGACTCGTTTCTGGCAGTACTCACGAAGAGGATCATAGCCTCGACACAAATTTACGTCCCAAGAATTTATCTACTTATGTGGGTCAGGATGGTATAAAAAATACCCTTTCGATATCAATAACGGCAGCCAAACAGAGGGGTGAACCATTGGATCACCTTCTGCTTTATGGCCCTCCCGGACTAGGAAAAACAACCCTATCAAATATCGTAGCTACCGAGATGGAAGTTAGAATAAAAACCACATCTGGACCAGCCATCGAAAGAGCTGGAGACATGGTGGCAATATTAAGCCAACTCCAACAAGATGATGTTCTTTTTATAGATGAAATACACCGTTTGAGTCGAGTAGTAGAGGAAGTTCTGTATCCAGCAATGGAAGATTTTTTTGTCACTTGGGTTATAGATAAAGGACTCAAGGCGAGGAGCATGAATCTCTCTCTAAAACCTTTTACCCTCATTGGTGCAACTACCCGTTATGGAATGCTTAGTTCACCGCTTAGGGATAGGTTCGGTTCCGTTCATCGACTGGATTTTTATACCGTACAGGACATGGAACAGATTCTTCTTCGATCAGCAAGAATTCTTGATGTAGCGTACAGTCCAGACGGCCTTCATGAAATTGCAAAACGGGCGCGAGGAACCCCAAGGGTCGCAAACAGGTTATTAAGACGAGTGAGGGATTATGCCCAAGTCGTAGCTGACAACATAATAACCCAAGATGTAGCACTCAAAGCTTTAACTGATTTAAAAATAGATGATTTAGGCCTCGATGGCGTGGATGTGAACGTAGTTAAATGTATTATTGAAAAATTTGACGGAGGGCCGGTCGGCATAGACACAATAGCTGCCTCAATTAATGAAGAGTCTGAAACTATTGAGGATGTGTACGAACCATATTTGATTCAAATGGGATTCCTAGATCGTACACAAAGAGGAAGGGTAGCCACCAGAAGGGCCTATGAACATTTAGGATATAAATTTAATCAGCCATCTTCGAGTCGGATTCAATCTCGTATGGAACTTTGATTTATTACACATATTATTATTTTTTCGTAGAACTCCGTTTAGTTTTCCATTTAATAAGTATCACAACAAAGAGAACGGAAGCCAGTACAGCGACGCCGGCCAACAAAGTAAGAGTCTCAAATTGTTCTTCAACAAAATTCTGGACATTTTCACCGAACAAATATATAAGAACACCAAGGCTAAGGAACCTCATCCCCCGCCCAATAATAGATACAATAAGAAACCGTTTCATATCTAGGTTCAGTACACCAGCCAGTATAGTAAACACTTTATAAGGTATAGGCGTGACAGCGGCCACCAAAACAGCCCAAATACCATATTTATCGAACAACGCTTCTCCTGATTGAATCCTACTTTCAGAGACAAATCTACCAAGTAAAGGTCTCCCGAATTGGGATCCAAGCCGATGTCCGAGTACAGCCCCCAACACAGAAGCCAATGTGCACAGGGCAGCAAACCATATGGCCGAGCTGGGTTTCATGATGCCCATAGGAATCAGTAACGGGTCAGGAGGAATGGGAGAAATAGTGGATTCTAAGAAAGCTGTTACAAACAGTATTAGAATTGCCCAATCTGTTTCGGCAAATTCTCTGATCCAATTCGACAACTCATGAAGAATTTCAAACATACTTCTTTATCTAATTCCCGCTCTAGATAAAACCTCTTTAATATTTAGCACATCCGGTTGTCTCACGCCTCGGTCAATTTCATCCACTACAAAGGTGATAGCAGTATTAACTGGCGTCGGTATTCCAGCCAAGGTACCTTGTTCTGAAATATATCCATTCATCAAGGTAACTTCAGTCTTCCGGCCTTTGCTTACGTCCTGTGACATAGACGATTTCCAATCACTTACTCCTGGACTTGGTAAGAATTTTTCATCTAATTCTTCATAATTATCGCCTTCATTCGCTCGTGACCAAACGTCTGCAGTAATACCTTTTATTGGTTCAACATCAAAATTTTGAGCTAAGGCAACTCGACAAGATTCTTTTGAAATTTCGATTTGCAATCTTCTCGCTTCCGGTAGCTCTGCCGCGCCGTTTGAACCAAGCCCTGTCATCGCAGTTATAGGATTTGAGGAGGCATTTGTAGTGAGTTTTGACCATCTCTCGCCCCATATGTTTGATGTAGCCTTTGAGCCATCGATACAAGACAAAAGTTCCGCAATCTCCTCTGCTCTCGGGGTAATCCTGCCGTGCAATTCCCCGACCCTGAAAACATCATGCCCACGATCTCTACCTGGCTGGCCACCGCGATTTACATGACCTGGTTCCCAAAGCCCCACTGTTATTCCCGACATAACGCAACCAATTTCTCTTTCAAAGCCTACTATTGAAGCTAAGGTTAAGTCATTCATACAGTTCTGGTTGCTCACAAGCACACCATTACTGGCCAACAGTTTTTTTGCAAAATGGGCCGCCCACACAGTGTCATATGATTTCATAGCAAAAAATATAATGTCGTATTGATCTTTGAGTTGGGAGGCATCGGAAAAATGATGGGCCCGTACAGGAACATTAAACGGGCCTTGAGAACCCGAAACGTCGATCCCGTCAGCATTCATTTTATCCACATGTTCCCCCCACATGTCGATGAGGACGAGGTCGTGCCCTTCTCGCGTGAGGAAAGCTCCGATATAACTTCCAGCCGCACCTGTTCCGACCACTGCCATTTTCTTACCCATATGTTTGCCTCACAATTTCATTCAGCTATTCCAATTCTATTTGATGATCTTTATGGCCGTCGGACACTACTGTTTTGTAAGTAACGTGTTTTACATTAATTCCCATTGCTGGCTGATCCTCATCGTCAACTATATCCACTCGCACACCATTCACTTTAATATTTAAGGGAACTCTCCCATCTATTAATAGTGAGGAGAGTAATTCCTCTTGGTCTCTTAATAAATTAACGGCTTTCCCCTGGCTAACCACTTCAAAATTAATATTTCCTCCTGGTATTAGCTGAGCTAATTTACTCCTATCAGCAGATATAACGGTGGCTATCTTAGTGTACCCACCAGTAGTCCCTCTATCAGAGAGTAAAATAATGGGCTTGCCGTCACCTGGAACTTGAATGACTCCAAATGCAGTCCCATCAGATATGACATCAGGGCCTTCCAAATGTTCCAACATCGGTCCATCCAACCTACAGCCCATCCGATCTGAATTGGGAGTAACTTCATAGGAACTTGAAGTCAGAGTTTGAATGGCTGCTGGAGTAAACATACCATCTTGCGGACCTAGTATGATTCTAAGTGTTTCATCATCTCCAAAGGAAGGTGGGTTTTCCAAAACAAGTTCCCCTGCAAAGTTTTCCTTTGCTATACCAATATTAAGGAAATCTCCGTCCTTTAATGCCCTACCTCCGTAACCCCCAAACCCGCCCGGCAGATAAGTCGAATAGCTCCCCATCACCGATCGAATTTTATCTCCGACAAATCCTCCTGCAATCGATACATAAGACCGTATCCCATTACCTGTTGGTCCAGAAAAAGAAAGTATTGATCCTGCACTGACTAGCAATGTCTCCCACAAATTCACCTCGGTACCATCTATAGTGGGAGAAAGATCTCCCCCTGTTATGGCGATAAAAGAATCATCCGAAAATTTAATCTCTGGGCCGAATAAGACAGCCTCCATAGCTGGAGTATTTTCATGGTTTCCAGTCAGTAAATTGGCACAGCGAAATGAAAATTTGTCCAGAGCTCCTGTTTCGGGAACACCTAATTCTTGGTAGCCTGAGCGGCCGGCATCTTGAATCGTAGTTAGTGTACCGGCCTTTAAAATCTCTATCATAGTACTTGAACCTCATAGGTGCCATTCGAAGACATTTCAAATATTTCCTCATATTCAGCCTCAGAGCTGATGGGTACAAAACGTATGTAATCCCCCGGGTTCACTATGGATGGATGGGACCTATTCGGATCGAACATAGTAACTGGGGTCTGGCCTATCAGTCGCCACCCTCCCGGACTAGAAACTGGATATACACCGGTTTGATAATCCGCAATAGCCACAGAACCTTTAGGAACACTTATCCTGGGCGTTTCCAGTCTTGGGCAATGAATTCTTGAGTCTAAACCTCCCAAATACGGAAATCCAGGACTAAAACCTAAGGCGTAGACTAGATACTCCGTTTCGGAATGGATACCAATGACCTCTTCCACTGACAAGTTTGTCAATGCAGACACTGACTCAAGGTCAAGGCCATAATCTGATCCATAAAGAGTGGGAATCAAAACAGTTTTGGTATTGGTGTCTTCTGAAACTTCCTTGCATTCCCAAAGATCAGCTATACATTCAGTCAAACCGTCAAACGAAAATATCAACGGGTCGAAATGAATCACAAATGAACTATATGTTGGCACAATTTCTTTTATACCGGGCCAATCCTGTACTTTAATAATGGAAATCATATTTTGAACTTTTTGGTTGACTTCAACCGAGATATTATTGCCTGCCACCACCATCAAAGCGGAGTCACCCATAGGAGCAAAATCAGGAGAGATATTTACCGTTGTTTCATCCATGTATTTCCTTTAAACGATATTTGATAGTGGGGTAATTTCCACCCCATTCGCCACGAATTGTTCCTTCAGTGTTTGGGCCATATCAACTGCTCCGGGGGTGTCCCCATGAAGGCATATTGAATCTGCTTGAACTTCAATTATATCGCCTTCCACAGACACAATTTTGCCTTCAGTGACCATCTGTAAACTTCTATCAACCACCTCATTAAGATCATGAATAACAGATCCTTCTTGAGATCTGGACACTAAAGTACCATCGCTATGCACAGCTCGATCTGCAAAAACTTCCCTAGCAACCCGCATTCCAATATTTTTTGCGACATCTATCCATGCTGATCCCGCCAGTGCTAGCAAAATAATTTTGGAATCCACCTCAAGTACTGCTTCACATATTGATTTCCCTAAATCAGCATCACCTACGGCTTGGTTGTACATAGCTCCATGAGGTTTTACATGCTGCAAATTCCGGCCCGCTGTGAACGCTTTTAAAGCTCCAGCTTGATATACCACATCATTGCGTACTTCTTCAGGAGTGGCATTCATGTTTCTTCTACCGAACCCATTAAGATCAGGGTAACTGGGGTGTGCCCCAACCCCTACCCCATGAGATTCTGCCAATTCAACGGTTTTACGCATCCACATTGGATCTCCTGCATGAAATCCACAGGCGATATTGGCTGAAGAAATGTGTTTTATCACTTCTTCATCAAATCCCATTTTATACATGCCAAAACTTTCACCCATGTCACAATTAAAATCTATCTTTAAATTCAATTTAGATTTGCCTCCTCGAAAAAACCTTGTAACTTTTTTCACATTGCCAAAATTAAGGCTTGACGACACTCCCATCCGCCCTACGTACCGTGTCCCAAGCACCACCATAAGCTCTATCTTTGAAGGGGAATTTTGCCGCAAGCGCCTCATTAATATCAATACCCAGACCAGGAGACCCGTTAGGCCACATATATCCGTCTTTCACCTCGGGACACCCAGGAAACACCTCTTTGCTATTGTCACCAAATATTGCGTATTCCTGAATCCCGAAATTAATAGTGTTTAGATCCAGCATAAGATTTGCGGAATGGCCCACCGGGGAGGTATCACCTGGGCCATGCCAAGCCGTACGCACATTAAAAGCTTCGCACAAAGCTGCTAATTTCCTTGCAGGAGTGATTCCACCTATCTGGGATATGTGGATCCTCAAAAAATCGATAAGTCGGTCTTTCACCATAGGAATAACTTCATGAGGGTTGTTGTAAAGTTCACCCATTGCTATTGGAGTACTGGTTTGATGCCTCACCATTTTGAAGTAATCGTTATCTTCAGGGGAAAATAGATCTTCCAGAAAATAAAGTTTGTACTGCTCAACTTCCTTAGCAAACCCAATCGCTTGGATCGGCGGTATCCGTTCGTGAACATCGTGAAGTATTTCAATATCCCAACCAACTTTTGACCTTATATATTCAAAAAGTCCCAACGCTGATTTCATGTAGGGTCCAGGCTCAAATATTCCACCAGGGTGGGCATGTAAAGTATCTGGTAACGGCTCGAATATTCGATCAGTTCCCAATCTTGGGCCATATTTCGAGTAAGTAGATTCACCAGACGAACCTTTATTACCATATGTCACATAGCCTGGAGTAGCAACCTGGACACGAATATGGTGGAATCCTTCTTCCATATACATTCGCACATCATCCTCTACTTCCTGATATTCACTCCCATTCGCGTGAACATAAACAGCAGCTGAACTTCTAGCCTTCCCACCGAGCAAATCATAAACAGGCATTCCTGCCAATTTACCCTTAATATCCCACAAAGCCTGGTCAATCCCACTTAAAGCGTTATTTAACACTGGCCCGTTTCGCCAGTAGGATGAAACGTAGGAAGATTGCCATATGTCTTCTATATCTGCTGGATCTTTGCCAATCAAAAATGGTTTTAAGTAATCCTCAACAGCTGCAAGCACCGCTGTCGGCCTTTGAGTAAAAGTCGCGCACCCTACCCCGTATATTTCTGGTTCGCTTGTCTCAATTTTTACTATCACTAGGCGAATATCGTCGGGCTCAGTAAATATGGTGCGAATGTTTCTGATTCTCAAGTTACTCATAACGTCCCATTAACACGGTTATTCTTGTTTTGAAAATTAAAGTAAAAAATTTTTGGAGCGGCAGAAGGGATTCGAACCCTCGGCCTTTTGCTTGGGAAGCAAATGCTCTACCCCTGAGCTACTGCCGCGCGAAAGTCCCATTATAGGATAAATTTAGCTACGAAATCCAGTAATTTCATCCAAAGGTTGAATACCTCTCAAAAAAGGGTAAAACCTGTCATGAAAATATTCTCTAAAATCACACTTCCATTAAAATATGGCTGTTTCCCAATGATTGAAATCCAGAGTATTTGCTCGATCAGTTAGAATTACTTTGAGTCAAAAGTCATTAAATAGTTTAGATCGGAGAATAACTATGGCACTAAAGCCTTTAATACTCGAAATGGGTACAGGAATAGATCTGCATGGGCAAAATGCAACCGAGGCCGCTCGAAGAGCTGTCTGGAATGCCGTACATCAAAGTAGCATCATGGGGTTGGGTTTGTTTGGCCCTGACACTTCAAAAAACATGGTGGTTGAAGTTACGATTGCCACAACCAGACCAGATGAAGTAGATGAAGATATCGTGTTGGGAGTCTTACCTCATGGAATCGGAAAATTGAAAATTATACAAGGTGGTATGGAAATTGAAGGTACTGAAGGGTCTGGAGATTTTACTTTAATAGTCAATGCTGCCGTAATTGCTAAAGTTGATATTTAATTTAAGAGTTTTTTTTGTGGGAGTTTATTTAAACCATGACATCAAAATACGATACTGAATGCCAGGTTGTTAAAAAAGGTAACCTGGAAGTTGAAATATCATCTGGCCAAATGACAAGGTTAGCAGGGGTATCGGAGGGGCTCGTGGGGGCTGAAGGCATACACCTCGCAGTGGCCACAGTACCACCTGGATGTGCCTCTAGTCCCCATCATCATGTGAATTGCGAATCAGCGATATATGTGTCGAAGGGAAAAGGAAGATTTCTAACTGGGCCTAGCTTGGGCACCACCTTGGAGATTGAAGCTGGTGATTTTCTATATGTACCACAAAACTCGATCCACCAGCCAATCAACGATAGTTTGACAGAACCTCTGGAACTGATCGTGGCGAGAAACACTCCAGTGGAGATAGTGGAAGAATACACCCCGTAAAGGGTCTTTCTAAAAGTATCTAACCCGATTGAAGTTCACGGCGAACTTTATTTGCTTTTTGCTCAAGATGTTCCAATTGTTTCTGCTTATCCTCTGGCCAAGTAGGAGCATCTGATTTGACCATTAAAATTACATCATCAACCGCGGAGAGCAGTTGTATAGTAGCAAGTTTGGTTTGATCTGAATTTACTACCTCATCCGATTTAATGTCACAATCAGTACATAATGGGAACCGGGCAAATTTACCCTTTTTGCATATTGGACATTCATCAATATCACCGATTTGAAACCATTCAAAGTGATCCCCACAAAACGTGTGAACAGGGGATATATTTTCAAAACAATCCCAAAACTTGCACTGATTACTCAAAAGAAACCCTTAACCCGCTACAGATAGATATAATTGGAATGTATAATACCAAGCTGACGCTGAAATTAGCTATCGGGTCTTAATAGTGGCAAAGACCCTTTTCCCATAGCTAAATTCTAAGAAATGGGCCTGTAGCTCAGCCCGGTTAGAGCGCAGTCCTGATAAGACTGAGGTCCCTGGTTCGAGTCCAGGCAGGCCCACCATTTCATCTAATCACGGTACTAGTTCTCTCAATAAGAAGGTGGCAAAATGGCCCGAGTTCCTTACATCAAAAGAGACGACTTACCAGAATCCCAGCAAAATATTTATGACAACATATCGAAAACAAGAGGGCATGTGCCAAACGTATTTTCTGCTCTTCTGAACAATCCTGAAGCCACAAAGGCCGTGACCACAGTAGGGGAATACATTCGGTATAACTCCCACCTGGACCCTATCATTAGGGAGACTGCCATACTCACCACTGCCAACGAGATGAACAACGGATACGAATGGGCACAACACGAACCGATAGCACGGGAGGTCGGGGTAAGGGATGAAGTGATTGATTCCATTATGTCTGGCAAGGGCCCTATGGGATTGCCAGCAAAAGAAGGAATATTTATCCAGTCAGCGAAAGAATTAGTTAAAAACGGCACCTTAACTTCCCGAACATACCAGGCGCTTGAGCACCTGCTTGGGCCTCAAGTGACAATAGATTTTCTAGTCACAGTCGGGTATTACTCAATGCTCTCACGGCTCATCCACTCGTTAGACGTAGATTTCGACGAAGGTCTCACTCTGAATGACCAATTTCAGACTAACTAATTCCCATTGTTGTTAGGGTGAGATGACCATTCCATAGTTCGCTAAGCTCCACCATTTTTGGGGTTTCATATATGCTGTATCAATGAAAATAACGTCTGTTGAAATATCTGTCTTTGAGCTTCCCATGTACCCGATCGTCACACAAGTCGTGCCAGTGGGAAATCCCTCAGAACTAAGGTGGCAACAAGCTTTTCCTAAAGGTGGACCGGTTCCCGTACAGGTTATGCAAGTTATGACTGACGAAGGTATCCATGGAATTTGTACTGTAGGGGATTGGAGATATACCGAACTAACATGGAGACAAATAGCACAACTGAGAGAACTAGTAGTCGGAGAAAATCCTCTCGGAAGAGATCACCTTTTATCTAAACTAAAATCAGTAAGCCGTTTTTTTGAACCGGGTTGGTATGGAGGATTTGATAACTGCCTTTGGGATATAGAAGGAAAGGTCAAAAATTTACCTGTATCTGAACTACTTGGCGGAGCAAAGGGCAAAATACAAGCCTATTACAACACTACCGGGGTCACTCCCGAAGAACTGCTCCTTGATGGAGAAGCCGGAATTGAGGCGGGATTCACGGCACTAAAAGATCATCTTCCATTTGGTGTCGAGAAAAACATAGAGACGTTTAAAGCATTTAGAAAAGTATTTGGTGACAGTATAGGTTTAATGCATGACGCAGCTTTGGTGAATTACACTTTCGACGAAGCTCTAGAAATCGGGAAGGAATTGGAAGACCTAAATTTCATATGGCTTGAAGAACCTTTACCAGACCGCCATCATGAAGATTATGTAAATTTATGTCAGCAACTAAAAATACCTGTTGCTGGAGCTGAGACTCTTATGAATGAACCAGAAATCAGCCAGCTGTGGTTGAAAACAGGTGCAATTGATATTCTCAGAGTAAATGGCAGACATGGAACAACCCCCATTCTGAATGCATCCAAATTCGCAGCCCAATTGAATACAACTGTTGAACCTAATGCCTATGGCCCTCTTTTTGGCATAGTTCATGCACATATTAATTGCGGAATTTCAAACATAGATTGGTTTGAGAATGCCCCTCCCGCAAGAGGAGCTGAATTGGGTGAGGAAATAGGTTTACTTAACCCCATTAGACCTGTATCTGGATGGGTAACCCCGCCATCAGGACCCGGTTGGGGTTCAGAATGGGATTGGAATCAATTCGAAAAGAAAAGGATAGCTGTTATTTAACCTACGGTCACCCTAGAAAAATTCAGTGTAAGGTTCAGAATCTACTGGCGTGTAATCAGATGGTGGAAACTCCTTTAGGGCCTCTTCATTTATGTCCGTCCCCCACCCTGGACCGACTGGAGGGGTGGCAAAGCCTTTGTGAATTGGAATCTGATTCGTCAATATAGCTTCATATCTGGCCAAAAAACTCACAAATATCTCTTGTTTGAAACAGTTAGGAATATTCATATCCAAATGAAGGCTTGCTGCGGTCGATATTGGGCCGTTGGAATTATGCGGTGCCACACTAACATATTGTGTTTCTGCGGCAGAGGCTATTTTTCTAAGTTCCGAAATTCCTCCAGCGTGACATATATCTGGCTGGATAATAGAAATAGCTTTTTCATCTAGCAATGGTTGGAAATCCCAACGGTTGTACAGCTGTTCACCAGTTGATACCGGGATCCTAGATTTTCTTGCAAATTCGCCCATCAACTTTGGATTATCAAACTGTATCGGCTCCTCAATCCAGGAGATCTTATAAGGGATAAGTTCTTCGGCAACTTGCAAGGCACTCCAAAAATCCAATCTAGCCCTGACATCGATTCCTATCTGTATATCTGGTCCAATCGCATCTCTTACAGCCTTTACTAACTCAACTCCCTTTTTTATTCTCTCAAGAGTAGTTACATATTGACCTTTGAATGGATAAAACTTTAGGCATGGATACCCCGATTGCACTGTTTGTACAGCCGCCTCGGCGTGGTCTTTAGGGGTAACAGCATTCTCAAACCAGCCATTTGCGTATAATGGGACGGCATCCCGAACTTTCCCACCTAACAATTCGTACACCGGTACTCCTAGGGCCTTACCTTTTAAATCCCATAACGCTAGATCTATAGCACTTATAGCACTCATAGTTACCGCACCACCCGTCCATGTCACTCTTCGATACAAGGATGTCCAAATAAATTCGATCGCGAAAGGGTCTTTTCCAATCAGAAATTTGGAAAAATCTTCGATTTCTGCTGTGAGGCCTAGATCTTTGTATTGAAGACTACCCTCACCTACACCGTAAATACCTGTGTCAGTATAAATTTTCAGGAACAACCAGTTGTTCGCGTCTGATTTATGTGGGGTTGCAGACATATGAAATGTTTTAATTTCTGTGATTTTCAATTACCGTACTCCCATGAAGTGCATATATTATGACTTGGCCTTTTATATCACTTAGGAGGGGCGAAGTCATATTTGATAGAGGTTAAAATCGTAGTTAAATGACAAAAATATCAGAAATAAGCGAATTTGACCTTATAGCCAGACTGGAAGCAGTGCTGGAACAAAACGTTACACCCAATACGAAAAGTAAAATACAAGTCGCCATCGGAGATGACGCTGCGGTAATAGGTAACCTGGGTAATCTGCAGGTTGTCACTACCGATGCTATGGTGGAAAAGGTACATTTCGTCAGTAATGAAGTAGATATGCGGAACCTCGGTTGGAAATCGCTTGCTGTAAATTACAGCGACATAGCCTCCATGGGATGTGAACCAGTATATTCAGTAGTTACCCTAGGATTGAGGGCAGACATATTGGTCGAACAATTAGAAAATCTCTATTTAGGTTTCTCAGATCTCTTAAATATCTACGGGGGAGAATTGGTCGGTGGCGATATAGTGAAGTCGGACACATTTTTCATTTCCATTACAGTAGTTGGTTCCACAGACAAGCCCGAAACTATGAAAAGGAAGGCAGCCGTTCCTGGGGATGTTATCGCTGTCACGGGTGCTCTTGGTTGCTCGAACGCTGGCCTAAGACTCCTTTTAAATGGCGAGCTCAATAAATCATCACATTTCTATGAGGCGCATTATTTGCCAAAACCACGAATTCCGGAAGGTATCAATCTCTTGGATATGGGAATTAAGACAGCCATGGACATTAGTGATGGATTCTTAAATGATCTTAAGAAATTGTGTGTCGCCAGCAGCGTTAATGCCACTATAAATCTAGATTCCATTCCCGTACACGAGGAGCTGAAATTATCATTTCCTGATAATTTCAAGGAAATGGCAGTAAGTGGTGGTGAAGACTACGAATTATTGATCACGGGCCACGAATCTCTTATAAGATACATCTCTAAATCGACCAAAATGGATCTGCACATTGTTGGAGAAATAGAAATTGGTTCCGGGCATGTAAATGCCGTGGATAATTCCGGGACCCAAATATCAATAAAAACAGGCGGATGGGACCACTTCACGGAGAAATAAAAAATGGAAGAAGTCACTCTTGATGTCACGGGGCAGGGAACTTTAAGGGCCACAGAAATTATTTCGGACCTTCGTATCGTTGCAGAAACGTTCTATGGGCCTATGAAAATGGTGGGTTTTTGGGATTACCAAAAGGACATGCATTTATGTCCTCACATGGAACGTAGGCAAGATTGTCCTCATACCCTGAAAGAAGATGATCCAAATTTTGTCAGTTACACGAGCACGCTGGAAAGAGAGCGCCATTGCAATCTTGCTGTATCATTCCCGCATGCAGAAATAACACTTTATCTTTCATAAATAGAAACCTAAGAGGTGTCATATGCCAGCAAATATCACAAGGCCTTCATTGAAACCATATGGTATTTATCCGGTCCATGATATTCTGACAAAAGCGTCGATAAAGTTCCCTGATAAGACCGCTATAATTGATGGTGATAACACCTACACTTTCTCTGAATTGGAAGAATATAGCTCACAATTTTCAGGTGCATTGAAAACATTAGGAGTCTCGAAAGGTGATCGGGTTGGGATTCTTGCCCCCAATTGCGCTGAATTTGTCATAGCATTCCACGGGATAAGCCGATCAGGAGCAATAGTATCAACGATAAATTCGGGATATCGGGAAAGGGAAATTGCGCACCAGGTGCAGGACAGTGGATGCAATATTTTAGTGGTTCATGAATCGCTAAATGAAATCCTAGATGAAGCCAAAAAATTGATCGAAAATGATGTCAGATCAATTGCTATAACATCCAATAAAGCTACTCTCGGATCATTTTGGGAATTATTGGGCCAATCTGAAGCATATACAACAACAAATATAAACCCTGAAAATGATTTGGCAGCCCTTCCGTATTCATCAGGAACGACGGGCCTTAGCAAAGGGGTAATGCTGTCTCATTTCAATGTGATAAGCAATGTGGAACAGATCCTAGGCCTTACAGGCGGGGCGTCTATGGCGGAAGACGATGTGATTCTTGTACACCTTCCACTCTTTCACATATACGGTATGAATGTTTTGATGAATCCTTGTATAGCTGCTGGTTCAACCCAAGTGATGATGGGACGATTCGATATGGAAGAGTTTTTAGACTTAATCGAAACTCATCGGGTAACGAAGCTTTTCACCGTACCGCCAGTAGGATTAGGGTTGAGTCAGTATCCAGGGGTGGCATCAAGGGACTTGTCATGCATCAAATTTGCCATGTTCGGAGCAGCACCCCTTTCTTCCGAATTACAGTTAAAAATATCTGAAGTTTTGAATTGCCCTGTTATTCAAGGATATGGAATGACTGAGTCATCTCCTGTAACGAATATAGATTTCACAGAACCGGATCTTTTAAAAGCCGGCTCAATTGGACCGGCGGTATCAGATACTGAAGAAAAAATAGTCGATGTTGAAGACCCTACTAAGGAATTGAACCATGGGGAGATAGGAGAGTTGGTAATCAGGGGCCCCCAAGTCATGAAAGGGTATTTTAATAACCCCGAAGCTACACAGGAAACTATTACGTCGGATGGATGGTTGCACACTGGTGACATAGGTAAAATGGATGAGGACGGTTATGTTTGGATTCTTGATAGGAAGAAGGAATTAATCAAATATAAAGGGTTCCAAGTACCACCGGCTGAGCTAGAAGGTTTGTTAATAGAACATCCAGAAATATGTGACGCAGCCGTGATTGGAAAACCAGATGAAGAATCCGGAGAGATTCCTAAAGCCTTCGTAGTCAAGACAAAAGGAAGTAATATCTCTGAAGATGCTGTTATGTCTTTCGTCTCATCAAAGGTAGCGACTTTTAAGTACGTTAGAGAAGTAGAATTTATCGATGCAATTCCTAAGAATGCATCCGGTAAGATTTTGAGGAGACTCTTAAAGGATCAGCAAGAGTCGACCGGTATCTAAAATTTAGTGCCATATGTGTTGCATGTGTCGAATGACACTCCCTCTATAGCAGCACCTGTCAGATCAGCCATGGCCAAATTAGATCGTGAGAGATTAGCTCCCACAAGAGATGCTCCAGAAAGATTGGTTCTCCTTAAATCCCCATCACTTAAATTGACCCGTGCGAGTATTGATCCTGAAACATTTGCCTCTAGCAATCCAATAGATTGCATGTCGGAATCAGTGAAATCGGAATTTTTCAGAATTCCCCAACGCAAATCCACGTTCTTTAAGTTAGCTCTCTTCAGTGAAGCCAAGGACAAGTCCGCTGCTCCCATATTTGAGTGACTCAAATTAGCTGAATTTAAAACCGCGCCAGTTAAGTCTGTATATCTCATATCACATGAACTCATATCCACAGCGGAAAAATCTATACCTGACAGATTGGTTTCAGATAGATCTGACCCAGCTAAGGAACTTCCTGACGCAAGAAGTATTTCCACCTCAGCCCGGTTCAATTTTTGCATAGACAAACACCAACCTATCTCTAAAACGTCTAGTTAACAATAATAAACAAGGTGTATTTTATTCGAACTGAGTCCATATAAGTGTAAACACCCGTGACTAAATCGCTCATATGTAATCTAATATTAAGTGAGATTTTATTTAATGTCAGTAAAACTATACTCATATGCAAATTAGAAGAATCGGTCGATACCAACTTCTTGAGATCGTTGGGAAAGGCGGTCAAGGAACCGTTTATCGTGGACACGACCCTTCCACCGGTCAGATAGTTGCGGTCAAAATTCTTGCCGAAGAACACAGTGATGGTGACTTCCTCGAGAGGTTCCAGCGAGAAGCCTCAATTCTTGCATCCCTTGAACATCCACATGTTATAAAGGTGTTCGATCACGGTGAAGAAGAGGGCCGGCATTTTATAGTCACCGAATACGTCCCCGAGAACTTAGCTCGAATAATTGAGCAAGGTGATCCACTTCCAATAAGAAGAGGCTTAACAGTCGCGGCTCAAATCGCCTCGGCTTTAGCAGTAACACATGAAAACGGTGTGACCCATCGAGATGTTAAGCCAGCAAACGTTCTAATTTCTGATTCCGGAGACGTGAAATTAACTGATTTTGGAATCGCCACCGCTGATGTGATGACAACTGTAACCACTCCTGACGCAACGGTTGGAACTCCGCTGTATATGTCGCCAGAACAAATTCAAAGTCGTGACATAGATGGCAGGTCTGATATTTATTCGCTTGGCTGTCTGCTTTACCAAATTCTCACCGGAAGGTCTCCTTTCCAAGGAGAAAGTGCCTACGACATATTCAATGCCCATATGAACGGTGAGTACGAACCTCTCTCTAAGGTTATAGAAGACTGTCCAGAAGAACTAGACAATCTCCTCAGCAAAGCTTTAGAGAAAAGTCTAAACGACAGGTTTCAATCGGCCGATGAATTCATGAACGCTATTCATAACGTTGCAGATCAGCTACCAGATACCGGTGATCAAACATTAGCAACCAGGGTTATGCCTAGGACAATAAGATCATTGTCTAGACGTAATTCTATTTGGAAAAGAAAAAACACATGGGTGACAGGAGTTGCCGCTGTAGCCGTTTTGGCTATCATTGGATTCGCTGCCACCACAATGTTGAGAGGGGGGTCTGCCGTCGGTCTGGCAACAGGTATGACGGATGCAGCAGAATCCTCTTTGGTGCCTCAAGCCTCAATTATAATACCTGAAGAACCCGAATTGGCCGCTGATCTACCAATCGCAGAAAATGTCGTTTTTTCTTCCGGCCCCAATCCTGACTACCTATACGCACAAATCTCGATTCCAGCTGTTGCTGATGTAGGTCACCTATCCAATATCTCTGCCTCTACAAGAGACTTTGACGGTAATGAGGCAAAGTTGAACGTAGAAAGTGTAAAAACAGATGGATTAAGGGCGCCTCTAAACGTTATTTTCCTTAGAGCAATGGAAATAACCGTTGATGCGGGTGAAGTTGTTACAGACACTTTACCGGGCATAATTGAGTTCCAAGTCAAAAGACAATGGATAGAAGAAGCCGGAATCCAAAAAAATGATATCAGCCTTTACCGATTCAAAGATGAGTGGCAGAGTTTGCCAACAATACATGAAGGTTCGTTTATTGGATCTGAAGATTTATTTTACGAAAGATTTTCAGCCAAAACTCCAGGGTTTTCTAGATTCGCCATAGGCCTAATCCTTCAAACTCAAGATGTTCAGTCTATTGAACCTGATTTAAGCAAAGAGGCTGCTTCCCCACAACAACCTCCAGCTGTTCCGCTTATACAACCTTCAAGAACCCAATCAGCCAACGAATTTCCGACTCCTACGCCCCTTGCAATAGTTGGTTTACAGACAACTAAAGTCCCAACACCAGAACCTCTGACTCCCCAATCAGTGCCGACACCGATCCCAGCCGTTGTAACACCTCAGATCCCTGTAGAGGCACCATCAACACAAAAACCACTCCCTACAGCTACTCCCATACCTCCAACACAAGTTCCTACCCCAACACGAGTCCCTCCAACATCGACTCCTACCCCGAGCCCCACACCTATCATTACCGAAAAAGTGAAAGACGGGTCTTTAATTCAATTGTCGACTATCCAACCAGCTAATATCGAATATCCAGGGGACGTTGATGAATGGATATATGTTCCAAGTTCCTCCATGATCGGCAAGTCCGTAAACATTTCAGTAATCACTGATAATCCTGACTCAGATGGGTATTTGGAATTCCTATCACCTTCAGGCGATGTCGTTGAGGAAGATGACGACAGCGGATTCAACCTGAATCCTTTTATCAGCAACGCATTATTATCTGAAAGCGGGGTCTACACCATACGGTTAATGTTCTTAGACGGAACCTCAGGAGGTTACACACTTCAGATAGAACCGATGGACCTTACTCTGCAGACTTCTACAGCCACCCCAACACCTGTTGTAACCTCTACAATGACACCAGCTAGTTCCCAAACTCCTATAGCCTCAACTTTGATCGGATATTGGGAATTTAACAATTCTGGCACCTCTTCCTGGGGACAAAGGCAATTTTCATTGGCGAACACTTCCTATCACGAAGACAGTCTGTATTTGAATGGAAATTATGAATCTCACGAAAATGGATATACAGCCGAGGTGGAAATTTCTGACTGGAACCCCGAACAGTATACCGGTTCAATTGACTTTTTGATTCACCCTGAAAGTGACCTACAATACATGCCGATTTTGGTATCTGCAGATTGTCCTGGCAAGATTATAGTTAGCTTAAAAGAAGGTAGGTTGAATTTACTATTGGGAAATCAGCCATTTGGTGAGGAATATGAACTGGAATTTTCTGACTACGATCTGGAACTGGCTAAAAACACCTGGTACAACCTCACAGTTTCTGCAGATTTCATCGATGAAAAAAGGATTAAAGCATACATAGGGGAATTTTTAGCTATTGATGAGTCTATTCCCGATGAAGCTCTATTAAATCCACCCTGCGATTACCCGTCATGGTCTGAGAGTGCCACTAAATACATATCATTTAACAACCATAACAACGCTACAGCTTTCCATGGTTTAATAGACAATTTGAAAATACATAACGGGATAGTAGGGCCATCTGGAAATCCTAATTTCTCCACAAAATTAGACGCCCAATCCACTCCGACTGTAACTCCGACTATGACTCC
>QGNN01000018.1 GCA_003228105.1 Chloroflexota bacterium
GTTAGGAAAAGAAAGCGTATTTTCACCTGCCATAGGATTACAGGAATATAGGAATAGCTGGGAGAGTACCCTAATAATTCAAAATTCTGTGTCGGGGTATGCTCGCTGGATAGAGATGGCTAGGGACGAAGCCACTTCGTGCGAATTATTGTGACTTGGTATTATGTGCCCATGAATTGGTGGAGATTAATTAAAATATTGCTTCTGGCTGGCCTGGCAGGCGGGGCTACTAGTTCTGCTTTCATACTGGTTCATGACATTCTTACTGGAGATTCCAGTTTAGATTTATGGGAATTTGGAGTTACCTTAAGTGTTCCGACACTTATAGCAATCGTTTTTTCCATAGCAGCCAAAACGAGATTTATTATCTTATTGCCAATTACGTACCTGACTTTCTTTATCCCTACTTTAGGCGCGACCTTTGGTTCGTCTGGTTCAGAACCTTTATGGCAGTTTACTATGTTGGGTTTGTCAGGTGGTTTAGTCTGGGGAATACCTTTCGCACTATGGGAAGGACGAGCAGTCTCAAAAAGAAGATAAAACTACCATCAAGCCATCTTCAGGCGTTGTCTGTGAAGTCCCCCACCTCCATTACAGGTATCTTGGTATTATGTGCGCATGAAAAAGGTAATATTCATAGCCTTGGTTCTTTTGGTGATGGTTGGGTGTTCTGAAGCTGAGGTGGACACCCCTTCATTTGCTGATGGTCAGGCGACTGCACTAACAATAGAGGCAATATGTGATGGCTTAAGTCATGACTTTGCAATGCAAGAAGGTTCCCCTCTTCCTCTGAGTGAATTTACTGAAGAATATCAAGGTCTTGGAGTATGGTTAGTCCACCTGGCTGTTAAAAATGACTACAAATGGAATGTTTATGAGTCCACTGGTACTGTAACAACCGCTGGCACTTATGAAACTTATATGAAATATGGAACCTCAAGAACTGCTACGAGACATATCTGTTAGCCAATCCAGTATGTTTATAGTATCCTCCAGTACTCAAAATCTTGTGGGGCACTAGACTCCCTGTATGGATATGCGGAAAGACGAAGCCCAGTAATACATTCCTACTGGGGCTGAGGTGATACCATTACCGTCTCAGTCCTTCCGATATTGCTACACATGCGGTGGGGCTGGGGTGACCCCCCCTCAGATTAGTCAGCTGCCTTGGGGATGTTTTTTTGCTTATCGACGGCTGAATGTCTTCCTCCCTTAGATGAAGAGGATATCCAGAGTTGTGTGGAGCAGTAGGCTCCATTGTGTGGATAAGTCGAAGGAGGAGCTCCCTTCAATTTGCTTAGGCGAACTTGTTAATATAGTGGTAGATTCGATAAATTTATTTGATTGGAGAATAGATAGATGGACAGGAACCGTAGACTACTACTCACTAGCTTGGCACTGGGGCTGATATCTTTGACGGTGGCACTGTTGGGTGGACTTCACCTTCAACACTTCATCAATGATGGTGGTGCTAGACACCTGGGAGAGACTCTAGTCCTCATCATCATGGCATTGGGACTGTTTGCGGGTTCAGTATGGGTATGCGGACGGGAACGTAAAGCAAGGTAAAATCAGGCCAGCGAGATACGACTGATAACCGCATCATCTATACTTTCTCCAGAGGCAGACTCATGGAGGTTGGATGGAACCTAACTGTTAAAAACCCCATATAAGAGTAGGTATAATGTGGGGGCATTGGAATGTATTTCCCTTTTAACTCACCATAGCGTTAATAGTATCCTCGCTATTCATCCAACAGCCCAATATTATTTTTGACATGGCAGGGGTCACTAGATCGACCATGTACCGCTCACCATGATTATGTTTCGTACCTAAAGGGTACGTTCCAACATTGTGTTCTCTATTTGGTTGGTACCATTTTTTTCTGCTATTGTTACCAAATGGGTGCCAACTAATGCCTAATAGCGTGCCTTGTTTCGATTTTGCCGAATCCGGTAGAAGAAGTATTTGGAGAAAAATACTATGACAATATCAACAAACACAATTTTATATGAGAAACGTGACGGAGTAGGTTATATAACCCTAAACAGACCTGATTCCATGAATGCTCTAAACAGGGAGTTGAGCGCCGGCCTTAGGGAGGCTCTTGCAGAAGTGAGGGACGACGCAGAGGTTATCCTGGGAGTTTTGATTGGCGCAGGAGGTAGAGCATTTTCAGCGGGGATGGATTTGAAAGAAAGAGCCGCGTTGGATGCTCAAGGAGAGCGACAGGCGTTAGATCCCCGGGGATCAGGATCATTTGTTGACATGGGTGTTTATAAACCTTTGATTGCAGCTATTGATGGGTTTTGCGTAGCGGGAGGCCTCGAGGTAGCCCTTCAATGTGACATAAGAATTGCAACCAAGAAATCAGAGTTCGGCCTTCCTGAACCAAGATGGAGTATTCTCGCCGGATATGGGTTACACAACCTAAACCGAATGATACCGCTAGGAGAATCTCTATATATGCAATTAACTGGGAGCAGAATCAATTCGGACAGAGCATACAATATTGGACTCATACAAGACGTTGTAGAAGATAGAGAACAATTGATTGAAAGGGTAGATAAAGTGGCGGGAGAGATTAAATTGTGTGCACCCCTTGCGGTACAGGCGATAAAGCAAATTGTCTACCAGGGTAGAAACCTGCCTGTTGAATACTCTCAAAAACTTGCCATTCCTATTTCAGAGAGGGTTTCAGGAACAGAGGATTCTATTGAAGGCCCAAAGGCATTCTCAGAGAAAAGAAGACCAGAATGGAAAATGAGATAACAAATATTTTAGCCAACGGAGGCAAGTAAGATGAGATTGAAAGACAAAGTTTCTTTAATAACTGGGGCCTCAAATGGAATGGGAGCTGCTGAAGCAAGACTTTTTTCAAATGAAGGCTCCCATGTGATTTTGGCTGATATTCAAGATGACCTTGGAGAAAAACTGGTTGAAGAGATAACTCAATCAGGGGGCTCGGCAGAATATTTTCATTTAGATGTGACTGAGGAATCCAACTGGGAAAAACTAATGCAGCATCTAAAATCAAAATTTGGTAAGTTGGATGTTTTGGTTAACAATGCAGGTATAAGTGCTTCATCACCAGACCTCTTAGACATTGAGATTTTCGACAATGTGATTAAAGTGAATACGAGGGGTGTTTTCCTGGGAATGAAATATTGCCTTGGGCTTATGTCAGAAAATAGCGCTGGTAGCATTGTGAATATCTCATCTATTTCTGGGTTGGTGGGTCAATCTTATGTTCATATGGGATATAGCGGGTCCAAAGGTGCAGTTAGACTAATGACTAAATCTGCAGCAATTCAGTATGCAGAGAAAGGTATACGGGTTAACTCAGTTCACCCAGGAGTTATGCCACCAATGACTACTTCAGAAATGACCGCAGACCCTGAATTTAGGAAAATAATGCTTGAAGATGTCCCGATGCGCAGGGTGGGATTGGTTGATGAGGTAGCAAAAGCGGTACTTTTTATGGCTTCAAGCGAGTCATCTTATATCACTGGTGCAGAACTACCGGTAGATGGCGGCCTCACTGCCCGATGAAAATTTTTAACGAGAGGTACCAATGCCCTTAGAGGAAGCCAATATAAAAGGCTGATTATGTAGCCCGATGGTGGCTGTAGCGACTCCATTTATGGAAGATTTTGCTTTGGATTTAGATTCCCTGACCAGCAACATTCGTTTTATGGTTGATAAAGGGGTAGTAACAGGAAACTGGAGGCGAAGGACCTTTCATAAAAGTAGCTATGGAAATAGTAGGTCTTCCTGCAGGCCCGCCGAGACCACCGTCAATCAGACCTCCTGAACACTTTATGGCAGAACTCGAGGTCCTTATGAAGAATGCAGATCGCCCCTATCTACAAATAGGGGCGATCTGACTGCCACAATCCTTTATGTCAGAGAAGATCCCTGGATTCTTTTCTCTTTTCCTTCCCACTCCTTGTCTCTAAGAACGTACTTCTGGATTTTACCGGTGGCTGTCTTTGGAAGTTCTCCAAATTCAACATATTTAGGTGCTTTAAAATGGGCTATTCGGTCCCTTGTGAAAGTAATTATTTCCTCTTCTGACACCGTTACCCCTTCTTTCAACATTACGAATGCCTTTGGGACTTCTCCCCATCTTTCGTCAGGTACGCCGACTACGCTCACTTCGAGTACCCCATCATGTTCCATAATTACCTTCTCTACTTGTTGGCTGGATATGTTCTCTCCACCCGAAATTATGATGTCTTTGGCTCTATCTTGTAGCTCGATATATCCGTCAGGGTGCCAAACGGCCAGGTCACCACTGTGAAACCATCCCCCTTCGAAAGCCTTGTTAGTAGCATCTTCATCATCGAAATATCCAGACATTACGATGTTGCCGTTCATTACTACTTCACCCATTTGAGAACCGTTCCTTTCCACATTGTTCATTTCAGTGTCCACGACTCGCATTCCCGTATCAGCAACTACATAGGCGACACCCTGCCGAGCCTTTAAATTTGCTACCTCTTCAGAACTTTTTTCCTTCCAGTCAGGTTGAATGGCGCATATCGCAGTTGGGCCATAGGTTTCGGTTAGGCCGTAGGTATGTAATATGTGTGCCCCCATATTTTCCATGCTGCGTATAACCTGAGGTGCGGGCGGCGCTCCGGCGGTCATTATGGTTACCCCACTTAGATCTTGCTGGTCAGCATCTGGTATAGAGTACATCGATGTAAGAACAGTGGGTGCACAACACATGTGGGTGACAGATTCCTCCTCTATTAATCGGTACACTTCCAGTGGATCTACCCGTCGAAGGCAAATATTAGTTGCTCCGACCGCGGTTGTAGCCCATGTAAAACACCATCCATTGCAATGGAACATCGGTAAAGTCCAAAGATATTTGGATGCATAGTTCATACCGCTTTCAACAACTTCTCCTAAGGCTGATAAATAGGCACCCCGAGAGTGGTATTGAACGCCTTTGGGCATACCGGTAGTTCCGGAGGTGTAGTTAATAGATATAGGGTCTGATTCGGATTCTAAAAGGACTCTATTTTCTCCTGGGGCTGCAGAATTAAGAAATTCTTCATATTCTGGACCTTCCACAAGACTAGATTTTGGGAAAGTGTCAACTACCTGTACAAACCTGGTTATTTCAGGTAACTCATTTTTTATTTGGTTAATGAGTTCAGCATATTCTGAGTCAAAGACTAGTACTTTTGCGCCCGAGTGATTGAGTATGTACGAAACTTCTCTTGCTGATAATCTCGTATTTATTGCAACAAGAACAGCTCCAATTTTTAATGGGCCGTAATGCCCTTCAAACATAGCCGGGATGTTTGGAACGAGGAATCCGACTCGGTCCCCTTTTTTTATACCCTCTTTTTGCAGTGCCCCTGCAAGTTTGTTAACCCGATTGTAAAAGTCCTGGTAGGTGTGGGTGATATCGCCATAACTCAGTGCAGGCTTGTCTGGGTAAACATCGGCAGATCTATCGAGGAATGAGATAGGGTTAAGGTCTTTATAAAATGGATCACCGGTCATGCTTCAGCCTCCTAAAGGTCGATTGGATCAGGTTCTGACATTATATATAAAAAGGTTATTGATTCGCCTAGCCACTGACGGTAATCTGTATATTTTGGATCGCAATTCAGTTTATTTTGGGTTAGTATGAATCTATGGAAGAAAAAGAGATTCAGGCACTAGTGATGAGCAGTGTCAATGCTGAAGTGAATCTACGTCCGCTGAGTGGATTTAAAATGGATTTCTCGGCAAACCCGGGGTTTAAGAAAGTATTTTTTTCTGCTAGCTGTGACTGTGGGACCGCTGCTTTATTGAGCCTTGAAGTATCTGAGAATAAAACAGATGATGAAATAATGGATGCTTTTCCTTCATTGGTTCAACGAATCGAAATGCAAGAAAAATCGTTTAGGAAAATGGATTGCAGTATGCATAGTATGATGCGTACTGGGTTCTCACCAGATAACGTAAGTTGAGGTATTTATAGCTATGCCAAAGGAGATGTCAGAATCCGAAGCCTTGGCAAGTGCTCAAAAATTTTCAGAGCGCTATGTTGATCGTGGCCCCTACGAGTTCTTTCCTGAGAAAGAAGTCGTCCAGGAAGTCCAGAAGGGTTTAGCAGAGAATCATAGGTTGGAAGGGTATAGATATTGCCCTTGAATGCCTCTAAGCGGCGATCCAGTTGAGGATCGCAAAAAAATTTGCCCTTGTGAAAGACACCATGAAGATATCGAAAGAGATGGGTTCTGTATATGAATGTTTTTCGTTAGCGAAGAGTTTCTTCGCAAATATGAATCCGGAGAGGATTTCGCACAAACCATAGATGAAGCCGTACCACTGGGTACAGAACTTTTTGAAAACACTGGTGGTAAGAAGGAATTCAACGAACGTAGAAGGGAAGATAACAAGAAAAAATAGTTGTGATGGGTTAAAATAAGTGATCATCCTGTTTGAGTTAACAATTATTGATAGGAGATAGCGATGAGTGAACCGATAAAGGTTTTCACGTCTGTAGGTTGAGGCCCTTGCCATATGGTGAAAGTGTATCTTTCACGAAAGGGTTTTGAGTATACGGAGCACAATGTATCTACAGATAGAGATTCTTTGAAGGATTTGGTATCAATGGGATACAGAAGCACTCCTGTCACAGTAATCGGTGAAGAGAAAGTTGTTGGTTATAGTCCAGCAAAACTTGATGAGGCCTTGGAAGCAGCAGGTCTAGCCTCTTAATATAGATTGACGAGCTAATTAACTCTAAATACAATTTACTAACTAACTTTCGTTAGATTTTTTCGCGGCCCCGTGGTGTAGCGGTTTAACATACGGCCCTGTCAAGGCTGAGATCGCCAGTTCGAATCTGGTCGGGGTCGCCACTTTATACTTTTGTTTAAATATATATTCGATATTTCTCATGGAGTCGGATCAGACACTATAATATCTGGGATTGAAAGAGTGTGGTTTCCAAATACATTTCCGTTTATATCGGTTATTGTTCCACTCAGCTATGTTTGTACCAGTATGTTTCTTTAAGAAGGTCACTGAAATCAATAACCATCCTTCTCAGCTTTCGGTCATTCTTATCTCGCAGCTTTTTTATTGCGACCTCAAGTATGGCGGCAGATTTTCTCGTAGACGTTTCGGCAAACCAAACAAGTTGTGGTTGCTTTCCTGCGGTGTCTATAGCCTTGCCTGATTTGTGTTCAGCCAGTCTCATATGAAGATCACTGGTGTGACCTACATAAAAGGTTTTGTCTGAAAGACTTAACATATAAACGTGAAATGATCCTTCTTCCTGAGCCTCCTTTACTGGTGAGGCTTCGTGTATGTACCGGTTGTATTTTGTGCTGGATTTCTCAGTGCTGCATTCAAAACATTTTTCGTACTTTGATTGCTTGATATTAAAACAGTGTCCAGTCGTACATTTGTTGATCTCTTCTTTTTCAGCGTCGCCGGCATGTTGATGGCACAGGTTCATCATGTGACCATCTCCCCGGGTGACCCGGAGGTGAATTTTTGAAGGAGTATCGTTTTCAAAAACTATACAGTTGGCTGGCTTCTCACAACTCCAGTATTCACAGTCATCCAGGTTTTGGTAAAACCAGCCGAAATTAGGATGATAGGCTGGCAAAAACCTTTCATTTTTAGACAGTGGATTGGAAAAAGTCACTATATATCCTTGCTCTATTTTCGATATGCCAGTTCAGAATACGATCAGACCGAAGGTTTTAATAGAGTAATAGCACCTGAAGCGCTCTAGGTGAAACTTAGCAGGGGTTTGTGATTAAAATGATCTACCAGACGACCTTGTAGCCATCTATGTCTCTTTGTTAACACGCAGTTCGCGCCGGTTATTTTCCAAAGAATTTATATTTCGCCTGCAGTTGGTGTAGTATCCACTTACACGGTTTTTTGGGGGTTATTATGCCGGAGCAACATCCTAGTATGTTTGATGTCCAGAGTGTTGATTTGTCTGTGATTAAAGACATTCTAGTCCGCACTAATTCCCTGGAAGCACTAAAAGAGTTAGAAAAAGAGATCAATCAACTTGAACTGATTGATATCGATGAAGCCTACAGGTTAGCCCAACATTTATACCGTGAATCACAGGCGGAGAAACTTCCAGCAAAAGCGACTATTCAAGCTTGGATTAGTGAAGGCCGTTTGAAGCAGAGGGGATATTTGCAGACGAAAAGAAATGTAGGCAGACCTAAAGTACTAATCTCTAAGATTGATTTGCTTGAGTTACTCAACAACCCTCCTAAAGTTGGGAGGCCAGTAGGATCAGATACAGGGACTAATTCACCAACAGGGAATTTGGTGAGCAAAAAAACTCCCAAGGCAAAAACCTTGAACTTGTTTGATTTGTAATCCCCCATTTTTTATCAAGGTAGTGTTGGGAAAGTTTTGGGTAAGCCTTTAACTGTTTCCTTCAAGGGTTCTTAGCCAAAAATCTGCATGAATAAGAGTCGCTCAGCATTGATAAGTCCCCTATTCACACCACTCTCTTGCCAAGAGATATAATCCGCATAGACAGAGATACATCTCAATAATTGTGGAGGAAGACAATGGCAGGCATAGATGAAAATCTTGCGTTTGCACCGGCAACAGAACTCAAGGAACTTATGGCAAGTAAAAAGGTTTCTCCGGTAGAAATCACTCAACTTTACCTGGATCGTATAAATACCCTTGATGGGCAGCTCAATTCTTATCTTACTGTCACATCTGAACTAGCATTGGAATCTGCGCGAAAGGCAGAGAAAGCAGTCATTGACGGTGACGAACTTGGGCCTCTACATGGGATACCTATTTCGATAAAAGATCTACAAATGACTAAAGGTGTGAAGACCACTGGAGGTTCACTGGCATATAAAGACAGAGTTCCCGATGCTGATTGCGCCGTGGTCGAAAGAGTGTTAGCTGCTGGAGCCATTATGTTGGGCAAGACCAATTCCCCGGAATTTGGGCTGTTGGGAGCCAATGAAAATAGATTAGGAGATCCCTGCAGGAATCCGTGGAACCCTGAGCGTACATCGGGCGGGTCCAGTGGAGGTGCCGGGGCATCCATTATCGCAGGGTTGACATCCTTGGCCACAGGAGGAGATGGAGGTGGCTCAATTCGAATACCTGCTAGTTTTACAGGTACCTATGGAATTAAACCCACTCAGGGGAGAGTGTCCAGTTACTCAGGGATTAATGCCCCTGCGGCTGCCAACTATACCAGCCAGCAAGGAGGGTTAACCCGGACTGTTAGAGATTCTGCCTTAATGCTCCAGGTGTTGTCTGGATATGATTCCAGGGACCCTGGTTCTCTTCGTGCTCCTGTTCCTGACTTTATGGCCGCAACCGAAAGAGATGTGTCAGGATTTCGTATAGGCTGGAGTCCGGATTTTGGATACACCTCCGTAGATACCGAGGTGGCAGAAATAACTAAAAGTGCCATCGAAGCTTTTTCGGAGTTGGGATGTTCAGTTGATCAATCCAGCCTGAAACTGGAAAACCCCTTTGATCCCTGGCTTGTCATATTTGCGGCTTCGGCTTACGTGTCTAATGGACATTTGTTAGATGATCCGGCTGATCCGCTCACATGGTACGGGAAATGGGCAATTGAACAAGGTAGGGATGTTACGACAACAGATTATGTGAGAGCTTTGGGATTAAGAAACCAAATGATTCATATGTTTGAGGATGAATTTGAGAAATATGACGTTCTGATATCCCCAACTATGCCGACCACGGCTTTTCCTACTGACATATACCCTCAAAAAATAGGAGATCAAGACCCTTACCCTAACCCTGAATGGGGATTTGTACCTTTTACTCATCCAATTAATACCATCGGATTTACGGCAGCGAGTATTCCATGTGGATTCGACTCTGATGGAATGCCTGTAGGCTTGCATATTGTGGGCAAACATGGGGATGAAGAGACTGTTCTTGCAGTTAGCGCCGCTTTTGAATCGGCCCGACCATGGATTCAACGCAGGCCGCCCGTAAGTTAGATAACACGTATTTTGGAGAATTCAGAATGATAGATTTAAGTAATAAGAACGCGTTAGTTACCGGAGCAGCCCTTGGCATCGGAAAGGGCATATCGAAGGTTCTTGCCGAGCAAGGAGCCAACGTAGTGGTGAGTGATATCGATCTAGAAGGTGCCCAACGCACTTCCGAAGAGATTGTTAAATCGGGAGGACAGTCCCAGTCAGCCCACTTGGATGTCACGAGCCCCGATGCCGCACAATCACTACTTTCAGACCTATTGGAACAATTAGGACAAATTGACATTGTGGTAAATAACGCTGGTGTCGTTGGCGCTCATGGGTGGTGGGAAAGAAAGGTACCGAATGAAGATGATTGGGACACAGTACTGGCCATCAATCTCAGAGGCGTGGTAAATGTTTCACAGGCTGTTGAAGATAGTATGAAAGAAAGAAGGCATGGGAAAATAATAAATATTGCATCGATCGCATCCCGACAAGGTAGCCCTTCCATACCCCACTACAATGCTTCAAAAGCTGGAGTTGTGAGTTGGACACAGTCCCATGCGCTTCAGTTGGCTCCATACCAAATCAATGTAAATGCAATATGTCCTGGTTTATTATGGACCCCATTATTTGAACATCTTATTGGCAGACCAGACTTTTTAGATAACCAAGCTTTGGAGGGCCTTGCCGGTCGAGAGCGATTCGAAAAAATCGTCGAGCTTGGGATCCCAATGCAAAAGGAACAGACGCCGGAAGATATTGGCAAATTAGCGGCTTTTTTAGCGTCTGATGATGCCCACAATATTACAGGGCAGGCAATTAATGTTGATGGAGGGCGACGGATGAATTAAATCTCCGATCTTCCTTTCGGTGACACTTACCTGGTTAGAGATATTATAAAAATGGAGCTGTTGGATGGAATACGATTACATAGTTGTTGGAGCGGGGTCTGCTGGAGCTATTATAGCTGCAAGGTTGAGTGAGAATGAATCCAAATCGGTGCTTCTCATAGAGTCAGGCAGTGACTATGAGGATTTTTCTTCACTTCCTGATAAATTTAAGTACGGTTATGGTCCTGAGCTTTTAGATGAACCAAATTGGTGGCTTGACCCTGGTGATGAAAAACGTTGGCTTTTTGTTGCTGATGCTACAGAAGAGCAAGATTCTCCAATGTTGATTCCCAGAGGCAAAACTATGGGTGGTTCTAGTGCGGTGAACGCACAGATTTTTCTTCGGGGAGACCCGCAAGACTATGACGCATGGGCGGAACACGGGAACGAAGAGTGGAGCTTCGAAAAGTGCCTTCCAGCGTTCATAAAATTAGAGAACGATATTGATATGGGAGGAGATTTTCATGGTCATGATGGTCCAATATTCGTTCGGCGGCATCCAAAAGACGAATGGACCCGCGATGGAGAAGCATTTTTCCAAGGCTTTCAAGATATAGGATTTCCTGTTACAGAAGATCACAATGATCCTGATTCAACTGGCGTCGGTCCCATGCCGTTTAACACTATTAATAGAGTTCGTCAGAGTACAGCTTTGAGTTACCTTAATTCTGCCCGAAATCGTACAAACCTAACCTTGAAAGCTGACTGCAATGTTCGAAAAATAAAACTGATTAATAAAAAGGCTGTTGGAGTAGAAGTAGAAAAAGACGGAGATGTTTTTATCGAAAAAGGAGCAGAAATAATTGTCAGTGCCGGTGCAATAGGGTCACCTCAATTGCTTATGCTCTCTGGTATAGGCCCAGATGAGCACCTCGGAGGAAAGGGAATAGAGGTGTTAGGTCACTTACCCGGTGTAGGCCAAAATCTCAGAGATCATCCCCAGGTTCGTCTTATATGGGAAGTAAATGATGACTATGAGCACCTAAAAGATGGTTCCAAGCGTGGTGCCACTGTTGCAATACGATATACCGCTGAAGGATCCGACCTTCACAACGATATGATGGTTCATCACACTGCCACAGTTCCACAAAAGTTTTACATGACTGATGGTGAAGATATGTATAAAGGTGTAGGTATGAGTGCTTGCCTGTACCTTCAAATGGGCTCAGGGGAGCTTTTGTTGAGATCTTCAGATCCACAGGTTCAACCTCATCTAAACTATAACTATTTCAAGGAAGAAGAGGACCTAAGGCGGATGAGGGAGTGTGTGAGATTGTGCGCAGAAGTGGGTGATGGAACTTCATATGAATCAATAGTCACAAGACGTGTTCAACCTGCGGAGCAAGAATTAAAAGATAATGATTTACTGGATTTATGGATTCTGAAAAATGCAACAACCAGCCACCATATAAGCGGTACGTGCAAAATGGGACCTGAATCAGATCCGATGGCTGTGGTAGACCAATATGGTAAGGTCCACGGCTTTGAAAATTTACGTTTGGGTGATGCATCTATAATGCACGATTGTGTAAGGGCAAACACAAATGTTCCCACAATGATGATCGGAGAAAAAATCGCTGAATTTATCAAGCAAGGTAAATGATTCGCAATGTATACGAAAGACCCTAGGTGGGTCTATTTACTGTTGGACTTAGTATATTTTCCGGTTGCCGAAAACCAACCTGACAAAATCTAAGAGGAATCAAAACGTGGGTACATTTTATACCTACTAATTTACTTCAGATAACTTCTTGGGTAATAGACAGGCTGTGTAACATTTTACCGATTTAATTTTAATTTACGTCTGTTTTCTGCTTTCCTTTCAATGTGTTAAATTAGCTTAGATTAACTAATCAGATCAACGGAGAGATGCATCATGACCACCTATGAGCCAAATATGGTACTTGCCGAAAAGGAATTTTCCGTAGTAGGTACTAGACCTATACGTCATGATGGTGCTGATAAAGTAACCGGGCGTGCTCGTTATAGTGCTGATTCATTCCCTGTAGGGTACCTGCATGGAAAAATTCTTAGAAGTCCCTATGCCCATGCAAGGATAAAGTTTATAGATACATCTAAAGCTCTTGCCTATCCTGGTGTTAAGTCGGTTATGACAGGATCTGATTTGCCAGAAGTTTCGGCAGAGGTAGCTGATTTAGAAGAAGGTGCTGCCGTAAATTATGGTTTCTATACCCGGAACGTAATGGCGAGAGAGAAAGCTCTCTATGTCGGTCACGCAATAGCCGCAGTAGCCGCTATTGACCCTCATATTGCCGAGGAAGCCTTGGCTTTAATAGAAGTTGATTATGAGGTTCTGCCTCCAGTATTGACTGCTGAAGATGCTCTTAAAGACGACGCGCCTATTCTGCATGACAGGTTATTGACTCAGTCAAGTGTATTGTTCAGGGTTGGTGGATGGGGTGATGAGGGCAATGCGGGAACGAGTAATCTGGCCTTAAAAATAATTTCTCAAGAGGGAGATGTTGATAAGGCATTTGCCGAATCTGATGCGATCGTCGAGCGACAATTTAGAACCAAGGCAGTTCACCAAGGCTACATAGAACCTCAAGCAACGACTGCTTTTTGGAATGAAGATGGGAAGGTGACTGCATGGTGCAGTACACAACAACTATTTGCTTTCAGAGATCACATATCTGCCTTGCTGGATATACCCGTGGGAGATGTCACTGTCGTGCCTTTGGAAATTGGTGGTGGCTTTGGAGGAAAAGGGATGGGAGGGGTTTATTTGGAGCCGGTCGCGGCTGTTTTGTCCAAAAAATCAGGCTCTGCTGTAAAAATAACGATGACCCGAGCCGAAGTTTTCATGGGAACAGGACCGACATCTGGTACCGTCATGGAAATAAAACTAGGAGCTTCTAAGGACGGTAAACTCACGGCAGTGAAGGCCAGACTCACTTTTGAAGCAGGAGCTTTCCCAGGCTCCCCGGTAGCAGGTGGAAGCAGAACTATGCTGGGACCATATGTCATACCCAATGCATATGTTGAAGGCTTGGATGTTGTCACAAATGTTCAAAAATCTTCTGCTTACAGAGCACCAGGCTCCCCTGCTGCGGCTTTTGCAATTGAGACTGCGATTGATGAAATCGCTGAAAAATTGAATATAGATCCCATAGAATTCAGGCTCCTGAATGCAGCCAAAGAAGGTACTCGTCAACCTGCCAACGGTCCGGTATATCGAAAAATAGGGTTAGTGGAAACACTGGACGCTGCAAAAAATCATCCTCATTACGCCGCAGATATAGTAGACATTGCTCGGGGACGTGGTATCGCCTCTGGCGCCTGGTTCAACGGAAGCGGCCCGGCTAGTGCCGTTGCAAGTGTAAACGCAGATGGGACAATCTCATTGGTTGAAGGTTCTCCGGATGTCGGAGGTAGTCGAACTGCAATGGCTATGCAGGTTGCGGATGTGCTTGGGTTAAAAGCGGAGGATGTGAAACCATCTATTGGTGACACTGACTCAATCGGTTACAGCTCTGGGGCCGGTGGGAGTGGTGTGACTTTCAAAACTGGTACAGCATGCATAGAAGCTGCCTATGATATTAAGGCCCAGATGGTAGCTCGAGCCGCCGGTATCTGGGATGTAGACTCCTCTGAAATCGAGTATGAAAGATCAACTATAAGGCATAAAAGTGATCCTGAATTAAGCATTCAATTCGCTGAATTGGCGAATATGCTTAACGGCACAGGCGGCCCGATAGTTGGTCGTGCTACGGTAAATCCAGGAGGAGTTGGCAATGCTTTTGCAGTTCATATTGTTGATGTTGAGGTGGATAAAGAGACCGGGAAGGTCGATATATTGAGATATACCTCTATTCAGGATGTCGGAAAGGCTATCCACCCTAGCTATGTTGAGGGCCAGCTGCAGGGTGGTGCGGTGCAAGGAATTGGTTGGGCTTTGAATGAAGAATATGTTTTCAATGGTGAAGGGAATATGCTTAACGCTTCCTTCCTGGATTATAGGATGCCTGTCGCACTGGATTTACCAATGATTGACACGGTACTTGTGGAGGTTGCTAACCCGGGACATCCATTTGGCCTGCGTGGGGTGGGAGAGGCTTGTTTGATTCCCCCAATGGCCGCTATAGCTAATGCTATTTATGATGCAGTGGGAGTTCGTATGACCGAATTGCCTATGTCTCCAGGCAAAGTGTTAGATGCCTTAAATGCTTAGGCGGAAACTAGGCGTGGATTTCTATAACGTCCCCGTCTGATAACTCATGGCCTCTGCCGACACGTTGTCCATCGAATTTGCCTGAATCCCCCCATAAGATTGCATATTTCAGCCCATGGCTAAGTTCTTTGTGCACCTGCTGAGCCGCTTCACCAACAGTACTGCCAATGGGAAGGACCACGGGGTTTTCTTTGGTAAAATCTTCTAGCCGTTCTCTTGGTGATTTAGTATAGATACGTATTATTTTCAGGCTTTTAAACAGTTCTTCTGCGAGTTCATCCAGTCCTACTTCTTCATGGGCACTGGCCATAATCAGCGGAAATTTTCCGCCGTAACGGGTTTCCATGTTCCCATAATTATCTAGAGCGCCGGGTATGTCTGCCTTATTGCAAACTATTATCGTGGGTTTTGAGGTAAATTGGTCATCTTCATCTGGATATTGTCTCTTTTGCAATAATTTAAATCCCCACTCTTCTAGCTCTTTAAAAGAATTTTCAGTCTGATCGACCGGATTGTTTGTTAAATCTGCGACAAAAACGAATATATCGCTCGTTCTCAGTAGGCCGTAAAGTCTACTTTGAGTGGCTATATTATCTATCGGTGGGGTGTCAACCATTTGTATGTATATGTCGTTATATGGATACATGCCAGGTATAGGTTCTTGCGTGCTAAGCTCGTATGAACCTACCTTAGTTTTTGCCCCTGTTGCAGAAGATAATAGTAAGGATTTCCCAACGTTAGTAGGACCTATTAACGTGGATCTGCCGGCACCTTCTTTAGGCAGAGAAAATGGCTCTGTCCGGCCGCCCTTCCCACCAGACGAAGTTTCCAAATCAGACATCAACTTGGACAATCGGGCTCTGAGTTGGGCTTTTAAATGATCTGTGCCTTTATGCTTAGGCATAATCTGCAGCATCTCTTGCAAGGCTGCTATTTTGCCTTGCACTGAGACAGCTTCACGGAATCTTTGTTCCGCATCCCTGTATTGAGGTGGCACGTTAGTAGGCATATCTACAGATGATACCCATGCATTGACCTAGCTTCAATAGCACTATTGAAAAATCAAATTGATCTTCTAGTTCCCGTTATATTGCAGAATCTCCTGATTCCCCAGTTCTTACCCTTATGGTATCGGCAATTTCACTTACAAATATCTTTCCATCACCAATTTCCCCAGTTCTGGACGCAGATACAATAGCTTCTATCACCGCATCCTTTTTGTCATTAGATACGACAGTGACAAGTAGGGTCTTGGATGAAGCCGACCTAGTGGTCTGACCACCTCTTCCGGTTACCACTTCAACACCCTTCTGTTGCCCTTGTCCTGTGACGTTTTGATAATGGAATCCTGTGACACCAGCTACTAGAAGTGAATCGGTCACCGCACCTACTCTTTCAGGCCTGAATATCGCCTCTATCTTTAACATATATACCTTCCCTTGTAACATTTATGTAACATTTACAATCCCGATATTACACACGGTGTAATATTTTGGCAATAATTAAGGAATAATTACGTAACATTATAGTAATGATGTAATAAAAGAGGGTTCGGTGCTAATCGAACCCTCTTTGTTAATACGCCGAGATTTGACTAGTTTGCTCCGTCTTGTACAGCAGACTGTTCTCCGTGTTCCGCTAAATCAAGCCCTATATCCTCATCAGATTCACTGGACCTTAATCCGAGCCCAGGAATTTTATCCAAGATAAATAAGATAATTAAACTTACTATGCCGGAGTATGCCACGGTGGCGATTACTGCAACCGCCTGAATGCCGACTTGTTTTACATTACCTTCGATGAGTCCTTGTGTACCACTTATTGCCTCGAGTGCGAATATGCCGGTGGCGATCGCTCCCCATATACCGCCAATTCCGTGAACCGCAAACACGTCGAGAGCGTCATCCATATTGGTTTTGTGAAGGAGCTCCACAGCGAAAAAGCAAATCAATCCTGCCCCGAATCCGATCGCAAGTGATCCCACGGCGTTTACAGCTCCTGCGGCTGGAGTGATGGCAACCAAACCAGCTACTGCTCCTGTAGCTACCCCAACTGCTCCCATTTTCCCAGTTTTTAGATGCGATATCACACCCCAAGTCAATGCAGCTGTTGAAGCTGCGAGGCTGGTAACCAAGAAAGCATTTGCCGCCGAATCGTTAGCGGCTAACGCTGAACCCGCATTAAATCCAAACCATCCAAGCCAGAGGATTGCGGCTCCAAGAACCACATACGGAACATTATTGGGTTGTATTCCCGGGTTTCTTCGTTTTCCAACTAGAAGTGCTGCCGCAACTGCTGCTATGCCAGCATTTATGTGAATTACGGTTCCTCCTGCGAAGTCGAGGGCCCCAAGATCCCATAGCCATCCGTTTACCTCTGTACCGTCTGCCAAGACATTAGAAGCCCAGACCCAATGTGTTATGGGCGCATAAACCAAGGTGCTCCATATTACTAAGAAAATCAAGTAGGTACTAAATTTGAATCTTTCTGCAAAGGCTCCTGTGATAAGAGCCGGAGTGATAACCGCAAACATCATTTGAAATGCTACGAACAACAAAGGAGGGATATCGTCTCCTTCTGCTGAAGCAAAGGAAATGCCAGATAATCCAATATGACTGAAATCTCCAATAAAGGCATTGCCGGTGCCGAAAGCTAGGCTGTAGCCCCAAAGTACCCAGACGATACTCACTATCGCGATCGACATGAAACTCATCATTACCGTGTTGATTATATTTTTTGCTCTTACTAGACCTCCGTAAAAGAAAGCTAGTCCTGGCGTCATAAAAAATACCAGTGCAGTGGCTATCAACATCCAAGAAGTATGTCCTGAATCCATATTAAACCTCCGTATTACGACGAATAACTTTGGTGTGACTAATTCGCCTGAATTATTTAATTTCCAGTCTATGGGTTTGATGTTTCTTAAGTATTTCCCTGCTGTTAAATAGATGTTGCTTGTGTGTTACAGAAGTATGTCTTGGGCTATCCCAACCCTCTATTTTTTTAGTTTAAAGTGAAAAATACCATATGTAGAAGGCTAAATTCAGAAAGAAAGCACCATATGTAGTGGAAAAAGGGTTGCGTTAAGTTTAATTATATGAATAATATGTTTTATATAGTTAGTCCTCACAAGGAGGGAGATATGGAAGCGTACTGCGTTAAATGCAGGGCCAAGGTTGAGATTGATAACCCCCAGCAGGTTACATTGAAAAACGGTAGACCCGCAACTAAGGGCGTTTGCTCTAACAAATGCGGAACTAACGTTTTCCGAATTGGTAAGGCCAGCTAGCACTGCAGAATTTATAGCACAATATAGGTGGATTTAAATTAATCCGCCTATATTATGTGGTTATAGAATGATTCTTCTAAATACAATGGAAGGGTCCAGCCCCGCTTTGTCGGGGTTTTTTGTTGCTGTTTTCGGGCCCAATCAACTTATGCTTATATCAAGCTTTTTTCTGATCGTAACAATGGAATATGGGATCTAGCTAATGGGATTTAAATGTGGAATTGTAGGGTTGCCTAATGTTGGTAAATCCACCCTTTTTAATGCTCTTACCAAGACAGCGATGGCTCAAGCTGAGAATTATCCCTTTTGCACAATAGAGCCGAACGTAGGAGAAGTGGCAATTCCAGACCCGAGATTGTATGAGCTAGCTGACATAGCTAAGTCTGAAAACATAGTTCCTACTAGAATGACCTTTGTGGACATAGCCGGATTAGTAAAAGGTGCCTCTAAAGGAGAGGGATTAGGAAACCAGTTCCTTGCAAATATCAGGGAAATGGACGCCATAGCTTATGTGCTGAGATGTTTTGATGACGCAAATATTGTTCACGTAGAAGGGAAAATAAATCCCATTTCTGATCTAGAAATTGTGGAAACTGAACTGATGCTTGCAGATCTTGAAACGTTGGAAAAACGAGAATTTTCTTTAGAAAAAAAAGCCAAAAGTGGGGATAGGGAATCACAGGACATATTTGAGCTTGTACAAAAAGCCTTGATTTTACTGCGAGAAGGCCGTCCAGTACGAATGATGGAAATTAAACCTAGTGAGGAAACTTTATTTAAAAGCCTTCAATTATTGACTGCTAAACCTGTTTTGTATGTTTGCAATGTTAATGAGTCAGATGCTTCTCAAGGAAATCAATACTCACAATTGGTTTTTGATACGGCAAAAAAAGAAGGGGCAGGTGCTGTTCTGATCGCTGCCAAAATAGAAGCTGAACTCTCCCAACTTGATTCAAATGATCAGCAGGAGTTTTTGCAGGAACTTGGATTAGAGGAACCTGGACTGGTGAGGATGATATATGAAGGTTACGATTTATTAGACTTGATGACATATTTCACGGCTGGGCCGAAAGAGTCTAGAGCGTGGACGGTTCCTACTCACTCCTTAGCCCCTAGAGCTGCGAGGGCTATCCACACGGACTTTGAAAAAGGTTTTATTCGTGCTGAAGTTATTTCTTTTGCAGATTATGTTGAATGTAAAGGGGAACAAGGAGCAAAAGAAGCTGGGAAGGTGCGCGTAGAAGGTAAAGATTATGAGGTTCAAGACGGCGACGTAATTTTATTTCGATTTAATGTGTAAGAATCAAATTCATCTCTCTCCAGCGGTACATTGAGTTGGAAGGTCTCCAAATTTCTTATTTGGATAAATTTCTCCAGATCTCAGTTTTTCGTTCCGGGTAAGATTTATTTTTATAATATGTTGTTTCCCCCTGACTCTTGAAGTGTTAGGAGTGGGCTGTAGAATATATGATTAATAATCCATGTCGAATAATTCACGAATAAATACGAAAAATTTCCAAAAGTTACATACGTTCGATGCCCTCAGGAATAGCAATTATCGCCTTTTGTGGGGAACAAACATTTCTATGTATGTATCTAGATGGATGCAGATGACTACCTTGTCCTGGTTCGTCTTGGATCAAACAAATTCACCGTTTTCCGTTGGACTTGTGGGTTTTTTCGGGATGGTACCTTTTCTGGTTCTCGGTATTTTCGGAGGTTTTCTTGCTGATAAATTAAACCGCAAAAAATTAATAGTTGTGACTCAATTCCTTAATTTGGCGGCCGCTACCGTAATGTCCTTGTTATTTATATATGGGTCTGTGGAGTATTGGTATGCATATATAGCAATAATTATCCCAGGGTTAGGTTGGTCTCTAGACATGCCCTCCCGGAGGTCCTTAATTATGGACATGATGGGATCCAGAGGAATAACGAATGGTGTGGCTTTAGATTCTGTAGGGATGCATGTAAGCAAAATGGTTGGTCCAGCCCTAGCCGGAGCAATGATTGCCATCGTGGGTGTTGGTGGATCCTATGTGATGCTCACCTTATTTATGACTGTCGGGTGCCTAATGATCACGAAGGTTTCCCAGTCCAAAAGTAGAATTGATGTTGCGAACGATAGAGACGATCGGGTGAGGGTTTCCCAAATATATGCAAACTTGACTGAAGGGTTTAAATACGCTTTTACGAACCAGACTATTTCGGCTGTTATCGTAATTACGATATTAATGAATCTTCTTCTTTTCCCCTACATGCAGATGGTCACTGTGGTTTCCAAAGAGATATTAAATGTAGGGCCTTTGCTAATGGGTGTTTTGATGGCTAGCGATGGGCTGGGAGCATTAACTGGCTCTATTGGAATAGCATCACAGAGCAGAATGAAGTACCACGGTAGAATATATTTGTATGGTTCTTTATTGTCCCTTGTGGCATTGTTTCTCTTTTCTAATTCCAGTTGGTATTTTCTATCGTTGCCATTGTTATTGTTTTTGGGAATTGGTACCTCTGGATTCGGAACCATGCAATCGACTATAGTATTGCTGGTTTCTAAGGCCGAACTCAGGGGAAGGGTTCTGGGGGTCGTTACCATAGCAATCGGTGCGGGCCCAATCGGATCTTTAATAATAGGAGCTATCTCTGAATGGATTGGTGCCTCTTACGCGTTGATGATAAATTCAGTAATTGGATTTCTGCTGGTTGCAATAGCAGGTCTATTAATGCCTTCGATAAGGGAAAAAATCATCCCCTTTGTTGGAGCAGAAACAGGGAATCAGCCGACTCGCTCTGGGTTATCGACGAAGGTTTGACGAAATCGATGTAGTGTGTATTCTGGTTCAACAGGTGCTACTGAAAGGTATGCTTCGTCTTCTATTTTAGCTACTATGAACCATGGACCATCTTCGTTCAATGCTTGCAGGAGTATTGAGTCTAACTCTTCCTCATCTGCTACTGTAAAGGATTTTTCGATCCCGTTAGACCTAGCTACCATTTCTAAATCTGTTCCAAATGCGGTATGGCTTTTTTGATGTCCGGTCTGCGCCCATTGTTCGTTATCCCAGACAATAACTATTAGGTTAGCCGGACTTTCCCGCCCAATCGTTGCTACCGTCCCAAGATTCATTAGTATTGAACCGTCACCATCCAGTGAAATGACTTTTTCATCGCAGGATAAGGCCATGCCTAGTGCAATGGATGAACAGAGTCCCATAGATCCATAAGTGTAAAAATTTCTGTCTCGGTCTGAAGCATGCCATAGTTCATCAGATGTCGGTCCTAGGTTAGATACAACCGGCTCTCTCTCTAAATTGCTTATTATTCTTTTGGTTGCTGAATATCTAAACATTTTTACCTCCATGAAGTAGAGGTGTCATACAAAGGGCCAAAGGTTCTCTTGATGCGTAACATAATTTTAGAGCACCCTTGACCTTTTCTCCGAGCCTTTCTTCACTATCCAAGGTGTAATGAGGGATACCGAGAACATCTAAAATGGGTCTCGTTGATCGGCCCATAGTTACCTGCGCGATATTAAACTCACCATGTTCTCCTCTCAGGTTAATGAACATAGGAATGGGAATTCGGCTTGGTATAGCAAGTCCGGCTACAGCGTTAATAGAATTACCGAACCCACTGGACTGCATAAAGACGGCAGCATTTCTGCCAGTAGCATAAGCTCCGGCTGCGATTCCTAAGGCTTCTTCTTCACGTGTTGCAGAGACCAAATGGAAATATTTGTCTTTATCTATTATCTTGGTGACTTGATGAATACTTGAATCGGGAACGTAGGCTATCAAACTTATTTCATGTTCTTTGAGAGCATCTGCAATGGTTTGTGCCCAAGTCATTTTTATATTCCCATCACGTGATATCCCGTGTCGACATGAACTACTTCACCGGTTACGCCACTAGACATATCACTACAAAGATATAGCGCCGTTGAAGCCACTTCGTCATGAGTTATATTCCTCTTCATTGGAGCCCTTTCTAAATGTGCTTTTTTCATGTCTCTATAACCACTTATAACTCTGGAAGACAATGTGTCCAGTGGCCCTGCTGAGATAGCGTTCACTCTTATTCCGTCGGGACCGAGATCATTAGCTAATTGTCTTACTTCATTTTCCAGGGCTGCTTTTGCCGTGCTCATGATGTTATAACCAGGGAAGACTTTCTCTGCAGCCATAAAGGACATGGTGATGATATTTCCACCTTCAGTCATTAATTCAGAAGCATGTCTGGTTATTGCGACAAGAGAGTAGGCGCTAATGTCTAAGGCTATCCTAAATCCCTCACGGTCTGTATCCACGAACCTGCCACCCAAATCTTCTTTTTGGGCAAACGCTATTGAATGGACAACGATGTCTAATTTTCCCGAAATGGAATTAATTTGGGAAAAGGCCGATTCAACGTTTTTGTCGTCGCTAACGTCACATTCAATCAAAGAAACATTGGGAAGCTCAGATGTTAACTTTATAACGGGTTCTTTGACTCTTTCGTTTTGATATGCAGCAATTATTTCTGCTCCCGCATCAGAGAGTATCTTAGTTATAGACCAGGCTATACTCCTTTGATTTGCAATTCCAAAAACAACGGCGGTTTTGCCACTTAGATCTATTGTGTACATTAGGACCTCTAGTTCAGATAGTTTTCTGCCTTGTGGTTGAATTTTAGGGTCTACCCTACCTGCTCGGCAACAACCTAGATGTTATGTGCTTACCTTGTGTCACTTATATCGCCTTGTTAAAATTTGTCTTAATACTGGGGATTCGTCTAGCGGTAGGACGACAGACTCTGAATCTGTAAGCATAGGTTCGATTCCTATATCCCCAGCCAAAAATACTAACCGTGGCGCATTCGTATAGCCGCCTAGGACACCGCGCTCTCAAAGCGGACGAACAATCAGACTCAATTTACCTCCCCCCGTTGTAGGAGCCACTCAGGTACTAGTTGAGCATTTAATTCACATGGAATATGGGAATTAGTGAGAGTCATATTTCCAAATCTTCTGAGTATTTAGGAAGGTATTGTGAGGCGCTTGCAAACATTAGTGCCGAAAGTGCTGAAAACTACCTTTCAAAGTCCAACCAGGCAAAGCCCAATACCAGAGCCCAATACGTTACTTATCTGGAGGCTTTTCTTTGTAACAGTATTTGGCCTGCTAGAAACAAAGCTACTTTTAAAGTTGCTATTCCAGTGGTGATTTGAGCTATGGCCACAACAAGTTCTGCATCCATACAACCCTCCTAAAATGTTTTTAGAGGGATGATGACATATTTATATAGGTTGCAGCTAGATTAGCACTTCATAACTCGCACGTAATACTAATTGGTCACCCCAGCCCCAGTGGAGGGACTGAGATGCCCAAATAATTGTACTAGATTAGTGGCAACGGCACACTCCTAATGAGCCTGTCTCGATACCCGATTTTAGTGCCAGAAATAAGTAGATAATGCCTCGCCTTCGGCAAGAGCAAATAAAGGAATTAACCTCGGTCTAATCTGCTAAATCTTCCAGAATAGAATCTATAGTATTTTTTGAAGCTGGGCGCATATCAAATGCAAGTGATATCGCCTTATTTGGGTCAGTTGACGGTGTTGGAGTCTGCTCGGGTACAAATATTTCAAAAACCGTCATCATTACATTGCTATGATAAAAAGTGTATTCCAACATCTTACTACAGTCAGGAACAACGCCAACATCATTCTTCTCGCACTTATCTTTAAACAAATCCACCTGTTTAATATCATCATATGTAGAAATATTAATCGCACTTCCACCCAATTCACTTCCACCTAAGTCTAGTAAACAACTTACCGTTTCCTTAGAAAGGAACAGTGCTCTACCTATATCCGCACACTCAGTAATGTTGTGTTTATCAAGTGCTTTAATAACTTCATCAGTATTTAGGAAGGTCTTTTCAGAACTACAGCCTACCAGTAAAGCAATTAGAAGCATCGATAGAACAATGAGTCTCTTCATGCTTACCCTTTCGATAAAAACCCGTAAAGCTTAATAACTGCAAATGGTCACCCCAGCCCCAGTGGTGCGTTCCAAACACCGGCACTTTTTACAGGGACTGAGATGCCCATACAATGGTACACCCCAGCCCCACCAATAATGTGTTGAGGGGCTTCGTCTTTTAGGCTTATCCACATAGGGAGCCTATCTCCACAAACACTTGAATACCCCTTCGTCCCTTCGCCCCTCAACTATGGATAGCCATTGTATAGATAGGGTTTTCAGTTGATATTTGAACTAGTAAAAAGTGGCCGTTCTTTCTTCACCAAGAAAAGTCATATTTGCCAGATTATTATGATTTACTTATTTTCACCAAAATAAACCTAGATTGGAGGATTTATACATGGTTATTACATTTTTGGGATTCTATCGACCCTATTTCCGTGAGTCAGATGTTGAAACAATTAGAGTAACCGGCCAATTTTTACCTGAAATGAGGAAAAAGTGACTGCTTTCCCTTCAGCACTCCCTGACACCTGCAAGTTAATCGGTTCTTGGAATGTAAGTGATGGTGAAGCCCCTGGCGTCATGGTCGTAGAGGCAGACAGTTTTTCAGATATTCAATTTATTAACACGTATTATTCAGGCTGGCTTAACTTCGACTGGCACCCAATAAACACGGGTGGTGTACCAAGAAGTTAGGACTAGGAATTACGACCTGATTAGTCATGATGGGTGGCGTCCCAGCGGCGCTACCTGTTATCACGATAACTCGCACGTAATTCCATTATAGAAACCCTCTTAAAATCCTATAAACGCTATATATAATGGGGCCCCATAGTAGTAAAAAATGATTGCCAGGCTCAACATATATGAAAGTACCGAAGGTTATACCACCAAACACGATACATATCGCAATTCCCCACCATACATCATTATTCGCATCGCGCTGTCGCCGAGTCGCTATACACAATCATAGCGCCCAATTCTTGGACTAATCGCTTAATGCTTACCAAACTTGGCATTAATCCTGTTTCTTGCATCTTTCCTTCTTACCTTCCAAAATAATGGCTGTATAATGTCTTAAACTGTTAATAATAACGTCTTAATTTGGCAATTTTAATAGGACTGGTGAGCAAAAAAATGCCGAAAATAAAAGAGAATATAGACCAGATGAAAGAGGCCTATCAGTTGTGGGGTGAACGAATCCACACCCAAAAAACTATTTTGCAGGAACTGAAGGCGAAATATAGAAGACAGGCTGTTAGCTCTAGGACAATATCTCGTTGGATAAAAGAGTTTAATTCTGCCTCTTTTAATGAAAGTGAGCAGGACAAGAAGTATGAGTGGCGCTCCTTAACCAAATATGAGATTCCGTGGCAGGACGGCAAACTTGCTAACTATCTAAACAGCGAATATCACCATCAGACAGGCACCATGGCGACTGGGCGGCAAGTAAAGTGGTTGTGGCGTGCGTGGCATGCTTCAGATGGGGCAAATCTCACCCCACGAGATGACATAAAACGGTATTGGACTAACCTGATTAAGCAGGCCAATGACGAGACTGAAAAAGAACAGAACAATACCTTTTATTATTACTTCAATATGAAAAGAAGAATAAGCGAGGATAGCAACGAGTCTTAGACAACAAGTAAAGATACTGGGGATTTCTCCCGCATATCTAAGTTTGATGATTAATGGGAAACGTAATTGCCAGCCTTGGTGGCCTGTACAGTCAGCTTCAATTTAGATTAATGAGTTAATAGGAAGAACAGGTAGATGAATAAACGAATCAAAATAATCATTCCAATTTTAGTTATCCTGATTCTTTACCAACTTTTTCAGCGGTTTATGTAATACAGGAGCACAAAATGAGTCTTAGGCAACAAGCAGAAATACTTGGAGTTAACGCTGGTCATTTAAGTCGCATGATTAACGGAAAGCGCCCGTGGAATGAGGATGTGTATTACCGATACCGTAAATTACTTGGCAACACTTTTGGCAACACTAAGGTAAAATATGACGGTTACACACCGCAGGAATCGTACTTGGCGCATTCGTCTAGCGGCCTAGGACACCGCCCTCTCAAGGCGGAGATCACGGGTTCGAATCCCGTATGCGCTACCACGTTGAAGTTAAAAAGGTGAGTTCTCAGGTTCCTAAAAAAAAATGCCCTCTATGTCTGTCGGCTTACGTAGATATTTTATTTACCAGTGCTAGGAAAAAATTAGAACGCCAATACTTATCTTGTGATAGTTGTGGGCTGGTATTTGTTCCAAGTCAGTATCAATTAACTGTCGACGAACAGCGTGATCGATACTTGGAACACAATAATTTACCTACGGACCCTGGCTATCGGAAGTTTCTTGGTAGACTGAAAAACCAAATCATTCCATATCTAATACCAGGCCAGACTGGGTTGGACTATGGTTCTGGCCCAGGACCTACCTTAGCTCTAATGCTGGAATCAGAGGGTTTCAGAATGGAGATGTTTGATCCTATTTTTGCTAATCATCAAGAAAATCTGGATAAATTATATGATTTTGTAGTTAGTACTGAAACAGTGGAACATTTTACAAAACCCAACGAGGATTTCCAGCTTTTACATGATCTAGTTAGACCGGGTGGCTTGATTGGAATTATGACATCTATCTTGTATGAGGGAATTAATTTTGAGGACTGGTACTATAGGTTGGATCCTACGCATATAAGTTTTTACAGACCTAAAACTATGGAGTTTGTTGCTGACCAATGGGACCTAGAATCATCATCACCATCGGAAAATATATATATATTTCGAAAACCCCTAGGATAGGTTACAGATAAAATGGCAACAAATCTTCCAACCTTACTTGTTGATATTAAACCGGGTGTTATAGACCTTGGCTGGGGACATCCTTCATCACGACTCCATCCTTTCAATGAAGTAGGTGAAGCTTCATCTAGAATGTTCTCAAAGGGGGATAACTCTGCTTTACAGTATGGCGCAACCCAGGGGTATGGACCCTTTTTAGAGAGCCTTGCATCGTTTTTGTCAGACCAGAAGGCATATCTTCCAGATGTGGATGCCCACAATTTATTTCTCACTGCCGGGGCCTCGCAGGCTTTGGATTTGGCCGCCACTATGTATGCGGACTCGGGGGATACAGTTGTGGTTGAAGAACCTACCTACTTCGTAATAGAAAAAATTTTCCAGGAACACTCTCTTAACATCGTTGGGATTCCCACCGATGGAGATGGACTGAATACAAAAGCGTTACAAGAACTTTTGGAAAATGGCCTAAGCCCGAAATTTTTATATACGATTCCCACTTTTCAGAATCCAACAGGCTCTTCCTTAACCGAACAGAGAAGGATACATCTCATTGAGTTGGCTAATCGATATAATTTTCAAATATTTGCCGACGAGGTTTACCAACTCATTTACTTTGATCAAAATCCTCCGAGACCTATGATGTACTTTGATTCAGGGAATCGGGTTATATCCTTTGGGTCATTCTCCAAAATTTTGGCTCCAGGATTAAGAACGGGTTGGATACACTCATCGAGAGAAATTGTAGGTAAATTGTCAGATGCCGCACTAACCTTCAGTGGGGGCGGGTTCAATCATTACGCCTCTGCATTGATCAAAGAGGTAATAGATCTAGGCTATTTGGAATCAAATGTCAAAAAACTTAAGGCTGAATACCTTTCCAGGGCCCGAGAAATGGATAGGAGTTTAAAAGAATACTTTGGTACATCCATTTCGTATTCCTTTCCGAAAGGGGGGTACTATTTTTGGTTAAAATTTCCAGCAGGATTTGATTCAGATTCCTTCCTGCAGTCTGCAGAAGAGCACGGGGTTTCCTTTAGGCCTGGGAATGCTTTTTCTGAATCGGGTAGGTTTGGCAGGTACCTTAGGCTGACTTACACTCTTTTTGAGTCAGATGAAATCCGTGAGGGTGTGAAGCGGTTGGCAGAGGCGTACAAAAACACCTAATTTACCTTCATCCATGCATTTGGTTCTGTTTTTCTCTGGAAAATATTTGGGTGAATGATCTCGCTGAGAATTTCGATTCCATCTATAATTCTTGGGCCCGGCCTACTGAAATATGCAGACCCATTTACTGCGTATATTTCGCCGTTATATTTTTTCCAAAAGTTGGATCCATTCAGTAAACTGAATTCCTCCATCGTTCTTTCCAAACCGAACCCGCAAACCATTAACACTATTATTTGCGGCGAAGCTTCCAAAGCTTGTTCCCATGTGATTTCCCTCGATGGTTCTGCCTGATCTCCTAAAGCCGGACTGCCGCCTGCAATTTCAATCATCTCCGGGACCCAGTGACCTCCAATAAATGGAGGCTCCAACCATTCCAAACCCAATACGCTTGGTTTTTTAGAAGAGTCTGAAGATTTCGACTTGACGACATCGATCCTTCCATGGGCTTCACTCACCAGGGCCTTAGCATTTGCTTCTGTACAGGTTTGTTTCCCTATCTGGATGATGGAATCCAAGATACCTTCAATATTGGAGGGTTCAAAGGAAAGAACTGTTTGATGCCCGCTTAATGTCCTGACACTCTCCTCTACTTGGCTGTAAGAAACGGCGCAAACCTCACAAAGCTCTTGGGTTAATATTAGATCAGGATTGGTAAATTCTAGAGCCTCGTTGTCAATGGAATAAATACCCGAACCAGAATGCAGAGCTTCAGTGATATGCTTATTTATTTCATGAGAATTGCTTCCTGAATGGTTGATAAGACTTTTGGTCACTACTTGAATTTCGCTGATTTCTTGAGGGTAATCGCATTCATGAGTTATCCCCACTAGATTTTCTTTCAAACCAAGCGCGCAAACAATTTCTGTGGTGCTTGGAAGTAGAGAACAGATTCGTATTGTAGTCGACACTTGGACCTCACTATAAGGGGAGTAGGACAATGGGGCTTAACTTTTTCTCCAGCTTGGATATACTAACATTGCAATTTATAGCAGAATTTTGATCTCTGAAAGCAATTAATTAGGTGGAGGGATGCTTTGTCTGAAGATTTTTCTACATACGTAACGGTTGAACAAATTATCCAGAGAGCTAGAAAGAATTTGGCCCAAGGACCTTGGGACTATTTAGCGGGGGCTTCTGAATCTGAGACTACTATGAGGAGAAATAGGCTGGCTTTTGATAAGGTAGCCTTCCGGCCAAGGATTCTCGCTGATGTTTCTAGTGTTAATCCTTCCACGACCTTCATAGGTCATCAAATACGGATACCGGTCTTATTGGCTCCTATTGGGTCACTTCAGGTTTTCATTCCGGAAGGCGGGGCGGCTGCCACTGCGGCAGCGGGGGGATTTGGCACTATGCACGTGGTTAGTTCTGTAACGCAACCATCCCTTGAAGAGACCTCTGCTACTACTGATTTCCCCAAGTCATATCAGCTTTATATCCATGGGGACTGGGAATGGACTAAAGAGATGATATCTAGAGTGAAGTCGGCCGACTATAAAGGGTTTTGTATCACTGTAGATACCGCAAATTATAGCCGTAGAGAAAGACCGATGCTCAGCGGATGGACTCCGGTTTCAAGAAGAAACCCTGTAGACCCGAAATGGCAAGCTTCGGTTACATGGGACAGCATAGATAAGATAAAGTCAGAGGCAGGGGTACCTTTCATGCTAAAAGGTATAGCAACTGCAGAAGATGCCAAAATAGCGATAGAACACGGAGTCGATGTGGTGTGGATTTCCAATCACGGGGGTAGGCAGCTTGATCACGGACAGGGAACGATGGAAATGCTCCCTGAGATAGTTGAGGCAGTTGATGGTAAAGCTGAGATTGTGTTGGATGGCGGAGTGCAGAGGGGTTCTGATGTCGTGAAGGCGGTGGCCATGGGGGCTACAGCTGTGGCAATTGGTAAGATGCAAGGATGGGGGCTAGCTGCTGGAGGTGTCCCAGGGATGGTTAGAGTGCTTGAAATACTTGAAGAAGAGATAAGGATCGCTATGGGATTGATGGGTGTTACAGCGATAGACCAACTCAACCCTAATTATGTTTGTTCTGCCGACTTAGTGACTATGCCCCACGAAATGAGTTCATGGGTGAATATGCCTGTCGACAGAATTCCATAGGGAAGTCAGGGATTTTTGGCCTCTCCTTCGAGAATTGATTTTAAATTGTTCACGAAAGCACCTTTGGCGAGTACGGGATCGCATCCTAGAGAACGAGCAATCTCCATAGAATTTGTATCCTCGTGTGGTCCGTAGGCTATCATCTTGGGATTTAGCTTTTCATCTTCTTGAAAAATCCGTAATGCCTTTGACCAGAAATTTTGATCATATTCTAGGTCTGCAACAACGAAATCGATGTCAGATTCTTTGATCAATTTGTTTAACCGGTCGAGGTCAGAAACCCTTATAACAGAAACACTTGAGCCAGCGGCCATCTGAATTCTGGGAAGAAACATCAGATTGTTTGATAACAAGAGTAATGTTGTCACTATTTACCTTTCACATTAATTAATTTAAGCGTATTTTAATACGAATCATATGATTTTATGTAAGTAGCCTATCAATTGGGGTGATTGGATATGTTATTAAAAATACAAGCTTCGGACGAACCGGGATCTATTTTAGGGGCGATTTTTAACCATTTCCCTGCAGCTACTGACGGTAAATGGAACATATTAATTGGATTTGAAGCCTTTTTGGCTGTCCTAATTAGCTCTATCATAGCTATGTCTTTTGCTATTCCTCAGGCAGGATTGGCTTCTATTGCACTAGCATGTGCCGCTATAGTTCCCCGTGTTAACCAGATACAGCGGGTAAATCGCGACCGTATATGGGATTTGGGAATGAGTGGATGGGAGGCAAATCGGAAGAGCATTATTTCCGTAACGATATTATTTATTGGGATGGTGCTAGCTTACGCCGTGGTTGGACTTGTTTTACCGCAAGCTACCCTCCAGGAACAGTACACTTTTATCATGGATAGGGGTACGGCCTATAATAGTACTGACTTGTCTCCAGAAAGGTTTGCCCACGGAATGACTTTCTTACGAATCAATACTTATGTGTTGATAGTCTTTTTCATTTTCGCTTTTATATATAGAGGCCTTGGAACTAGTATGGCGCTGGGTTGGAATGCCGGTGTTTGGGCTATAACTCTAGTAACAGCAGTTAAAGTGAATATGGCAGCTGCGGCCAGCCCTATATTGTTGGCTCTTATCGCGACGGTTGCTTTAAGCCCACATGTTCTGCTTGAGGGCCTTGCTTATCTGAGTGGTTCTCTAGCAGCTATTTTCTTCTCCCGAGGGGTCACTTTATATAAACCGACGGATTCAAGATTCTTTAAGGTTCTAAATGCTGTAGTTGTCCTGGCGGTTGTGTCTTTTGGCATGGTTATATTGGCAGCAGTGGTTGAGCACTTCTGGGCGCCATTCATGCTGGGTTTCCTTTAAAAACTGATCTGGACTAAACTATTTATAATTTGAAGACTCTGCAGGAAATTGCCAGCGACCTGGAGATTCCGCCAGCAGATGTGGAAGTGATCCAGGGGCTGGTGGAAGAAAAAATAAATGTTTCAGGTGATGATTATTTGTCCGCTCAGACTAACTCTACGATAGCTTTTTTAAATTTATGTGTTTCTCTTTCATTAGAATAAACCAAGGTCGAGATTATCTGTATGTCTGATGACTCCTTTGATAATGCGGGTTCTTTGGATGAACCTATTCTAACTCCCAAAGAAATTGACAAATATAGAGAATATTTGTCCGCTTATGGTAAGGAAATTTTCTTTGCTGAGGAAAAAGTAATTGTTAATTACGGCGATATCACCACCAGCATTGATTTGCTTGTCTCAGGGGAGGCATTGGTAGAAGTCCCTGTCAATGAGAAATGGATACCAGTAGCATGGATCAAGTCAGGATCAGTAATTGGAGAGATTGCATTCTTAGATTCCTACCCTAGAACGGCCCGTGTGATAGCTCGGACATCTTGCAAGCTATTCCGGGTAGATAGAAAGGCTTTTACGGAGTTATCAGAAAAGAGCCCAGATAAGGCTCTCGAGTTTATTTCCAGGATATCTCAGATCATGGCGTACAGATTAAGAAGAATCGAGCAGTTTGATGCCGTTGAGCAAGGCAGGGATGATATGCGAACAGAATTAGCTGCCGATTTACATGACCATACAATGAGTGAGTTAAGTGCTATTTTAATGCATCTAGGGTTACTAAAATTAACACTAGATGGACACCTAGAAAGCGCCACTGATATTGAAGATCTAGTCGCCATGGTGAAAAACGCTGATGCCAATCTAAGACAGCTAGTGAGAGAGAAAGGTCATGGTGATCTTGCTGTAGTGGGATTGGAAGAGTCGCTCCGAATTTTTTTTGAAGGACTTGAAAATGAACCCGTTCCCTTTTCAATAAAAATAACATATACCTCAAACCAAATTGATCAAAGTGGATTACCCGGGCCAGTAGCTACGGATCTTTATCAAATTATTCGACAGTCGGTTTTAAACTCGGTGGAGCACGCTAATGCTGAAATAATAAAGGTGGAGATTCTGTGGAACCGGGAAGGTATATCATTTTCTGTAAAGGACAATGGTGTGGGGTTTAGCCAATCAAAGATAACTAATGTGCCGGAGGCCGGTCATTTTGGATTGCTCAATTTAAAACTTAGGACAGAGAGAGTGGGTGGATATGTCGATATTATTTCAGTAGAAGGAAAAGGTACAAGGATAGTTGGGAGTATACCAATAACAAGAAGAAGTTCCGAAGATATTGAACCTCATACAGTTCAATACACTCTTAACGCATAGTCTTCTAGATTTGCTGTGCAAGCAATATTGAAATCATAGTCCCTATAGAAAAGGACGGGGCTAATGGTGACATAGAGGAGATTTTCCGAGAATATTGGGCCATGGCTTGCCTTGATATAAAAATTAATAAGCCCAAAAACAAGCTGACGAAGCATACGGGAAATCCACTGAGACAGCCTATCAGTAATGCCAATTTCACGTCGCCACCACCTAATTGGGTTTTGGGTATGTAATAGCAAGAGGTAAATATTATTCCTGTAACCAAACTTCCTGCCAGTGGGGTCACCCACCATGTTCCGGTGACCGAAAGTTCAAAGATATCTGGAGATAAATAACTTAATATAAATACGATTGGTATAGGGAAGAGAGTAAACTTATTTGGGATTTTGTGATTTGTATGGTCCAGAATCGCTATCAGGGATAGAAGGGCACAAAATGAACATAAAATGCCGGACTCGATTATGTTCTTGCCAGCCCACAGACTACACGCACCAAAGACCAAGATTGATATTAAAGCGAGTGAAGTGGCAGGTTTCGAAAACAAAATAAGGAAAGTCAGCCTTTTCTTAACGCTATAAGACGCTCTTCGATGTCTATCCGTTTATAGCCTAAGGATTCGGCAACTTCAAAATCTAAGTCTGCAGCTGCAGGGGCTCCCATTTGTATTTTTGCAATTCCTCTAACGGCATACGCTTCAGGAAGTTGAGGGTTTAGTTCTACCGCTACGGTACTCTCGCTTATGCTTTTGTTGAAGTCGCGCATGTAGTTATAGGCCACGGCTCTATTACAATATCCATATGAATTGTTAGGTTCTATACTCAGGGCTTTGTCGAAATCAGTTAAGGCAGCCTCTATCTGTCTGATTTCCATATAAATAACCCCGAGATTGTTATACGTGGCCGCAAAGTTATTATGAAGACTCAGAGCCGCGTTGTAGTCTTGCAGGGCCGCGTGGAAATCTTTTATTTTTCTATTTGCCATGCCCCTTGCATTATATGCACCGGCAAAGGTTGGATTGATGATAATAGCGTTGGTGTAGTCTTTAATGGCGGACTGAAAATCGCCATGCTTCATGTGAATATAACCCGTTTTTAATAACATTGTTTCTTGGCTGGTTTCTGATATGGGTAAAATCCGGTTCGGATTATTGATTTCACGGGTTCGATCTAAATTATCTTGCAACGAAGTGATATTGATAATCCATAATTTTGGACGATTGTTATTGCTGCTTTTATCAATTCACTGTTGCTATCAGTTGTATTTAGGGCGGAAGGGGTATTGGTTTTTTCTGAAGAACTGTTTATCTTATCTAAAAGTTCTTTTGTTGTTGTGCGTTCGTTTATTTTGCCGAACGTCCAAACTACAAATACAATGGCTGCAACCGTGCTGGACACTATGAAGCCAGATAAAACGAATATAATTACGTCTAATATGGTCGATATACTAGAAAACATTAACCAAATGGACCTATATCAATAACCGTTGAATGAATTTCCACTGGGTGAATTATAACAATCTACGTGGCTACATGGTTCTCCTTTTATAAACTTGTACAGGGTATAGAGAAAAATTATGAAAAGAATCGTCGGGTACTATTCTGTAGAACTGGGGGCGGGTTCTGACGTGGGATCTATCAGGGAGCAGAATGAAGACGCGTATCACACATTGCTGGGCACCGGATCTCAAGACGAACTTTTTGATGCTCTTTTGATTGTAGCTGACGGAATGGGAGGCCATGCTGCTGGGGAGGTAGCCAGTGAAATGGCTGTGACTAATTTGCCCAAACATTTAGTGGAGGCTTTGTCTTCTGACCAAAATA
>QGNN01000019.1 GCA_003228105.1 Chloroflexota bacterium
AAGCTGTTAGGTCAGCTGTTGGTCCAGATATTGATATTCTGGTTGAAATGCATAGGAGACTAGCACCAATGCATGCCGTGAAAATTGCAAAAGCAATTGAAGAATTCAACCCATTTTGGTTTGAAGAACCTGTACTTGCAGAAAATGTAGATGCATTAGCATCGGCCAAGAGAGCCATCAACATACCGGTAGTAACTGGAGAGGAACTTTACACAAAATTCGAATTCAGGAAAATTTTTGAAAAACAAGCCGCAGACATTATTAATCCCGATGTTTGTAATGTTGGGGGTATTTTGGAATTAAAGGAAATCGCTGCTATGGCCGAACCTTATTATGTGGCTGTCTCACCTCATAATTACAACAGCACTACTCTAGGTCTTTCAGCTACAATCCAAGTATCCGCCGCAATACCTAATTTTTTGATTACTGAATATTTCATAAATTTTGAAGAGCTTGGGAAAGACATATCCACACATCCGTTTGAGGTAGATGATGGGTATATTACATTACCTACAGAACCTGGGCTTGGCATGAATCTTATCGAGGAAAATTTGGAGAAATATCCCTATAAACAATTTCCTCCCAGAAACCTGGCACACTACTCGGATGAAGGCCCATAATGGCAAACCGAATACCGTCAAACAATAATGTGGATAAGAATCCGATTTAAAAATTTCTTGATCGCAATTTAGTCACATGCTAGCTTTTATATTGAATATACATAAGTAGTAGCCGACTAACTAACATAGTTAGCCAAAATACTGGACCTAAACCGATAGCATTAGTAGCATTGGTGAATGGGATTATCGCAAGAACTTAATATAGAAAAGGATCTAAGAGATTCGTTTATTACTATAGGTGTTTTCGATGGAGTCCACCTAGGCCACAAACACCTAGCTACAAAACTCATAGAATCAGCGATAAAAAACCGAAAATCATCCGGCATAATAACTTTCAAAAACCATCCTGCCGCTGTGATAAATCCCCGATTTCAACCGGATTTTTTAACCAGCTTTGAAACTAAGTTGGATTTATTGAAAGATACAGGGGTTGATTTCGTATCAGCGATTACATTTGATCAAAAAATCGCTGATCTAACGGCCAAAGACTTCCTAAGACTACTAAAGAATAGATTGGGAATGAAAGGGTTAGTCGTAGGTCCTGATTTTCAAATGGGTAAAAACAGAGAGGCTGATACTGTTAAATTGGCCACTTTAGGATCAGAATTAGGATTTGTTTTAGAGGTTGTGGATGTGCAAACCAAAGGAAAAAATCAAGTTCGCAGCACCATGATAAGAAACCTCATTTCAAACGGGAATGTGAAAAATGCTTCAGTTATGCTGGGCAGAAAATTCTCTTTGGAAGGAAGTGTCATCACAGGAATGAAAAGAGGCAAGTCATTAGGGTTTCCAACAGCTAATCTAAAAATTAATAACGACATTGCTAGGCCTTCAAACGGGATATATGCCACGGTTGCAACGATTTCTGGAGTCCGATATCCAGCAGCCACAAGTGTAGGAACGAATCCCACTTTTGGTGGGAAAGAGCAGACTGTAGAAACTTATATATTGGATTTCGATAAAAATATATATGGCCAAAGTCTATCTATATCATTTTTTGAGAAACTTAGAAATGAGATTACATTTAACGGCGTAGATAACCTAATTGCACAAATGGAATCAGATGTTTCGGAAGTCAGAAAACTCACTAAATCTGGTGAACTACAATAAAACCCTTACACTCCAACCTTGTTAACATTTACCCTAATTTGAAAATATAAAAACCTCAAACTTAATTAAAGGTATTTCAAATGCCTCTAACCGAAAAGGAAGACATACTCAATCGAGGTGTCGAAGAGATAATTATTAAGTCGGAATTCATTGATAAATTGAATTCTGGGCAGAAAATGCGTCTCAAAATGGGCTTTGATCCTAGCGCTCCCGATATTCATGTGGGGCATGCCGTAGGTTTAAGGAAACTCAGGCAACTACAAGAGATAGGCCACCAAGTTGTATTGATAGTTGGGGATTGGACAGCCCAAATTGGAGATCCTAGCGGAAGATCTCAAACAAGAAATATGCTAAGTATTGAGGAGGTTCATTCCAATGCACAGACATACTTAGACCAATTTTTTAAAATTGTTGACAAAGGGAGAACTGAAATCAGATGGCAAAGTGAATGGTTTGGATCTTTTACCCTAACTAACGTAATAGAACTAACCAGTAAATTTACGGTAGCCCAGATATTAGCCAGGGAAGATTTTGCGAAAAGATTCAGGGAAAGCCAGCCGATATCTATAACAGAACTATTATATCCATTGCTTCAAGGATATGATTCTGTAGCCATCGAGTCAGATGTCGAATTTGGTGGAACGGATCAGAAATTTAATTTGCTGGTGGGTAGAGAATTGCAACAAATGAGAGGTATGAAAGCCCAACAATGTTTCATAATGCCTCTGCTTCCAGGAACAGACGGTGTCCAAAAAATGAGTAAAAGCCTAGGAAACTACATTGGCATAGATGAGGCACCCCAAGAAATTTTTGGGAAGGTCATGTCAATTCCCGATTCATTGATACTGCCTTATTTTGATTGGCTTACTGACACCCCGACAAAGGAAATTATTGAAATCAGAAATTCATTGGAAAGCCAATCCGTCAATCCGATAGAACTAAAAAAAAATGTGGCACACAAACTAGTAACCGACTTTCACGATGCAAAATCTGCGAGTTTGTCTAGGGACTTTTTTGAAAAGACGGTTCAAGGAGGCCAAGCCCCAGATGACATGGCAGAATACGTTATTCCTTCGGGTGATGCTGCTGCCGGTATTAAGCTGAGTAATGTCCTTGTCAGCAGTGGGCTGACGTCCAGTTCTGGAGAGGCCCGACGCCTTATAGCGCAAGGTGCCGTCAGGATCAATGAAATTCAAGTAACACAAAACCAACAAGTAGACCAACTTGAAAAGGGAATTCTGCGGGCAGGTCGGAGAAGGTATGTGAGGCTAATCTAAAATAGCTATTAACTTTATCTATTGTTCAAGTTGGCTCGTTGCTGTGATAAAATCCTTGAGCTTGTTTCCATATGTAATTTCAGCATCAATAGCTGGTGCGGAGGAAGAAATTGGTTAATCTCAGACTCCCCGGTCCTATTCCTGTAAACGACGATATATTGGAGTCTATGGGAACCCCAATGATAAACCATCGGGGTCCTGAATTTAAGGAAATCTTATACCGAACTACAGAAAGATTAAAAACGGTTTTCTCTACAAAAAATGATGTCTACATAATAACTGGCTCCGGAACATCAGCAATGGAAGCGGCCGTGGTGAACACTTTGTCTCCAGGGGATAAAGCTATCAACGCAACTGTCGGGGTTTTCGGCAATAGGTTCGGAATTATATCTGAACGATATGGTGTAGATTTAGTTAGTCTGGAATTCCCATTCGGTTCGGATGTCGACTTAGATGTCCTACGCAATTGTCTTAATGCCAATCCTGACGTGAAAGCTGTAATGGTCACCCACAACGAAACTTCCACTGGAGTTACGAATAACCTCCAAGCCATTTCGACCGTGGTTAAAAAAGAATACGATAAATTGATTTTAGTAGATGGCATAAGCAGTGTTTGCTCTCTACCGATTGAAACAGACCTCTGGGATCTCGATGTGGTTGCAACCGCCTCTCAAAAAGGTTGGATGCTTCCACCGGGGTTGGCGTTTATTAGTTTTAGTGAAAAGGCATGGGAAGCACATTCACGATCAACGATGCCCAGATTCTATTTAGATATGGCCGAGTACAAGCGGTACTACGAAATAGGTCAGCCTCCTTTCACGCCATCAGTTTCATGTATGTTTGCTCTTGATTTAGCTCTCGACCAAATTATTGCAGAAGGCATGCAGTCCGTCTTTGAAAGACATGCATCGATTGGTCAATACACAAGAGACTGCATTGCAGAGTTGAACCTGAATATATTCCCACACAGTAAAGAGATAGCCTCCAATACTTGCACTGCGGTGGAAGTGCCTGAAGGGGTAGACGGATCTAAACTTGTCTCTAAAATGATGGTTGAGCACAAAGTGGTTCTAGCAGGTGGTCAAGCTTCTCTCAGCGGGAAGATTTTCAGAATTGGTCATATGGGGCAAACCACGGAATCAGACATAAAAGGCACCATGGACGCGCTAAAAATCGTTCTACCCGAAATTGGATTCAGGAATTAGTGCTTCTAACTAGCTGTTAATTTCAAACCACTGCCGGAGCCTTGTCCAAAAGCTCCTTAAGTTCATCCCCTTCTATAGTTTCATGCTCTATTAAATGAGATGCCAATGCGGTTAATTTACCCAGGTTAGCATCAATTAAATTTCTGGCAATTTCATAGGCATTCTGTATCAACCCGTAAACTTCTTCATCAATAGTCTGAGCTACTGTGTCGCTATAGTCTTTTTGCTCTGAAATTTCTCTTCCTAGAAACACCAATTCTTCGCGCTTACCAAAAGTTCTAGGACCCAATTTCTTACTCATACCCAACCGTGTAACCATAGTTCTTGCAATATTTGTGGCTTGCTCCAAATCGTTGCCTGCTCCTGTAGTTACCTCAAAAAACACCAATTCCTCAGCCACTCTACCTCCAAGCGCCGACGCTAGCCTAGCCTCCAATTGATTTTGAGTTACGAGTTGAGTTTCTTCCTCTGGCATAAATCGAGTGTGCCCCCCGGTTTGACCTCGGGGCACTATAGTTACTTTATATGGAGGATCCGCATTTGGTAGCAGATGGGCTACTAAAGCATGCCCTGCTTCATGGAAAGCAACCATCCTCTTTTCTCTATCACTAATTACTTTATTCTTTCTCTCCGGGCCAGCTATTACACGATCTATGGATTCTGCCATCTCGTCGTACGTTATTGTCTTTTTATCCCGTCTCGCAGCCAAGATAGCTGATTCGTTAAGCAGGTTCATCAGGTCAGCCCCACTAAACCCTGCGGTCTGCTTGGCTATTGCCTCCATATCGGTATCCTCAGAAATCGGCTTACCTTTTGAATGGACGTTCAATATTTCTTCCCTGCCCCTCACATCTGGGCTGTCCAAAGTTACTCTTCTATCGAATCGACCAGGTCTCAACAAAGCTGGGTCAAGAATATCTGGTCGATTTGTAGAAGCAAGCACAATAACATTGGTTCCGGTGTCGAAACCGTCCATTTCAACCAGTATCTGGTTCAACGTCTGTTCTCTTTCGTCATGTCCCCCACCAAGTCCCGCACCTCTATGTCTACCAACAGCATCTATTTCGTCAATAAACACAATACAGGGACCGTGCTTTTTTGCCTGCTCAAATAAATCTCTGACTCGCGATGCCCCCACACCAACAAACATCTCAACAAACTCAGACCCACTTATAGCAAAAAAAGGAACCTCCGCTTCACCAGCTACAGCACGGGCCAATAGGGTTTTACCAACTCCAGGTGGGCCCATCAACAAAACACCTCTAGGAATTTTGGCACCCAAAGCTAAAAACCGCTCTGGAGATTTCAAAAACTCCACAACTTCCTGTAACTCTTCCTTAGCCTCGTCTACCCCAGCAACGTCAGCAAAACTTACAGTAGGATTGTCGCTATCAAAAACCCTAGCTTTCGACTTACCAAAATTAAATGTTTGGCTGGTGCTACCCTGTGCCTGCTTCATCATGAAGAGTAATACACCCCCAAAAAAAATAATGGGTAGGAAATTAATTAGTATCCCGAAAAAACTCCCAATACCACTCGTTCCCTGAACAGATACATCCACACCCCCTGGCCCACTACTAATTCCCGCCACTTCTAACTGTTCCACAATGCTCGAGCCCGATTCTTTCCTCGAAGTGTACTGGCTGCCATCATTCCCAACAGCGGTTAAGCTATCTCCATTTATCTCAATTGATTCTAATTTATTCTCAGCTGCCAGAGACATAACTCTACTGATCGGTATTTCTGAGGACCCTCCAAACGGCTCCTTAAAAACCGTCAGAAATATGGCCATTATGCCGACAGCTATTAGCAGATATATAAACATGCTTCTCATAGAACGCATATTCATCTGGTATTCTCCATATTCTCCTACACTTGGATAATTTCTAAACTGTACCGCTTTTCTTTAACACATTAGGGCTTGTAATAGTACATGACACTCCTATGCCGGAGCAAAGGTTTACGGTTCAATATCTGCACAAAAGTTCACGTTTGCTATAATCTACAACCTTGGATTAGTGCACTATTTTTAAACAGGCTTTGAAAGCCTATTATTTTTGTATAAATGAATAATTTAATGTCGGTGAAATACGCCTTCAGGCTCAGGGGAAATGAATATAGCCCACGACAAATCTAACGAATTCACCCGAGAAGGCATTTGCCAGCTTCTTGCCGAAGACATGATTACACCGGTATTTGTGTCTAACTCCAATGAGTCGGAAACTTTCATGGATCAAGTTGACATTGCCGAAGGCAGCCTTGTAATAATTATGGACTTAGGTCTTCTCAATAGACTGCAAATATCTAAAATATTGGAATTATGCGAAGAAAAAAACCTTCCAACACTGGCAATAATTTCCCCTAATGACTTAATGTCACTTAATACCGATATGATAATCACAGATTTTATTGTTACCCCATTTCTTGAGGAAGAATTAATTATGAGGTCAATATTTTCTGTAAAAAGAACAGTCCTTACACCATCGGAAGAAGAGTTTATAAAAAGAGGAGACCTTACAATCAACCCCTCCAATTATGAGGTTCTGATAAACAATAGCAGGGTTAATCTGAGATTTAAGGAATATGAGTTGCTATTACTTTTGGCATCAAACCCTGGCAGGGTATATGACCGGGCAACGCTCTTAAACCAAATATGGGGCTATGATTATTTTGGTGGAACCAGAACAGTGGATGTGCATATAAGAAGACTAAGAAGCAAAATAGAGAATCATTCAGAAAGCCCTTACATTGAAACTATATGGAACGTTGGATATAGATTTAGGTCCTCTAACTAGGCTTTACCATTCATCTACCTTCTTTTACATAATTTTGACCTCCCTCCGATATCCTCAATATAATGTCATTAGTACTTTGGGCATTCTTGTATCAAGGTTATAGGCAAAAAATTGGATGAGACCAAACCAATGGAAACAAACTTGAAAATTCAGGACGAGTTACTTCTGAAAATGTACAAAGAGATGGTTCTTTGTCGAACTCTTGATGAGCGAATTTGGATGCTAAATCGCCAGGGGAAGGCAGCCATCATGGCCTCATCACAAGGACATGAGGCAGGCCAAATAGGGTCAGTGGCAGCCCTCCGGAAAGGGTATGACCAATGCTACATTTACTATCGGGATCTCGCCGTGCTGCTCACACTTGGGTTGACCCCAGCCGAAATAATTAAAGGTTTTGTTGCGAAGGAAGGAGAGCCATTAAGCGGAGCGAGGCAGTTCCCCACTCATGGTGCCCATCCTGAATATGGCGTGATTAATCTCTCAAATGTCATAGCAACACACATACCGCAAGCCGTTGGAGCAGCATTAACTGCAAAGATGAAGAAGGAAGACAGGGTCATAGTGGCGTATTTTGGGGACGGAGCTTCCAGTGCCGGCGATTGCCACGAAGCTATGAATTTTGCTGCCATTCACAAGCTTCCCATTATATTTTTTTGCGAAAACAATGGATATGCCATATCTGTTCCTTTATCTAAGCAAATGGCTGTGGCTAATGTCGCTGCGAGGGCTGAAGGATATGGAATGCCGGGAATAGAAATTGACGGTTGCGATATCCTAGCAGTATACGAGACCACTGTCGAAGCCGTGGCAAAAGCTAGAGCTGGCTTAGGGCCTACTTTAATAGAAGCGAATGTCGAACGATATCTTCCTCACACCAGTGACGACGACGACTCCATATACCGATCTTCTCAAGAGATTGAAGAAGCAAAAAAAAGAGATCCCTTAAGGCTACTTAGAGAGCAGCTTTTGGAACGAAAGATACTGGACCTAAAAGAAGATAAACATATTCATGAAAGTGCGAAAGAAATCGTAAATAAAGCAACTGAAGAAGCAGAGAATGCCCCGTATCCAGAAACTACCGACTTTTTCAAACATGTGTATGCGGAGTAGACAAAGAAAATGGCTGTAATAACTGTATTAGAAGCTATCCGGGAAGCCATGCGCGAAGAGATGCGAAACGATGACCGAGTGTTCATTATGGGGGAAGACATTGGTGCCAGAGGGGGTGTATTTCTTGCCACCGAAGGTTTCTTATCTGAATTCGGCGAGGAAAGAATTATCGACACACCTCTTGCTGAATCTTCAATAGCTGGAATCGCTTTAGGAGCAGCCATGAGTGGGCTCCGGCCTATCGCCGAAATAGAATTCGCCGATTTTATCTGGCCAACTATAAATCAAATTGTTGGCGAGGCTGCAAAGGTACGATATGGTACAGAAGGAAAACTAAACGCACCGATGGTGCTACGAGCTCCGCAAGGTGGAGGCGTAAGAGGAGCCCTATACCACTCGCAAAGCGTTGAAGCTATCTTTGCGCATACTCCCGGGTTAAAAGTGGTAACCCCTTCAACTCCGTATGATGCAAAAGGCCTGTTAAAATCCTCTATAAGAGACGACGACCCTGTAATATTCCTCGAGCACAAAAGGACATACAGACTCGTAAAAGGTGAAGTACCGGACCAAGAATATACAATTCCATTGGGAAAAGCCGATGTAAAAAAACTCGGTGAGGACATAAGCATAATCACTTATGGATTGATGGTGCATCATTGCTTAGAAGCAGCTCAAATGGCCAGTTTAAAAAACATTAGCGTAGAAGTTTTAGATCTAAGAACTGTAAGGCCCCTAGATGTGGAAAGTATCATTAACACAGTTAAAAAAACCGGGAAAACTCTGATAGTTTATGAGGATAATCAAGCGCTCGGGATTGGATCTGAGGTATCGGCTTTAATTTCGCAGCACGCTTTTGAGTACTTAGATGCTCCGGTGATCAGATTAGGTGGACCTGAAGTCCCGGCAATGCCCTTTAGCCCACCACTCGAAAATATGTTTATGATAGACGCAGAAAAAATATCAACAGCAATCAAAGAATTAGCAGAGTATTAAGTACCATGAAGATCGAACTTCCACAGGTAGGTGAATCTGTCACAGAAGGGATAATAGGCAGGTGGCTAAAAAACGTAGGGGATAAGATAGAAAAATATGACCCCCTAGTCGAAGTCATCACCGATAAGATCAATATGGAACTTCCCTCCCCAGTACGTGGAGTTCTTCGGGAAATAATCGCTAATGAAGGTGAAACTGTCCAAATGGGTGGCTTCATTGCCGACATTGAAACAAACGAAAATCAAGAAAATACTAATCAGGATAAACTTGAACCAGATGTAACAGATCAGGAAATTGGCACAACGGGCGTGCTTTTAAAAAATACTGCTCCGGTCGGGCCCACTGGATCTAGTGGTCCCATTAGCCGAGATGAACCCTTATCAACTCATGACGAAAGTCCGCCCAAAAAAAGCCGATACTCTCCAGCCGTTTTAAGATTGGCGGAGGAAAATCAGATAGACCTAGCACAGATAGTGGGTACTGGAATTAACGAGAGAATAACCCGAAAGGACGTCATTTCATTCATTGAAGCCAATTCCACCATAGGGGGGAAAGCTTCTACGGGGCCATCGGATCAAGATACCCAATCGAGAAAAGACCAAGAGAAAATTGCTCTCACCCCAGTCAGAAAAATGATAGCAGCCAACATGTCAAAAAGTGCAGCTTTAATCCCGCAGGCTTGGAGTGAAGTGGCTGTAGATGTGACTGGAATGGTATCTAAGAGACAAGACATAAAAGAATCCTTCATGAACAAAGAAGGAATAAACATCACTTACTTACCGTTTGTAATAAAAGCGGTAGCCGAATCATTGAAGAAAAACCCACTGTTAAATGCCACATGGTCAGAAGAAGGGATCATACTGAAGAAAAACATAAATATTGGAATAGCTGTTGCAGCTCCTGACGGGTTGGTAGTGCCAGTAATACACAATGCCGATTTTTTCAGTATAGCTGGATTAGCTGAAATTATGGAAGCTCTAATATCCAAGGCCAAAAATGGAAAGTTGACCCTACCTGAAGTCCAAGGTGGCACATTTACTTTAAATAATACTGGGGCGTTGGGATCAGTGTCGTCCCGACCATTAGTAAATCATCCTCAAGCAGCCATAATGACCACGGAGGCAATTATTAAGCGCCCGGTCATTAAAGAAGATGCCATAGCCATAAGATCTATGATGAATATTTGCTTATCTTTTGATCACAGAATAATGGACGGAGCCGAGGCAGGTACGTTCAGTATGTCAGTAAAACAATTGCTAGAGAATATAGGTTCGGACACACTAATTTACTAAACCGGGGCCAGAATGTTAACTACATACCATGGTTTGGTTAGCTATGACACAGGGCAAATTATACAGCAGAAAACTCATGAGAAAGTGTCGGCTGGAGGAGAAGATGAAACCCTAATTTTCGAGCATCCACATGTTTATACTCTGGGAAGGATGGGAAAACATGAGGATATATTAATAGAAGGACAAATAGTTAAAAATTTAGGGATTGAAATCAGACATACTGATCGGGGAGGAGAAGTAACATATCATGGGCCTGGACAGTTGGTGGTATACCCGATAGTGAAACTAGATCGCATCGCATATTCACCTTCAAAATATGTGAGAGCGCTCAAGATTTCCATCATTGACTGTCTCGATGATTACGGAATAATCGGAAACGAAAAGGATATGCCGACAGGCGTTTGGGTAGAAAACAAGAAAATAGCAGCTATTGGTGTAAGAGTAAGTAAAAAAACCACTTCCCACGGGTTAGCTTTAAATGTTCACACAGATTTATCCTATTTCAGTCACATCATCCCTTGCGGAATTCATGACTGTTTAGTTACTTCAATTAAAGAAGAGGTTATTGAATATCCAACCATGAAGGATGTAGCCTACAGTGTCGGATGTAAGTTAGGAAAAGTACTGAGGAAGCAAATTGTTTGGCAAGACATTTCGTCTAATCAGGATTCTGACCCGTCACCAACCATATAACTCGCTCAGCCATATTCGTTGTTCTATCGGCAACCCTTTCAATATCGTGAGCCACCCAAAGCAGATAAGTAGCTCTTTGGATAGTACTTGTATCAGCCATCATAAATGTTAAAAGCTCCCTATAAACTTGACCATAAAGATCATCTACAATGTCATCATCCTTGCGAACGGCTGTTGCCGCCGCAGTGTCCCTATTAACAAATGCTTCTGTGCTTCTCCTAAGCATATCGGTAGAGAGATCAGCCATCCGAGGTATGTCTATAAGTGGTTTCAATGGAGGTAGATCTCCCATTGCCAAACTGATTTTTCCTATGCCTTCGGCATAATCACCTATTCTTTCTAGTTCAGTCGCCATCATCATTACCGATATAATCACCCTCAGATCCCCTGCCATAGGAGCTTCCAAAGCAATCAAATCGATGCAAGTATTTTCAATCTCCTGTTGTTTTTCATCAATAGCGTCATCATCATCTATGACCTGCTGAGAAGCCTTAATATCCCTATTTCGTAACGCATCAATTGATTTAAAAACTGACTTCTCCACCATGCTAGACAACTGAATCAGCTCGTCCTGGATAATTTTAAGGTTGTTTTCAAAATCTTCTCTTGGCATTTGTCACCCCTCTAGCTAAATCTACCGGTTATATATTCTTCAGTTCTCTGATTAGTAGGATTAGTGAATATTTTCTGTGTATCGTCATGTTCCACAAGATAGCCAGATCGATCTTTATCCACCATGAAAAAGGCCGTTTCATCTGACACTCTTGCCGCCTGTTGCATATTATGGGTAACGATCACGATTGTGTAATTGACCTTTAATTCTCTCACTAAATCTTCTATAGCCAAAGTGGCTATAGGGTCTAAGGCAGAAGCAGGTTCATCCATTAATATTACTTCCGGTTGGATGGCAAGCGCCCGGGCAATACATAATCTTTGCTGTTGGCCACCAGAGAGAGCAAAAGCACTATCATTGAGTCTATCCTTCACCTCATCCCATAATGCTGCTTGTTTTAATGATCTTTCTACCGCTTCATCCATATCACCGGTGAACCCATTGACTTTAAGGCCAAAGGCAATATTTCGATAAATTGACTTAGGAAAAGGGTTAGGTTTTTGAAAGACCATACCAATCCGGGATCTTACCTCCGTTGCGTCCACATTTGAGTCATATATGTTTCTGTTTTCAAAGGAGACTTGACCTTTTACAGATGCTCCAATAATCAGATCATTCATTCTATTTAAGCATCTTAAATAGGTGCTTTTCCCGCAACCTGAAGGGCCTATCAAAGCAGTGACGCTTTCTTTTTTGATATCCATATCTACGTCTTTAACTGCCAAGAAGTCTCCATAATAAACATTTAGGCCCCTGACATTAAAAACAGTACTATTTCCCAATTTATTCCTCCGACCGTGTTTGGTATTTATTTCTCAAAACCACAGCAATTGCGTTCATCGTCAGCAATATGGCCAATAGGACTATAATACCCGCAGCAGCCAAACCCCTAAACTCTTCCTGAGGTCTAGCAACCCAGTTATAAATCTGAATTGGCAACACTGTGAATCTTTCCATTGGATGAGCAGGTATAAATGTCATATAAACTAGGGCACTAATGGCTATTACTGGCGCCGCCTCCCCTATTGCTCGAGACATGGCTAGAATGGTGCCAGTCAAAATGCCAGGCAGAGCGGACGGAAGAACAACACCTTTGATAACCTGCCATTTATCTGCCCCCATGGCATAGGCTCCTTGGCGATACGAGTCCGGAACTGCCCTGATAGCTTCTCTAGAAGCCATAATAACTATAGGCAGTACCAAAAGAGCTAAGGTCAGTGCCCCAGCCAGCAAAGTTCTACCTAAAAATTGTTCTGAACTACCCAAATAGTAAACAAAAAGTGACATACCCAAGAGTCCGTAAACTATAGAAGGTACTCCTGCCAGGTTCGAAACATTTATTTCAATAACCTTAGTGAAAAAATTTCTTGGAGCATATTCTTCCAGATATATAGCTGCACCGACCCCAATAGGTACCGTCAGTAAAGCGGTCATAAACATCAACCATATTGTGCCAATAAGGGCCGAATATAGACCAGCTTCCTCAGGTTTCCTCGACGGGTAATCTGTAAGAAATTGCCAATTCAACCAAGGTATCCCTTTGTCTAAAACATCAAAAATCAAAACACCTAAACTGACGATGCCAACAAGGGTGGAAATGAGAAAAACAAAATAGACAGAAGTTCCTATTATTTTTCTTCGCTTACGGTTGGGGCTGACACTACCTGCCACAGGCTTATATTCGTTCATATTAATAAGCCTCTCGGAATCTTCGTACGATCCAAAAACCCAATAAATTCATCAAAAGTGTCATACAGAACAAAACCAGCCCCACTGCAAATATGGTGTTGTACTCCAACGATCCTACCGGTGCTTCCCCTAAACTAAGTTGGACTATATAAGCGGTCATTGTCTGTACACCCTCAAGCGGATTTAACGCCATTCTCGGAGTAGCACCGGCCGCAATAGTTACTAGCATTGTTTCACCAATCGCCCGGGAAATAGCAATGATAAAGGCGGCTATTATTCCTGACAGAGCCGCAGGAACAACAACCCGAAGGCTCACTTCATATCTCGTTGCTCCCAAAGCATAAGCGGCCTCCCTTAAATTCCTAGGTACAGATATCATTGCATCTTCACTAAGCGAAGAAACCATAGGTATAATCATCACCCCCATCACAATGCCAGCACTTAGGGCATTAAATACCAATAAATCATTAAAGATATTTTGTAGAAGTGGTGTAACAAATGTCAGGGCGAAATACCCGTAAACAACTGTCGGAATACCAGCTAGTATCTCTAGTATCGGCTTTATGATTCGTCTAACATTATCCGCAGCATATTCCGAGAGGAATATAGCTGTCATAAGACCAACGGGAAGTGCAACCATAGCCGCAATGACGGTTACTAGAAGGGTTCCTGACACAAGTGGCAATACCCCATATGATCTTGGTTTGAGTATCGGTGTCCACCTCGTGCCTGTAAGAAATTCCCACGGGCTTACCTCATTAAAAAACCCATATCCCTGGTATAACAAAGTTACTAGAATACCAATGGTTGTCAAGATAGATACAGATGCACAGGCCATGAACAACCATTTAACTATGGATCCTTCAACTCTTATCCAAAATTTTCTTCTGGAATCCAAAATTTGTGCCACCTTGGTTACAAGCTCCTAAAATCAAACAATTGTTACGATTTCGCTTGGTTAGCCAGTCATGTATCTATGTAACCTAAGACATGATTTTTCACATACAATCCTTTCTGAAAATTTATAACTCACTCAGGCAACCTAGACTTATTATCAGCATAGGTCGATTCACTAGATGCAACATACCCTACTTCGTTAGTTAAGTCTGGGCCAACTTCCATGTAATAATCCACGAATATTTTTACTTCTGGGCGTTTATAACTATCCGTGTTGACATAAATAAACAAGGGGCGAGATAAAGGGCTGTATTCACCAGAAGGTATTGTCTGAAGGCTTGGTTTAACACAACCGGATCCACTATCAACGCTTAGCAGTTTGAGTTTATCAGTATTCTCAGCATAATAAGCAAATCCGAAATATCCTAAAGAACCCTTGTCCCCCGATATCCCTTGGACGAGGACATTGTCATCTGCACTGGCAGTATAATCTGGTCTAGAAACTTGTGCTTCCCCGTTAATTTCCTCCGTGAAGTAATCGAAGGTTCCTGAATCAGTATCTGGACCATAAAGCCGGATTTTCAGATTTGGAAATCCAAGTCTCACGTCTTTCCAATTGTAAATTTTGGAATCTGGTTTCCAAATTGCATTCAATTCTTTAATAGTTAAACACTCTACAAAATCATTGGATGGGCTAACTGTAACGGAAAGCCCATCTGTACCAAGACGCATTTTGACATAGCCAATCCCATTTTCATCAGCAACACTAGTTTCTTGGGGATCTTTAATTGGTCGAGAGGCATCAGAAATATCTGTCTCTCCAACTGTGAATCTCTTAAATCCACCTCCTGTTCCCGAGACCCCCACATTAACTCTCACTCTGGGATGAAGCTTATTGAACTCTTCTGCAACCGCCTCTGATATAGGATAAACGGTAGAGGAACCATCTATTTCTATTGTGCCAGTCAATTCTTTTTGTGAGTCGGAACGATTGGAAGTATCATTCCCGCAACCTACCGACCCACAAATAAATATGCCTAGCACAATAAATAATATTGATAAGTTTTTCGTATTTCTCACCAATGCGGTCATTATTGCTTGAATCCTCCAAATTACCGTCAATGTTCAGTGCAAATCAATAGATCCGCTAACCTTACTGTTGGTAGCTCAATTTGGTTGAAAATATGTTTCCAGAGAGAATGTTAATGGAAACGAAACTAAAAATTATTAACACTGGATTAACAAGAATTTAAGTAATACCTAGAAAAAGGAATTTACTGCCATCTGTCTTCGTAGAAACAATGAGTTAAGGAACAGGTAAGGTGAAGTAAAAGGTGCTTCCTTCACCTTCAATACTATCCGCATACGCTTCTCCTCCATGGGCTTGGACTATATGTTTCACTATCGCTAATCCTAACCCGGTTCCTTCCGCCCTTCGAGATCTATCAACCTTATAGAAACGCTCAAAAAGATGGGGTAAATGCTCCGGTGCAATACCTATCCCGGTATCTCGCACCGATACTTCAAGAAATACCCCTTTTTCTCTCGCATTTATGGTCACATTCCCATTAGAAGGGGTAAATTTAACGGCATTTTCTAGTAAATTAACCAAAATTTGCGTGATTTTTTCCTCATTCCCAATCACCTTTAATTCAGGATCCGCTATTGATTGAATCGGTAAATCTTGTCCAATTTGATTTATAACTATTGAAATTGATTCCCGAATCACATCCTGAATTTGTAAGGTCTCCTTTACCCATTCCTCACGTCCGCTTTCCAAACGGGATAATTCTAGTAAGTCAGCCACGAGCAAGGTCATTCGATCAACATCTCTATCAATTCTTTCCACAAAATCTGAAGCGACTTTTGAATCCTGTAAAGCACCTCCTCGTAAAGTCCCCACCAAGGCTTTAACTGATGCCAAAGGGCTCCTTAATTCGTGTGATACGTTACTAACAAATTCTTTCCTTGTGTTTTCCAGTAGCCTGATATTGGTAAGGTCATGTATGTTCATTAAAACGCCCTCATCAGATTGATCCCCTAGTGGAGTTGCTGTAACGCTAAGATATCGCCTTATTTCAGGGATCTCTATCTCTGCCTGCCTAACCTCGCGGTGAATAGAACAATTGGAATGTAGTTGAATTATCTGGAAATCTCTGATTACTTCTGCCACCCTCAATCCGATGCAATTCGAATACTCCAAATTAAAAATACCTTGGGCGGTCCTATTAAATAAAGTTATTACACTATCTTCGTCAGTAACAATTACTCCATCACCCATAGTATCCAATAGAGCGGAAAGAGTGTTTTTCTCTGATGACAAAGAGTTGAATTTTTCCGACATAACCAATGAAAATTCATCCAGCACGCCAGTTAATTCATCGATAGAATTTGATTCCGAAGTTGACACGGGATATTCGGGATAGCTACCAAGAATACCCGAAATACTGGACCGGACTTCCTTCACGGAAGATTTAGATTGATGAACTAACATAACATTCAAAACCACCGATGAGATTACGGATATAAGGAGTATGCCAAATATAAGAACAAACAAATTGGCTAAATCAGGAAAATATTGGGCAATGAAAAACAGAATTGCAATCAATATCAAAATAACCAGCACTAGAATCACAATGTTTCTCAAAAGATATAGGTTGGATATTTTCAGCAACATATTAACCCAATTGTCCCACCCATCAATCATCCGTCGAATCGGTAACCTACTCCGCGAATAGTTATCAATTTTTCGGGTCGACTAGGATTTGTCTCAATCTTTTCTCGAATCCAGCGCACATGAACATCCACCGTTCTCACATCTCCAATGTATTCATGACCCCATAGTCTTTTTAAGATCTGGTCTCTTGTAAAAGCCCTGCCCGTGTTCGAAGCCAAAAAATAAAGCAGATCGAATTCCTTAGGTTTCATAGAAATCTCTTCACCTCTAACCGTAGCCTTATGGCTTGTTAGATGAATTTCCAGTTCCCCGCATTTTATTACTTCCAAATCATTTACTTTGGTCTGTGAAGAAGCTCGTCTAAGGACATTTCTAACCCGCGCTACCAACTCTCTCATACTAAAAGGTTTGGTTATATAATCATCTGCCCCTATCTCCAGGCCCACCACTCGATCGATCTCCTCAGATTTGGCCGAAATCATAAAAACTGGCATATCTAGATTTTTCCGAAGAATCCTACACACTTCAAATCCATCCATTTTGGGCAACATAACATCCAGCAACACCAAATCAGGCCGAATTTCTAAGGCTTTTGTTAATCCTTCTTCTCCATCGATAGCAGTAAATACATCAAAATTTTCTTGAGTTAAGGTGTATTTAACGGCCTCTAAAATATTTTCTTCATCCTCAATAATAAGGATTTTTTCACTGTCCACTTGAAATCTCCTTGGAATGTGTGAACCCCGATATCAATTATTACCATTAAATGAATATATATGTAAGTCCCCAGCTACAAACTTGGATGTGAGATGCTCGTTATTGGCCGGTCCTACATTAATAGGGTGTTTGCTAACATAATTGATATTAGTATTATGTTGACGAAACATTCAATTCCAATAACTCTCTTCTGCAGAGCATCTGGGCTTGAAAAAGCCAGAAACACACGGAATATATCCAGAATTCACCAGAAAAAGCTGAGCTAGCCTGGCACTATACTCATAAGAAAGACCCTTATAAGTTGAACTGCGGTTGCATCTGGTTCTTCATATTCTGATACTTTCTGTATTTATTATCGATTTCTAGGCCAACGAGGCGATTAAACTGGCCTGGCGGTTTCAAGTCGATAGATAAAGAAATCACAAGGAAATTCTATCGTTTACAATATTTTAACCATAGGTACAGATAGTTCACTGGTTATGTCTGTAAACCACTCCACAACTTCAGAGTGCAGAGGGATACCATTTGCTTTTCTATCTTCTTCTTCTTCATATTCAGAAAGCCCAGGGTACATAACCCTATCCTGTCCGGGAGCAGGTGGCGTATCCTTCAAAACCTGAAGCATTTTATCCATGTTATCTTTGAACAATTCAACATCGGTAAATGCCTCTATATTGTATGCACAAAAATAGTGGCAACTTGTTCCCCCGGTCCTGCTAGTTTTACCCGAGCCCATGACCATAGCACTTATAGCCCCACTTAATCCCGTAGCTAATATTTCCGACATCAAACCAAAACCATAACCTTTGTGGGAACCCTGTTCTCTTGTCCCTCCCAAAGGCAGCTGATAAAAATCCCCACGGTCCGGCATTGGAACTTCGTCCCCTATAGGAGACCCATCAATCTGTGAAATCCAATTAGGAAGTAGGTTGGCCCCGACACGAGCCGCAAGCCCTAGTTTATTACCTGCTATAGCGGAGGTAGCAGCATCAAAAAGAAATGGCGGATTGTTCCTTGCAGGGGCTGCTATCGCTATTGGATTAGTACCCAATCTAGGCTCTGCACCAAACGTCGGAAGTACACTCATCCCCCCAGCTGTGGCAGTCATCCCTATCATATCTTCTTTAGCAGCTAGCATTGCGTGATGACCAATTGCGCCGGAATGCCCAGCGTTGTGCATCGTCACAACGCCTATCCCAACAGTTGTAGCTTTCTCAATGGCAATCCTCATTGCTTTAGGGCCCAATATAACCGCCAAACCACTATCCGCATCGATGGTTGCAGTACCTTGGGTCTCTCGTTCAATCTTCCAGTCTGGACGAGGGTTCAAATCTCCTGCATTGTATCTCTCTACATAACTCCGAAGCATGTTAGATACTCCGTGCGTTTCCACTCCTCGAAGATCTGTGGACACAAGCACACTAGCGCCCTCCTTCGCATCTTCTGGCACGACTCCCATCTTTTCAAAAATTTGAGTGACCGTTTCCTGTAGGGATTCATGGTCTACTTTGATGATATCTTCTTGGGGAACTTTAAATCGATCTAACATGTTTTTCTAATCTACCTCCGTCATCCCAAGATGAAATTATTTTTGAATCAGTAATTCCCGTAATCTAGCAATAACCATTTCCAGTTCTGAATCGGCAATGTTGAAGGGATCAACAGCCAATTCATCTGGTGTACCAAAATTACTGAGATATATAGGTGGGTCTCCTGCTACCATCTGTTCCCAAACCTGATCTCGTGACAACCCATTTCTATCAAGGTCAAATGTGATTAAAGCCGTAGGTATTAGATAATCATATGGATCGCATTTGGTCTGCAACCCGACACCCGGAATTTCTATTAAAGCATCCACGATTTGATCACACATTTGCTGGTATCTTTTGTTCTCTTCTCCCTCATCTTCGGATAAAAATATTTCTAATGCTTTTGATATACCGATAATTTCCTCTTTTGCAACCTTCAAACCTCTGCCTATAAATTGATGGGGGCTCGCGTTGGCATATGCAGCCTCAATGAGATCTGACCTACCACACAGCACACCGGTACCTTGCGGACCTTTTATTCCCTTGCCACCGCTATAAATAACCATATCAGCCCCTTCTTTTATGAAGCGGGTAATGTTAGCTCTAGGGGGTAAGTACGAAGCGGCGTCTACAATAACAGGTATTCCTTTAGAATGAGCTACTTCGCATACATATTCAAAAGGCAAGGCTCTTCTGGTTATAAACGGTGAAAACAAATATGCAACAGCAGCTGTGTTTTCGGTGAATGCACCTTCCAACTCCCATGGTTGGCACCTGCGACCATCCCCAATTTCTACAAATTTGGCCCCCACGGACAGGTAACATTGGTCATAAGGAAATCTATGGCTTCTATGTATTATAATTTCATTTTTCATCCCATTTGTGTCCGGTAATTTTTTCATTCTAATAGGATCATTACCAGCAACTACCGCTGCTGCCTGCAGAATGAGGCCTCCAGCTGCGCCACTGGTGACCATTCCGGCCTCTGCCCCGGTGGCTGCTGCTATTTGCTTACCAACAGCTAGATTAAGTTCATCCATATTCACCATAGTGTTAGATGCCCGATTCATGGCATCCATCACTTCCGGTCTAAGCCTACTACCACCATAAGCAGTCACTGTACCAGTAGCAGATATAATGGGACTGAGCCCTAGAGATTCTAATATGTCTTTACCTGGAGAATACATTAGGAAAACCTCACACGATTCAATAACGGCATAGTAACGCGGATTATACACTTCCCTTTTAAAGTTTAAACTATGAACATTGCATCACCAAAGCTATAAAACCTATATCGGTTCTGGATCGCTTCTTTATAGGCCTTTAAAACATTATCCCTACCGGCAAGGGCGCTAGTTAACATTAGCAAAGTAGATTTAGGCAAGTGGAAATTTGTGATCAAACTATCCACAACACGGAATTGATATCCTGGTTTAATATAAATGTCAGCCCATCCAGAACCTGGACTTAAAGTGGGGGATAAATTGATTCTGGCAGCATTTTCTAGAAGCCGTACCGCGGTGGTCCCTACAGATATAACCCTTCTTCCTTCACTTTTCGCCAGGTTTATTCTGTCGCACACGTCTCGGGTAAGTTCCCAGTATTCTGAATGCATTTTATGCTCTGAAGGATCATTGGTCTTCAGCGGCCGGAAGGAATCCCAACCGACATGAAGGGTTACAAATTCTAGGGACACTCCTTTTGAAGATATCCGTTTAAGTAATTTTTTTGTGAAATGAAGACCAGCAGTCGGAGCTGCGATACTTCCTTCTTTTTGAGCGTATACAGTCTGGTATCGGCCAGCAGGTGCTGTTGTTTCATGTATGTATGGAGGGAGAGGCAGCGACCCAAAATACTCGAAGTTTAACTCAGATTCAAACTCAACTTCTCGGCTGCCATCAAGATGTTGCTCTCGAATTCTCCCAATTAATTGTTTACCCTCAGTTCCGTTTATTAGGAATTTTGCCCCTTTTTTCATTCTTCGTCCCGGTTTAACCAAAGTCTTCCAAACATTAGCGCTGATCTGAGAAAGCAACAGTAGTTCGATTCGGCTTCTTCTATCCATTGTTAATCCATACATCCTTGCTGGTATGACCCTACTATCATTAAATACCAACACATCCCCAGGATTTAAATATTCAGAAATATCATAGAATTTACGATGCTTAATGCGGCCGTTTTTTCGATCTAGTATCATGAGGCGTGAATGATCTCTTGGTTCTGATGGAGATTGAGCAATTAATTCTTGTGGAAGTTTGTAGTCAAAATCAGCAGTCTTCAAATTTAGTGCCTATAGAAACCCGATGTTTATTCAATTCTTTAATTCTACAAGAGCAGTACATATAAAAAGTAAGGTTACGTTCCCATTATTGATAGAATAAGTTCAGCACTTTCAATGAACGTTGAACAAGTTTAAATAAGGGGTGTTATCCATGAGCCATTTTTATCCTGAAGACAAATGGGTAGTTGCAAATGATCTCAACATTCATTATCTTGACTGGGGTGGTGACAAAACAAAAAAACCTCTCATATTGATGCATGGTATTGGTGGTCATTCACATCTTTTCGATGAAATATCCTCTGAATTTTCAGACAAATGGCACGTTGTAGCCATAGATGCTCGGGGTTGTGGCGATAGCGATTGGAGCAAAGGGGGTTACTCGGTTCAAAATTTCGCTTCCGACGTAGCCGCATTTGCCAAAGTCACCGGTCTATACCCATTTGATTATTACGGCCATTCCCAAGGATCCCGAATAGGCATAGCTTTGGGAGCATATTACGGGGATTTTATTTCACACCTAGCATTGGGGGATTATGGGCCAATGCCGGACCCTTCGCCTTCTGGTAAAGCTACAGCTAATCAAAGAATGGCAACAGGTACAAAAGAAAAACCAAGAGGATTTTTCACACCTGAACAAGCATTTGATTGGCATAAGGAGTCCGATCCAACTTTAAACGACGGCCAATTATGGCAAATTGTTAAATACACCTATCGCACAAATTGGGATGGAATACTCATACCGAAAACCGACCCAGAGATGAAGTGGCTTCTAGGTAGAACGGCCCTTAAAGAAGGAGAATTCCTGTGGGACTGTGTACCCAGAATATCCTGCAACACGATGATTATCAGAGGTGAAACTTCTGCTGTGCTAGATCTTAAGCAAGCCAATGAAATAGCCTCTAAGATACCTTCTAATAAAGGTATTGTTAAAGAAATATCTGGTGCCGGGCACGGTCTTCATAGTGAAAATCGTGAAGGAACGGTAAAGGCATTGAGAGAATTTTTCTCCGGCCAAAACAATTAAGGATTATATCGATGTCTCTGAATAGCATCATAAATTTCCTTTATGAAGCCGTTACTGATTTTCTATCTAAAAATTGTGTTTTTATGGCGGCAGCTATTTCTTTTTACGCTTTGTTTTCATTGTTTCCACTGGGTTTGGCTGTAGTGTCTGTAATGGCATTCATCATTGGCCCAGACAGTGACAGAACCGAGCTAGCTATCCAAATGGCGGAAGTTCTACCTGTTTCAAGTGAATTAATCGGTTCGACCATGGAAGGTATCGTGAAAGGTCGTACTGTCACCGGCATCGTCAGTTTTCTTGGATTGATATGGGCTTCGTCTGCTGCTTTTGGGGCTATTAGAAAAGGGATCAATACAGCCTGGGGAGTAAAACGTCCCAGACCTTTCCTCAAGGAAAGGTTAATAGATATAGGCTTAGTTTTTGGTGCAGGCATACTGGTGTTGATAATCCTTTTGACTGCTCCGGTCATCTCCGTTGTAACAGATCTTTTCGAATACTTTGACCCAGACGGAGATTTACAAATAGATTTTATCCTTGGATTAGTAGCCCAATTAATTTCACCAATATTGGCGTTCATATCTATACTGATACTTTATGCATGGATGCCAAATGAAAAAGTAAGAATTCAGTATGTGATACCCGGGGCCCTTATTGCCACTTTCGGGTTTATTGCCGGGCAGTGGTGTTTCATATGGGTGGTGAGTACATTCTCCCTTTACAACGCAGTTTATGGATCAGTGGGAGCACTTTTAGCCTTACAGGCATGGCTTTATATCTCCGCTATCATATTACTTTTTGGAGCACAGCTTACATCGATGTTTCATAAATATGGCGCTAAAGAAGATGGAAAAAGCAAATTAGATAGAATGTTCCTGGCTTTAAAAAAAAGGAGTAATTTGATTGTTCGTTCAATTAAATTTTAAAAACATTCGTTCTTTTTTCTTGGTAATTGCCATTTTGGCAACTTATGCTTGTTCTAATGATGAGGCTCGCTCTCCTGTCATTAATTCAAATGACTTTACTCAAAAAATAACACTTGGAAATGCTCATTTAGATAAAAGTCCCCTCGTTACGCAACATTTGTTCCCCCTAGCTGATTTAGTTGAAAATGTTCAACAATCTGTTGTATCCATATCTGTAGACATAGTTTCAAGGGGCCGCTTCTTTGATTTTACTGATGAAGGATCTGGAACCGGAATAATCATCAGTAATGATGGGTATATTGTTACCAATTATCATGTGATACAAAATACATCTGATATAGAAGTATCTATATCAGATGGCAGAAATTATTCAGCTGAAATAGTAGGCCTTGATGTATTAACTGATCTCGCTGTCATAAAAATAGAGGCGGACAATCTTTCTACAATTAAATTTGGGGAATCTCGTGCACTTAGGCCCGGGGATTGGGTATTTACGATTGGAAACGCATTAGGTTTAAGGGGTGGGCCAAGCGTGACATTCGGCATTATAAGCGGTGTCGGAAGAACAGTTCAGACTGAAAGAGGAGATTTATACGACATGATTCAAACTGACGCTGCTATCAATCAAGGTAACAGTGGTGGCCCTTTGGTCAACGACGAGGGAGAAGTCATTGGTATAAACACGGCTGTCTATAGTGGTGCACAAGGAATAGGGTTTTCAGTATCTTCTTCGGTTGCACAGCCAGTGATCAATAGTCTCATAAAAGAAGGAAAGGTTACTCGGCCATTAATAGGACTTCGTGGTATGAATACGACCAGTACAATTTCAAAAAGATATGACTTAGGTGTAGCAGAAGGTATATTCGTTACCCAAATATCACCGAATGGTCCCGCAGATAATGGAAAACTTAAGGTAGGGGATGTCATTACCGCAATTAACGGAACCCCAACTCCAACTATGTCAAAATTCTTGCCTCTTCTTTGGGGTTATGATGTAGGTGATGTAGTAACAGTAACCTATATTTCTGAAAAATCTCCCTTGGTAACAGAAATAATCTTGGATGTAAGACCTTGAATTAAGGTCGTTTCCCTGAAATTATAGCGATTGACCCCATCCCTTTAGTATCGACAACTAAGTTTCGCAATCCTGCGCCTTCTAGAATTTCAGAAAGCTGCGTAGCTGACATAAAATTCTGAACAGATTCTGGAAGATATTTATAAGCTTCGTAATCCCCAGCGAAAATTCTTCCCAGCTTAGGGGTCACCCACCTGAAATAACGCAAAAATAAAACAGATGCCAATCTACCTTGAGGCTTAACAATTTCCAACACAGTAACTTTGCCACCCCGCCTAGTTACTCTTACGATATCTGCCAGCGCCTTCGGCAGGTCAGAAAAATTTCGTACTCCAAAGCCAACCGTGGCACTAGCAAACCTTTCATTCGGAAACGGCAAAATATGTGCATCGCCTATCACAGGAATAAATCTACCATCTAACCCCAATCTAACACTTTTTCTTATTGCCAGATCTAACATTTCAGGAGAAAAATCCAGTCCAACAACAATGTTGACATTGGGATGTTTAAGTAAGCCAAAGGCAAAATCACCAGTACCAGAAGCTACATCTAAAATATCCCCCGAGACATGAGCCGTAGCTAATTTCGCCGCTTTTTTTCTCCACATGTAATGCAATCCAACAGTCATGAGGGTATTTAGCAGATCATATCGGCGTGAAATTCTTCCAAACATTGATGCCACAAAAGCCGATCTATCATTACCTTTAAGCTGAACCAAAGTATTTCTAATCCCTCAAATGTTTGATCGTAAATGGCACATTATTCGCCAATTCAGTTGCAAGTAACCCTGAAGATCCAATCTGAAGTGAAATTGATTCAGCGGTTTTACCATGCGTGTAAACTCCCAAAGAAGAAGCTTCCAAAGGGCTACTGCCTTGTCCAACGAAGCCTGCAATCAAACCCGCCAATACGTCGCCGGTGCCAGCAGAAGATAAAATAGGATTTGCAAAAGGACTTATTGTTGAAGAACCATTTGGATCACATATCACAGTATTGGCACCTTTTAAAACTACAATAACTCCCCATTGCTTTGAAAATGTTTTTGCAACATTTAGACGATCCGACTGTATTTCTGACACTGGCAACCTAGTTAAACGTGACATTTCCTTAGGATGTGGGGTTAATATGGTGTTAAAAGGTATCTTACCCCACCAGTTCGAAATCTTAGAAAGCATATTCAAACCATCAGCATCTAAAACAAGCTGCGGAAGTTTAATATCAGACAGAACTAGATTTCGAAAAATCCTATATGTTGTTCGGGAGGTTCCAAACCCACATCCAATTAATAAAACTTTATAGTCTTCAACTGCTTCAAAAATTTGCCTTGCCATATATTGGCCGGATCTTATATCCATTCCGTCCTCTTTAAGACTCAAAAAGGTAGCTTCAGGAAACATATTAGCCATAGGATTTACCAAATGCTCAAAGGTTGCGATAGTCACTAGCCCAAGTCCTGTCTTCATAGCTGAGGAGGCTGCAAGAACCGGGGCACCAATGTAGTTATCTGACCCACCTACTACCATCGCTTTTCCATAACTACCTTTGTGGGACGAAGTCGATCGGCCTGGCAAAATCAGTCTTACATATTCATCGCACAGCAATGCGGTATTTATCTCAACGCTTAAATGATTTGGCAAACCAATATCACAAATTATTATTTCCCCACAAAAATCTGCAGCGGGCTGATTAACATGACAAGGTTTTAAATGGCCAAGCGCAAGCGTCACATCTGGTTTAAAAGCCGATGAATCCACTGCAGAGGTGTCAGAATCTACACCAGATGGAACATCTATAGAAAAAACCTTCGCTTTTTTTTCATTTAAGGCCCTAATATCAGAAAGAACCGTTTTAAAGGGGTCCCGAATTGGTAAGCTGGTACCAATACCTAAAATGCCATCGACTATTATGTGGGCATTTCTTAAAAGCGAATGAACAGAGAAAAAAGAATAATTTTCTTTTACTTCACTTATATCTATTAATGAAATTCCCATCCTCAAAGTTTCCTGACGCCTTAAGTCAGGTTCCGAACGTGGTTTGAGAATCACAGCAGTAACTGAAGCTCCCCACTTAGCTAAGTGGCCACTAGCTATTAAACAATCAGATCCGTTGTTTCCTGTCCCCACCAGCGAAACTACTTTCAACCCTTTCAGCGGCCCCATATTTTTTGCTATATGGCTCGCTATTGAGAACCCAGCGTTATTCATCAATTCATTGGTGGATATTCCGAGTGTTTCACTCCTAGCTTCAAGATCCCGCATTTGTTGAGATGAGACGATTTTCAAAACTTTTTACTTCTCAGGGTCTAACCCATATAAGTTGAGCCACTACAGTACTAAAAACAAGTTCATCGTGATTGCATTTTAGGGTTACGATCCCCCTTGGCACAGATGAGTCGATTATCCTAATGGAAGCCTCTGGAATAAATCCCTTTTCAACAAAATACGCTAACAAGTCTTGATTATCCTCAGGAACCCTATCCAAAACATATTTGTTGCCAGGCCTACACTTATCTAACGTTATGGCATTAGCTGGAATGGTATAGCCACTCCCTGGTATCGGATGTCCAAAGGGACAAGTCTGAGGGTTTTCTAGTAAGTCTATAACCTTCTGTTCTAGGTATGGAGACATCGTGTGTTCTAATCTATGTGCCTCGATGTGAGCAAACTCAAGGTCAATATTCAAAACATCTACCAAAAGCCTTTCAGCTAGCCGGTGTCTTCGTAAAATAACTTCCGCATACTGACGGCCATTTTTGGTTAAAACAATCTCTTTCTCTGTGGAGATACCAACCAATTTTTCTCTGGACATACGCCTGATCATTGCGCTGACTGAAGGAAGTGATGTACCTAACCCTTCACCTGGGGGCAAAGTTTTAAAATGCTCAGACAATTGGGCAATGGAAACTTTGGTGTGTTGTTCCTCAAGACGAATAATAGACAAAAGATAGTTTTCCATTGCCATGGATAATCTAGAGGTATTAAAAACAGCTGACGTTATGGCTCTCGAATTTGCCAATCTCCACACCTATCTCGATAGCACCGGGAAACTCAAGTTACAGCTTAAGTTACCGCTTGGTGTACTGTTTGGCCTTTCGTGCTCCCTTAAGGCCAGGTTTTTTACGTTCTTTCACACGTGAATCTCTGGTAAGTAATCCTGCTTTTTTTAGTTCGTCTCTGTATCTGCCATTGTCAATTTCAGCAAGAGCCCTTGATATGCCGTGTCTTATGGCTCCGGCCCGTCCACTAATTCCACCACCTTTTACCTTGGCGACAACCCTATATTTTCCTTGGGTGTTTGTTACAGTGAAAGGCTCATTGATTATTTGCTGCCATGTACTAAAAGGAAAAGCGTCTTCTATTAATTTATCTTCCACAACAACAGGGCCGGCATCCTGATATAGCCTAACCTACGCCACTGAAGTTTTTCTTCTACCAACTGCATATGTGTACTGTTGTTCAACCAATGTTTTCTCCTTTCCGAATGAGGCAATTAACCCTTTGTTACTCAGCAGAGTTTATTTTTATTTGGGCCTGATGGGGGTGTTCATTTCCCGAATAAACTTTCAATCTACCCAACATTCTCCTTCCCGGTATGTTTTTGGGCAGCATCCCTTTCACGGACTGCCTAATAACACGATCAGGGTGTTTATCCAGCATTTGCTTTAAAGTTCTTTCCGTTAAACCACCATGGTATCCACTATGTCGGTAGTATTTCTTTTGCTCTATTTTTTTTCCTGTGACATGAATTTTTTCCGCATTTACTACAACCACATAGTCGCCTGTATTCAAATACGGGACATATCCAGGTTTATGTTTACCCTGCAGAATGATTGCAATTTCTGAGCTTATCCTACCTAGTGTTTTACCTTCCGCGTCAACCACATGCCAACCCGGTTTCAATTCACTTATATTCGGTTGTTCCATTTTTTGTTTTATCGCCATAGTTATACCCCTCAATTCACAGGAATTAAATCACAATAGTTCTCATAAATTATTTTTTCAAGACACAAACCCTTTGCAGGCATTGTATTACTCCTAGCAGAACCTTCACCATTAATCAGATCTTGTACATCCTGCAATTTTAAGTTTCCCCTACCCAAATCCACCAAACTTCCTACCATGCGCCTTACCTGGTGATGAAGAAAAGCATTTCCTTCAACTTCGTAGGTGAGCGTTTCATGCTCATAAATCCATTCCGATCGGTAAATCATCCTAACAGTAGTTTTGTTATTTTCCACCTTACCGGTAAATTTACTAAAGTCATGTTCTCCGAGGAACAATTTAGCCCCATCACACATGAGGTCTCTATCAAGATTGCCAATGACACAATGTGTGTATAGTCTCTTCAAAGGTGAATGGAAATTCGAATTAAAAATCGAATATCTGTAAACCCTTGATTTCGCGTCTCTCCTAGGATTGAAATTCTTTCCTACTCGAACAACTTTTTTGACAACAATGTCCTTTGGAAGATAATGATTCATTCCTTTGGCTATCCGGTTTGTTTCGAAATCGGAGTTTGTGTCGAATGTTGCGACTTGGTTTCTAGCATGAACTCCCGCATCTGTTCTACCAGCCGCGGCAATTCTTGTTTTTCTACCAGTGAGCCTTTCTATTGAGTTTTCTAATTCCTCCTGTACACTGCTTGCGTTAGTTTGATATTGAAATCCATGGTATCTGGTTCCTTGATACTCAATTGTAAGCGCCAGCCTCATATTTACTTGGAAATTTTCTTGTATCTATTCAACCAGCTCTAAAATAGCCATTTCAGAGGCATCCCCTTTCCTCGGGCCCAACTTAGTTATTCTGGTATAACCACCAGTCCGATCTTGATAGCGGTCCCCAAGCTCATCAAATACTTTTTTCACGACAGCTTCGTCTGTGAGCAAACCTGCCGCTTGTCTCCTATGGTGTAGGCTACCTTTCTTACCCAAGGTTATAATTTTCTCAGCCATCTTTCTGACTTCTTTAGCCTTGGAATCAGTAGTTTTCATCCTCTCATTTCGTAACAGGTCAGTCGCCATGTTCCTAAGCATGAGAAGCCTATGTCCAGTAGGTCTACCTAATTTTCTTCCTGAAAGTTGATGTCTCACAATTAATATCTCCTATTCCTATCCTTCATCAACTTCGATTTCAGGATTGGTTTCTGCGATTTGTTCTTCCTGTCCAGCATTCAGTTCTGGATCTAGATTATCTGGGAGTATTTCCAGTTCTCTAAACTTTTCATAAAGTTCCCTGTAGGACTTTTCTCCGAAATTCCTTATCTCCAACAATTCACTCTTTGACTTTTCCATAACTTCGCCAACCCTATTAAGGGCGGCACGCTTAAGGCAGTTCAAAGTTCTAGATGAAAGTTCTAACTCCTCGACTGTCATGTTGTAATGCTCTGCCGGTATGTCCATTGATACTCCGTCAGAGCCTTCCTGGGCATCTTCCGCCTTAGTGAAAAGGAAAAACTGATTTACCAATATATTTGCAGCTTCTATAACTGCCTCCACAGGATATTTTGACCCATCTGTCCATACCTCAAAGTGAAGTTCTTCGAAATCTGTCCTCTGGCCTACTCTAGTCTGATTTATGGTGTAATTAACCTTTCTAACCGGCGTAAATACAGCATCTATAGGAATTACCCCTATAGGATGTCCTTCGCTACTATCGGCTACCTTATAGCCTTTTCCATAATCAACATTCAAAACCATATTAAGCTCTGCGTCGGGAGAGTCTAAGGTGGCAATATGCTGATCAGTATTTACTATAGTAATTTCTGAAGAAGGCGTAATATCGCCAGCAGTAATTTTCCCTTCTCCTCTGGTCGCTAATCTAAGCTGTCCCACAGATTCTGATTCAGTCCGTAGCCTCAAGTTCTTTACATTGAGCAATATCTCTGAAACCTCTTCCTTAACGTTGTCAATGTTTGAATACTCATGCAAAGTACCCTCGATTTTTACCCATGTAATAGCGACGCCAGATAAAGAATTGTATAAAACTCTCCTTAATGGATTCCCTAAAGTTACACCGTAGCCAGGATCTAAAGGGCCAATTACAAATTTCCCATACGTTTCTGATGCTTCCGCCACTGATATACGTGGATTGGCAACAACAACCTCCTCTTCCTCTTCGGGAGCATCCAAGATCGACATAGCAGTATAATCCGTTACCATTTAAATAACCTCCTCTATTTACTTTGAGTAATATTCCACAATCTGAACTGTATCAATGACTATTTCACCATCCTCCGCACCGGGTTCAGTAACTATTGAAGCAGTCATTTTATCTTGATCTAGATTGATCCAATGAGGACTCTGGATAGATTTACAATTACTTTTTGCTATCTCAAACAATTCTGTTTTCTGCCCCTTTGGTCCCCAAGAAATTTCGTCTCCTTGCCTTATCTGATAAGAAGGGATATCTACTTTAGCCCCGTTTACCATAAAATGACCATGGTTGACGGCTTGCCTTGACTGTTTTCTTGAAAAGAACATACCAGTCCTATACAAAGCATTATCTAGACGCTTCTCAAGTAACACCATGAGATTATCGCCAGTTATCCCGTCCATATCTAAGGCCTTTTCATAGTAATTCTTGAACTGTTTTTCCATGATTCCATATAAAAATCTAGCTTTTTGCTTTTCTTTCAACTGCAGTCCGTATGCAGAAACACGTCTTCGGCGTGTGAACCCTTGGTTAGATTTATTCTCTTTCCTAACTTTATAGGCCCCATAATTATCTAGACCCAAGGATCTGAGTTTTTTCTGAATCGGTCCTGTGTATCTCGCCATATGTTTACACTCTGTTTTTTTCTACTAATTTCATATTTGGTAAGTAGGAAATATTTCCTAAACCCTTCTTCTCTTGGGAGGACGACATCCGTTATGGGGAACGGGAGTGACATCCTTTATGCTACTAACAACTATGCCGGCCCCCTGTATGGCTCTAATCGCAGCCTCTCTTCCAGCTCCTGGTCCCCTTACAAAAACATCTACCTGTCTTACCCCTTCGTCCTTAGCCTTCTTTGCGGCATCTTCTCCAGCCCTTTGGGCAGCAAAAGCTGTTGATTTACGAGAGCCTCGAAATCCTGCCGTTCCTGCACTTCCCCAGGCAACCGGGTTACCAGTAGGGTCAGTCAGAGTTACTATCGTATTATTGAAGGTGGATTGAATGTACGCTCTACCCAAAGGTACAGGTCCCCTATCCTTTTTTCTTGTCCTCGGCCGTCTAGCCATTTTTAACTCCTTAGGTTACCAATGCCGTTAAGAAATTTCGTTTACTTAGTTGTAGAATGTTTCCTCGAAACAGCCATTTTTCGACCTCTTTTAGCCCTAGCATTAGTTTTGGTCCTTTGACCCCTTACTGGTAGAGCTCGCCTATGGCGTGTTCCTCGATAACACCCTATGTCGATCAACCTTCGTATGTTTTGATTAACCTCTCTCCTCAGATCCCCTTCCACCAAACGTCCTTTATCTATGATTTCTCTGACTCGATTCAAATCTTCATCTGACAAATCTTTTACTCGAGGATTCTCAAAAATACCTGCCTGGTTAACTACATCCAATGCCACCGCTGGCCCAATCCCGTAGATACTGGTCAACGCAGTCTCGACCCGTTTCGCGTCTGGTATGTTCACTCCTGCTATTATAGCCATCAGTCACCCTTATCCTTGTCTTTGCTTATGCTTGGGATTTTCGCAGATAATCCTTACCCGACCTTTGCGACGAATAACCCGGCACTTAGCGCACCTAACTTTCACGGAAGCGCTAACCTTCATAACTTACTCCATTTCGTACTACTATCGTTTTTCTCAGCTTCATTAATAAACTATCTAAATCTATATGTGATCCTGCCCCTTGTTAGGTCGTATGGAGATAGATCAACCAGCACTCTATCACCAGGCAAAACCCGAATATAATTAACCCTCAACTTCCCTGATATATAGGCTAGTACTTCATGCCCATTGGCGAGTTCAACTTTAAAAGACGCATTAGGCAGTGCTTCTAGCACGGTACCTTCTACTTCTATTGACTCTTTCTCCTTTTTAGTCATAAAGCTCCTATCGTTAGTCTTCCTGCCCTTTTTATGTCAAAACCTCAGAACCTTCAGAAGTTATTGCCACAGTATGTTCTGAATGGGCCGATAATTCCCCATCCTCAGTTACCACAGTCCACCCATCCGGCATTATTTTGGTTTTCCATGTGCCTATATTAAGCATCGGTTCAATCGCTAATACCATACCTTCTTGCAATAAAGGGCCTCTACCGGGACTTCCATAGTTCGGGATTTGCGGTTCTTCATGAAGGGCTCTACCTATCCCATGTCCCACGTATTCCCTGACAACTGAAAATCCTTCAGCTTCCGCATAAACCTGTATCGCATTAGATATGTCAGTCAGCCGGTTCCCAGGTGTAGCCTTTGCTATACCGGCAAATAAAGATTCGGTGGTCACATCGATCAGTTTCTGAGCTGCGTTTGTTACTAGCCCTACCCCTGCTGTGAATGCGCTATCCCCATGATATCCTTCTACTATCGCTCCAAAATCTACACTGACTATATCGCCGTCTTGCATCTTACGATCACTCGGAATGCCATGCACAATTTCTTCGTTAAAAGAGAAACAGATCGTAGCGGGAAAAGGCGGCATATGAGGGGATGGTTGATACCCCTTAAATGAAGGAATAGCTCCCCTTTTTTTTATTATCTCCTCCGCTAAAGCGTCCATCTCTGCGCTAGTTACCCCTGGGGCCAAAGCATCTTTCACCGCTGATTTGGCTTCGGCTATAATGCGCCCTGCCTCTCTCATCAAACTAATCTCTCTGGGAGCCTTGACAGTTATCCCTTTGGTGTTAGCATTTTCGGCCGTCATAAATTAAATTACTCCAACCGTCAGCAAAAAAGCTGAAACTATATTATACAATGAACACGCCAGAGGAATCATCCCAATGCCTGCCTGAGAGATTTTTCAACCACGCGTATTGGGAGAAACCCATCTATTTCCAGTATATTGCCAATTCCTCTATATCTTTCAACAACTGGGTCAGTTTCTTGTTTATATACTTTTAACCGCTCCTTCGCAACAACCTCTGAATCATCATTTCGTTGGAACAAATCGCCATCACATTTATCGCACACTCCATCATTTATGGGAGGGGAAAATTCTTTGTGATATGGCGTTTGGCATTTTCTACACA
>QGNN01000020.1 GCA_003228105.1 Chloroflexota bacterium
AATATGGTTATTAAAATAGATAAACAACCGATACCAATTACAGAAATAGAACAATCGGCCTTCTGTCAAACTGACAAAGAACTAGCCTCGAAAACTTTAGAACAGGAGTTTAATTCCGGTGTTCGTTGGCAAAAACTTCCAGTCAGTTATATGCGAACCAGCCCGGAAGAACTTGAACAGAAGATCTCCTCAGCAAAAAAGAAGCTTGGTAATAAAATAGTAATACTTGGTCATCATTACCAAAGAGATGAAGTAATTCAGTTTGCGGATGTTAGAGGTGACTCTTTCAAATTATCTCAACATGCTGCGAAATTAGAAGGCCCAGAATACATTATTTTTTGTGGCGTTCATTTCATGGCCGAAACTGCTGACATATTGAGTACCCAAAAACAAAAAGTCATCCTACCCAACCTTACTGCTGGATGTTCCATGGCTGACATGGCGCACATTGATGATGTAATGGATTGTTGGGACGATCTCACAGAAACCCTTGGCGAAGGGTCTGTTATACCAGTGACCTATATGAACTCCACCGCCGCAATAAAATCGCTCTGTGGGGAAAATGGTGGGATCGTTTGTACATCTTCCAATGCTTCAGCTGCCTTTGATTGGTCTTTTGAAAGAGGAGAGAAAATCCTATTTCTTCCAGATCAACATTTGGGAAGAAATACAGCTGTAACAAAAGGCGTAAAACTTAACGAGATGATAGTTTGGAATCCTTTTAAGCCATTGGGTGGAAATTCGATTGAAGCTATTAAGAATTCCAAAATGATTCTATGGCAAGGCCATTGCTCAGTTCACACTAGATTCACGGTTGACCAAATAAATGCTGCAAAAAAATCCCATGCAAATGTCTCTGTCGTAGTACATCCAGAATGCACATTAGATGTAGTAGAGTCGTCAGATTATGTAGGCTCAACAGAATATATAAGGCAAATAATTAATAAAGCAAAGCCTGGAACAACTTGGGCGGTAGGCACTGAAATAAGTTTAGTAAATAGAATTGCTACAGAAAATCCGGATAAAAATATTTTTTGCCTAGATTCGGTGGTCTGTCCTTGTTCTACAATGTACCGGATCCACCCTGCTTATCTAGCTTGGGTTCTGGATGGGCTACTAGAAGGCGTCGTGGTAAACCAAATAACAGTAGATAAAAACACTAGAAAATATTCGAGGATAGCATTGGATCGAATGCTATCTATAAAATAAAATATCCTCCCTATCCTAAACATACTCAAAATGCAATTAACGCCCGATATTGAAAAACTCATTGATTTAGCCATCATGGAAGACTACTCCATGGGTGACGCTACCACTGATTCCCTGATTCCACATGAAACTATCGGCAGTGCTACGGTAGTCGCAGATGAGGGAGGGGTCATAGCAGGTTTAAATCCCGCTGTGAGGATATTCCAAAAAATGGATCCATCCCTTGAAACCATTATATTAATCCCAGATGGGTCCAAAGTAACCAAAGGTGACCGCATACTTGAAATTAACGGGTACCTTTCATCAATTTTGACTGCTGAAAGAACCGCGCTTAATTTTCTTAGAAAATTAAGCGGAGTGGCTACTGAAACCTCTAAATATGTCGATGAAATATCTCATACCAATTCCCGGATCGTTGATACTAGGAAAACCACTCCAGGATTCCGGGCTTTGGAAAAGTACGCTGTCAGAATGGGTGGAGGTCATAATCACAGACAAAACCTCTCTGACGGGATACTAATAAAAGACAACCATGTGAAAACATTAAAACTGGAGGGTCTGAATCTGACAGGAGTAATACAAAAAGCCAAATCTAATGCCTCTCATACTATAAAAGTTGAAGTTGAAGTTGAAACGGTGGAACAGGCCGTAGAGGCCGTATCTGCAGGTGCTGACATAATTTTGTTGGATAATATGTCGACTCAAGATATGAAGAAAGCTGTTGAGTCATGCCTGGATAAAGCTGTCACTGAAGCCTCAGGAGGTATTAATTTGAAAACTGTCAGATCGGTCGCAGAAACAGGGGTAAATCTAATCTCAGTGGGGGCGATAACCCACTCAGCGCCGAATCTAGATCTGAGTTTAGATATTGATTAATCCAAGGATTGAATATCAGTTCCTATATTTAACTAGTTTTTTGAATCGATAAATATGGTGACAGGGCCATCATTAATCAAAGAAACATGCATTTCCTCTTGAAATTTTCCGGTCTCCACTTTTAATCCGGATGCTTTGAATTTTCTAACCGTAATGTTGAAGAGTTTTAACGCATCGTTGGGTTCCATAGCACTTATAAAACTCGGCCTCTTACCTTTCTTGGTATCCGCATATAAAGTAAATTGGCTCACTATTAGTAAATCGCCTTTTATGTCTTGGACAGACAAATCAAATTTACCCTTCTCATTGTTGAAAATGCGGAGTCCTAAAGTTTTACCTACAATGTAATCAACATCTTCGTCATTATCCTCGGCGGCAATTCCGACAAAAACCAAAAGTCCTTTTTGTATTTCCCCCACAACGGAATCTGAAACTTTTACATTAGCAGACTTAACTCTTTGCAGGATTATCCTCATTATTCCGGTTTGGAAGTGGTTTTAGATCCTGGTGAGGCAGAGCTATCCGAGGAAGAAGATTTTGTGTCGGTTTCTGATTTCGGCTCTTTTGACGAAGAGGAGTTCGCGTCTGAGCCGGATTCACTAGTAGTGCCTTGGGTTTCGGAGGAGTTAGTGTTTTTAGTTGAGGAGCTACCCTTTTTCCCGTAATCATTAACATACCAACCACTACCTTTAAAAACTATCGGCACCGCCGAAAATTGCCTTGTCGCCACATTGTCGCAGCTATTACAAGGTTGATCCACAGCGTCACTAAAACGAAGCCTCAGTTCAAATTCTGAGCCGCACTTTTCACATTTATAATCATATGTTGGCAACCTTAACACCGTCCCAATATTGTTATTATGCTCAAACAGTTAATCTAGCATTGGGTATATGCCGTGTCAAACCTGTTTACTGAAACTGCAAATAAAAAAAGAAGATATGGCCTTTTTAAATCCCGACCATCCAAGCCCCGGAAATTTCAGCAAGTGAGATATCCAGCAACCCAGGAACATATAATCGTTCGCCACCAATGCTACCCAATTTTAGCACTTCGACCTGATAGTCAAGACACAATTGCATCACCTCAGCAACATTATCTTCTGTAACAGAAATCACTATTCTAGATTGCTGTTCTCCAAAAAGTTGAACATCCCATCGTCCTTTAGTTTCGAATTCACCTTTGAATCCCATCTTACCTTTTATACAAGATTCTGCTATCGCAACTGCTAACCCGCCTTCTGCACAATCGTGGGCCGATTTCACTAAATCATGTTGGATAAGATTTCTACATAATTTTTGTACTGCGATTTCCTTCTTCAAGTCTATTGACGGCTGACCGGCAATTAAATCATGGAAAACTTCCAGATATTCACTTCCGGCAAGGTAGCTAACGTCACAAACAACCTCAGAAGATCCTAGCAATAGCACCACATTATCATCATTTTTAAAGCTCATATCTACGTGATTTCTGACATTTTCAGTGAGGCCCACGGCTCCTACAACGGGAGTGGGATATATAGGAGTATCTTGTGTTTCATTATATAATCTCACATTTCCGCTTATCACTGGGCTAGAAAATTTTGTACTGGCATCTGCCATACCCTTAACACAGTTTTCAAGTTGGAAATATACTTCAGGTTTTTCCGGATTACCAAAATTCAGACAATTTGTAAGGGCTATAGGTTCGGCCCCTGTGCAGGACACATTCCTGCAAGCTTCAGCGACGGCTATTTGGCCACCTACATAGGGATCCAGATATGTAAGACGCCCATTCCCATCAGTGGAGGCTGCTATACCTTTCTCCGTTCCTTTTATGCGAATGAGCGACCCATCGGAGCCAGGTGGTATCACCGTATTAGTTTGAACCTGATGATCATACCTTTGGTACACGGATTGACGACTAGTTAAATTGGAAGTGGTCAGAAGCTTCATTAAAACCATATTCGGAGAGATGTCTGGGACATTTATATTATTTAAATCATAGTTTTGTAATTGTTCCAGATATGGAGGGGTAATCGAATCAGTAACATACTGCGGGGGGTCTGTCAGCAATCCTATCGGTAGATCGGCCAACAATTGAGTCCCCCTGACAATATGAACTCGGTTGGATGTAGTAACTTTGCCTATTATCGAGTTATCTATATCCCATCTATCAAATATTTCTTTCACACTTTCAGCATTCTCAGGTTTAACAGAAATTAACATGCGCTCTTGGGTCTCAGACAACATAACCTCATATGGCGACATTCCATCATCTCTCCGAGGAACCAAATCAATATCAATCTCAATACCCGTTAACCCACTAGCAGCGCATTCCACCGACGCACTAGTTAGGCCAGCCGCCCCTAAATCTTGCATCCCATCAATATTTCCAGATTTAGCAACTTCAAGACAAGATTCAATCAGTATTTTTTCAAGGAAAGGGTTTCCAACTTGGACTGTCGGTCTTAATTCTCTTTCATCTTCAAAGCTCCTTGAGGCCAAGCCAGAAGCTCCATGAATACCATCTTTCCCTGTCCCAGAGCCCGCTAGTATCAATAAATTTCCGCTGCTTCCGGAAGTAGCTTTAACAAGCTCATCGACCCTTAATATCCCTATACACATGGCATTTACCAATGGATTGCCAGAATAACATTCAGCAAAACCCACCTCTCCTCCAATATTGGGAACTCCTATACAATTTCCATACTCAGAAATACCAGATATGACCCCGTCAAAAAGATATTTATTTCTTTCATGTGACAAAGGTCCAAATCTGAGTGAATTCAACAGCGCAATAGGTCTCGCGCCCATGGCAAAGATGTCCCGTACTATCCCTCCTACTCCAGTGGCGGCCCCCTGGTACGGTTCTATAGCAGACGGGTGGTTATGAGACTCTATTTTAAAAACAATCGCATACCCATCTCCAATATCAACTACCCCGGCATTTTCTTCTCCCGGATTTACCAAAAGTCTCGGGTTATCTGACGCAAACAACTTAAGTAACGGTTTTGAATGTTTGTACCCACAATGCTCGCTCCAAAGAGATCCAAACAATCCGAGTTCCAGGTGATTTGGCTCTCTTCCCAATCTTTTTACAATGAGCTCGTATTCAGCGGGGGATATTGCGAGCTCGTCCAATACATCCTTGTCAAATGCCATATTTTTGCAATCCCTATACCTGCACTAAGTTCCAAACCCTACAAACAATACTCCAATGATTACAATTATCGCCCCAACGACAGTTTGTTTTGTAATCTTCTCAATTCCCCGTAAAAATAGCGATGCCATTAATATTGTTATTAAAGGATAGACAGCTACTATAGGAGCTACAACTACTACCTCGGTTACATTTAGAGCCAAGTATCATCCAGAGACTCCTAAGGCAGAAGCACATCCAGACAGTCCAATTAATATCCAAGACCGACCGGACAGATTTCTAGCCTCCTTGCCCACCGTACCGAAGAACACTGACCCTGTTGCGATCAACCCAAACAAAATCGAAAATGCTGACGCAACCATAGGAGATGCGAAATCATCGGTAATTTTTTTTCCCACCAGGGCCGACAAGGCATACAAGAAAGCTGCACAAACGGCGAAAAGCAACCCATAATAAGTGATTTCTTTTACAGTTACCCTCATTCTTGCACTACCACCAGCGTAATCCCAACAACTATCATCAGGGTACCAGCCCCTAGCATGAATCCAATAGTCTCTCCCAGGAAAAGCACAGCCAATATAGCGGTAAATAACGGAGTCGATGACACTACTGCCGATGCTTTTGAGGCACCCATCACGCTAATGGCGTGAAAATTAAGAAATCGGCCTCCCAAAAAAGTGATTAACCCAGCCAAAATGAACCAAATAAAGGCCATCGGAGCTAAGGATAAAATTTCTTCATAATGCAAAGAAAGGGCTATCACCATGGTGACTGCGCTTGAAGAAATAAGCGATATCACTGTCGCTGTTTTTACGCTCACAGAGGACATACTTGCTTTTATGAAAACTGCACTCAGCCCGAAACCCAAGGCCGCCATCAAGGAAAGTAATATCCCGGTGATCAACCTACGTTTTCTTCCCTAGATAATCAACTACAGATCCGAATATCAATTTGCCGTCGGTTCCTCCCAGCAATGAATCACAGCAACGTTCGGGGTGGGGCATCATGCCCAGAACGTTTCCTTCCTCGTTAATCACCCCCGCGATATTATTTATAGACCCGTTTGGGTTATTAACAATGTCCATATCGCCATTCGGGGCACTATACCGAAATATCACCTGGCCATTGTTTTCAATCTCTCTCAAGGTTTCGTGTGGAGCAAAGTAGTTTCCTTCGCCATGCGAAATTGGCACTGAAATAACTTGCCCTGGGTTTGCTCTAGCAGAAAATGGTGTGGAGATATTATCAATTCTTAAATCAGTCCATTGGCATCGAAACTCAAGATGGTCATTACGAACCAAAATCCCGGGAAGCAACCCAGCTTCACACAAAATTTGAAACCCGTTACATATCCCGAAAATCAATCCCCCAGACCGAGCAAATTTAATTAAGGATTCCATCACAGGAGAAAACCTAGCAATAGCCCCGCATCTTAGGTAATCACCGTATGAAAATCCCCCCGGTAATATGATGCAGTCATAGGTTGAAAGATCCGTCTCTTTATGCCAAACGTACTCAACTGAGACGTTGAACACCTCATCCAACACGGTGTAGCAATCCACCTCGCTCCAGGTTCCAGGGAAAACAACAACTCCAAATTTCACAACGTTTACAATGCTCTCAATTTTTCAGTTACGATCGTACTTACAATTTTACCATCGGCTCGACCTCTAACTTGAGGCATTACAAAACTCATAACCTTTCCCATATCGCTCAAACTTGAAGCTCCTGTCTCTAATATAGCAGCTTTAATAATCTCTTCGATTTCTTCTGTAGGGAGCTGATCCGGAAGATACACCGATATAATATTGATCTCTTCTGTTTCTTTATCAACCAGATCGTGTCGATTGGCAGCAACGTATGCTTCTACACTGTCTTTGCGTTGTTGCACTTGCTTAGTAAGAACAGAAATTATTCCCTCATCATCTAAAGTGGTCTGAGAATTAATTTCCGCGTTACGTATTTCAGAAAATATTGTTCGTAACACCGTCCGCTTTAAAGCCTCTTTGTTTCTCATAGCATCTTTGAGATCTGAATCCAAAGTCTCACGTAGCATTGTTTTTGTTTATTCTCCTAGTTTTTGATTTCAAAATCACAATTCCGAGTATAAATTTTGACTGCCCTGCTGGTCAATGCTCATTCGATTATGCCAATTTGGATTTGGCAACATGTAATAATTCCAAAACTCTATTGCGTCCTAACACTTCCAATGAATCAAATAGAGGCGGTGATACCTTCTGTCCTGAGGTAGCAACTCTAATGGTTCCAAGCAAAGTCCCAACCTTAACATCCATCGAATCCGCCAACGCCCTTAATTCAACTTCAATAGCACTAGAGGAAAAGGTGTCGATTTTTGAAACCAACTTGTCCACTCTGTCTAATATTTGAGCGGTAGAATCCGCATTCATCTGTTTTTGTATTAGTTCATTTGGGTCGTAGGTAATTTCATTCTTGAAAATAAAAGCCACTAAAGCGGAAGCCTCAGAAAGAACTTTAATTCTTTCCTGAACTAATATGGAGATTTTATCCACTTCTCCCGAACTTGGATTTCTATCAAAAATTTCTGGAGGGAATTCTTTCCAATAGCTTCCAAGTATTTGTGATAATTCCAAGCTGCTCATAGACCGAATGTAGTGCCCATTCATCCAATTTAGCTTTTCTATATCAAAAATGGCGCTTGCAGAACTTATCCGGCTGGGATCAAATTTACTAACCAAATCTTCTTTGGATATTATTTCAGTGTCCCCATCAAGAGACCAGCCAAGTAAACTTAAAAAATTAAACATGGCTTCTGGTAAATAACCTGCTTTCTTATATTCCAAAACAGATGTTGCCCCATGGCGTTTACTAAGCTTAGATTTATCAGGGGCAAGTATAGTTGGTAGATGAGCAAACAGTGGCATTTCCCATCCAAGAGCCAAATAAAGCTGAATATGTCGTGGAACACTAGACACCCATTCCTCGCCTCTCAACACATGGGTTATATCCATGTAATGATCATCAACAACCGAGGCTAGGTGGTACGTAGGGTATCCATCTGATTTCAATATTATGAAGTCATCAGAAAGAGAATTATCGAATTCCAAATGGCCCCTCACCAAATCATCCATTTCTGATATACCCACATCTGGCATTTTAAACCTCACAACGAAAGAATCAGATAGGTCAGATTCATCCAGTTTTTTAGACCTACAGTTCCCATCGTATCCTACTAAAGCCACCTTGTTTTCAAGTTGTTTCTTCCTCAACTTTGATAATCTATCCGCATTACAAATACATTTATATGCCTTCCCGTTTTGCAAGAGACGCTCTGCCACATCGGTATATAAAGTCAGTCTTTCTGATTGGGTATAGGGACCGTATTTACCATCCAATCCAAGTCCTTCATCCCAATCGAGTCCCAACCATTTAAGAGAGGCTTTTTGTAATTCGATAGTCCCTTCCACTTTCCTCGCTTGATCTGTATCTTCAACCCTTACTATGAATTGCCCTGAACTGTTTCGAGCTATCAGCCAGTCGAAAAGAGCCGTTCTTATATTTCCAACATGAGGTTCACCTGTCGGGCTTGGGGCATATCTAACTCTTATTTTGGAAAAGTCCATAATTTATTCAAAATACTCGATTATTTTTCAAAAAATTAATTTGAATACTAACACTCACAAAATTCTAACTTAGGGAGTGTTTAAATTTAAGCAGGTCCTGCGGTAATGGTGATTTGAATTCCATCAGAATATCGTTGATAGGATGTGATAAAGAAATACTTATCGCATGTAAGAACTGTCTATCGAGCCCAGCAATCCTAGTGCCATATAAAATGTCCCCTGCTACCGGATGGCCTACTGAGCACAAATGAACCCTTATTTGATGAGTCCGGCCTGTTTTCGGCTTCACCTTCAGCCAATCAAACTGTGCAAATCTTTCGGTGACAGCATATTCGGTCTTAGCGTCTCGTCCATTTTCAACGATTGCCATTTTCTTACGAACGTGTGGGTCTCGTCCTATCGGACCATCAATTATTGCTTTTTTGTGATCCATATTTCCCTGAACCAGGGCCACATACTTTTTAGCAACGGTACGATTCTTGAACTGATCGGATAAAAATCTATGGCTTCGGTCGTTTTTGGCAACAACGATTACTCCAGAAGTATCCATGTCTAGTCGATGTACAATACCTGGCCTATTTTCCTCACCTACCCCCATTATATCGGGACAAAGAGCCATTACGGCATTGACCAACGTACCGTCAGGGTGGCCAGGTCCCGGGTGAACAGAAAGCCCAGCTGGTTTATCAATAACGATGAGCGATTCATCCTCGTAAATCACTGATAATTCTATTTTCTGTGGCTGTATAGAAGTCTTTCGATACTCAGGAACAATAGCTGTGATTTGTTGTCCTGCAGCTATTCTTGTGGAAGGTTTTCCTATCTTCCCATCCACTTTTACTAGGCCTTTTTTTATCAGCTCTCTTGCACTAGAACGAGAATAAGCTTCAATAACGCATGAAATCATTTGGTCCAATCTAATGCCATCTTGCTGGGCCACAAACTTTAATTCATTCATGAATCATCAGATTGAGTTTTATCTGGAGCGGAGATCCAACCAAATTTTTCTCCAAGCAGCAAGGTAATAATTAATAAAACCATTCCGACGCTAATCGAAGAATCTGCCACATTAAAAGCAGGCCACCATCCTACACTTATGAAGTCCACTACAGCACCATCTTTCAAACGATCAGCCAAATTTCCTAAAGCCCCTCCAACTACCAATCCTATGCTCAGTCGATACCATATGACTGTAATTTGTTGTTGCTGAAAATAATACAAAACCACCCCAATTCCAACTATAGATGCTATGATCAGAAGGTTAGTGAAACCAGAAAAAAGCCCAAATGCAGACCCTGTGTTCAGCCCGTGAACGATTCTTAAAAATCCCTCTTCTGGCCAAGACCCGTATAAGGGAAGCTGACGACGAATCACCTCTTTCGAGATTTGATCCAAACCAAATACTACGATAACTATGCTGTAAAAAAACCAATCTTTATACCAAATCATATTCTTAAAACTTCGCCAGATTTGTGAATACCTTACTTAACAAAAGTTGTTATTACCCAATATTGTAACTGGTTTAAATTACACCCGGTTTGAGCCAACTTCCTTTATAAAAATACCAAAAGAACGCTAAACACCTCACCACATTGCCACAAGCAATGCCCCACGGGACTCCTCCAGAATCCAAGGGCGTTAAAAAGGCCAGCCCAAAAGCCATAGGTATTTCAATTAACCACATAGTTGTCAGTGTTATATTCATTGGAGCAACAGTTGCTCCAGTGTTACTTATCCCATGTGTCAAAACTTGGACTGAACTCATAGGAAAAGTGGCTATGGCAAGTATAAACAACCAGGTGGTCATATGGCTTATAAAATTTGGGTCCCCGTTAAATACTGTGGCGATCTCTTCTGTAAACAATAAATATAAAGTCATTGCTATAGCACTTAAAATAGCAGAATATACTAATGCCCAGCTCAAAGAGCTTTTAGCTTTAGTGATGTTCCCAGCCCCTAAATTCTGCGCTGCTACTGCTGCTGAGGCTCGACCTAAGCCTCTACTGGTGTTGTTGACTATATTTTCAACCCTCCTTGACAAAGCAAAGGCTGCAACTGGAGCACCACCGAATTTTGAGACGCAAATTAAAAGGACCAACTGAGAAACGGATCTCTGCATAGATGTCATGGCAGCTGGCAGCCCGACCCGAAACAATCTCCCAATTAAAATGATATCAACTCGGTAGGATTTAAAAGACAGTTTTAAACCTGAATTCCCTTTAAATAAAACCACTAAATTCATAATCATACCGAGGAGCTGAGCTACGATATTTGCTGCAGCTGCCCCAGCTATACCCATATCAGGAAACCATAACCACCCAAATATAAAAAACGGGCTAAACAGTATGTGAACTCCGCGACTTACAGTTACGGCCTTCAATGGGTTAATACTGTCGCCTGCTGCGTTCAAGGCCCCCCCCGTGAGCCGTGTGAAATTCTGCATCGAATATGCAACGAATTGAAGTTGCATGTATGTGGTGGCCGACTCAATCACAGCCCCACTCACTCCTACTATTGACAATAACTTATCTGTGAAAACGATTCCCAGTCCGCCAACCAGTAAAGTCCAAATAAAAGTCATTGTTAAGGCTTGTAGTAACACATGGTTTGCATACTCTTTATCATTTGCCCCAATAGCCCGAGATATCATGGCCCTCATGCCAGCATCCAAGCCAATCCTAGCCGTGGAGTAAATCAATATATAAGTTTGCGCTACCCCAAGGCCAGCTATGGTCCTGTACCCCATTCTTCCAGCCCAAAAAAGATCTGCAATCTGGTCCACAACTGTAAGCGCGCTATCAGCCATTTGAGGCCAGGCCATGTTCCACAAGTTTCGAGGTACGCTGCCCTGCGTCAGATCTCGCCTGGAGGCATTGCCATCCTTCGCACTAGAATTGGGTTGCTGCATTAAGACACTTTATGAAATCAAAGAATTAGTCGGGCGTGACAGATTCGGCCTTTTAACAAGCAACATGACCAAAGCACCAACCAAATTTATTACAGCATAGGAAATGAATGGGACCGTATAACTACCATAATTATCAAACATCCATGCTGCCCATACTGGGGCGATGGCCATTAAAACGCCGTTTGGCAGCATAGACCAACCCATTATGGAAGCGAAAGCTTTTCTACCAAAATAATCGCCCCTTATTGCAGTCATTAAAGGTATTCGTCCCCCAAAGGCCGTTCCATACAATATCGCGAACAATAAAGCCATCGGCAAACCATTTGCCACGGTCAATACTATGGTGGATATCCCCTGCAAAAATAAAAAAAATGCCACTAAGTATTTTTTTGATAATTTATCCCCCAACCATCCCGCTACAAAAAGACTAGGTAATGCAACTACGGAAGATGTCAATTCTATATAACTAGCGGTGGTTGAAGTTAGGCCAATATCCTGTAGTCTGGCCATTAAATGAAGCGACAGGGTAGCTAGAGAAATGGTAGAAGATACATGTGCAACCGTGAGAATCCAAAAAACTGAGGTCCTCAAAGCCTGTCCCACTGTAAATTCCACCTCGCTGCCTTCAGAGGTTTTATTATCTGAGACCTGTGAAACTGGTTTCGGCTCATGTGAACTTAAATTCTCCCCGTCTGGCTGGAGGCCCAATTCTTCAGGGTGATTCCTAATGATTTTCACGCAAGGCAGCACAATCGCAATAATTATCAGCCCAAAGAAAAACACCGTGAGTCGAAAATTATGGTTCAGGGCGATTGTGTAGGGTGGAACAAAAATACCGGCAATGAGAACACCTGACATTGCACCAGCCATTGCTATTGTCCGTTTCTTTTTGAACCAACTATTTATAATAGTGACTACTGCCAGCCATCCCCCAATACCATTGCCAAGGTTTATCAAAACAAAAACAGCATAAAACTGCCACAATGATTGAATGGAAGAGAAAAGTGTGAACCCAACAGCCATAATGGAAAATCCAATTAGGACCATTTTTCGAGCACCAATCCGATAGATAAAAAAGCCCTCAACAGGTCCTAACGCAGCCCCTTCTACTCGGGTTAAGAGAGAACTTATAGAAATTTGTGTTCTACTCCAGCCAAATGTATTCTGAAGTACGGGCATCATAGGACTCATGCCCCTAAAAACACCAAGTGAGCTAATGGACAGCAAAAAAACACCCACAACGACAAGATACCAACCATAAAAAACATTTGTTGTTTGAGAATTCTGTCCTAAAGGTTCAGTGTCATTATGTCCCGGAAGTTGCATCCTGAAGATGGTAACAGAAAGGTGTTGAATTCACAGGTTTTGCAATGCTTTTTATCCGATAAACTTTAGAGGATTGTGTAAGGCTTTTATTCATGGAAATAATCGGTCTAAAAGTTTGGATAACAGTTGCTGAAAGATCTTCCATCGATGGGTCCCCGAATGGACGAAGTTATGTATTTTTAAGAATAGACACTAATGAGGACTGGAATTGAACAAGTATGTCTCATTTTGAATTTAAATGTACCAAATGTTTTAAAAGTCATAAAGCTGATCCCCAAACCCTCAAGTGTGGAACTTGTTCTGGAACCTTGTCGGTCAAGTATGACGATTCGAAAAGACCCGTTGCTATTATGGTCGGTGGTGGAACCCTAGAGATGCCTATTCCTTTATCTTCTCTCTCCGAATACCTCTCGCTCGGGGAAGGAAGCACTCCTGTTGTCTCTATGCCCAATATTTCCGCTATGCTTGAAACTGCAATTTACGCGAAGCTTGAATTTATGAATCCGACAGGGTCTTTTAAGGACAGAGGCACTGCAATGATGATATCTGCTTTGAAATCTAAAAACGTCAGTGAAATTGTAGAGGATTCTTCTGGAAATGCCGGAGCTTCCGTATCAGCATATGCAACTAGAGCAGGAATGAAAGCTCACATATTTGCTCCTTTGTCAGCCCCACAAACAAAACTAAATCAAATTAAAATTTATGGTTCGGTTTTACATGCAATAGACGGCAGTCGTGACGAAACGACTGAAGCGGCAGAAAAATTCGTTGAAAATAAATCACTCGTTTATGCATCACATAACCTCAGTCCATTTTTCGTAGAGGGGACAAAAACATTCGGCTACGAAATATTTAATGATTTCGACAGGGAAATACCAGAAAACATTGTTGTACCTGTAGGAAATGGGTCACTTTATTTAGGGATTTGGAAAGCGCTTGAAGAGCTGAAAGAAAAGCGTCTAATCAAAACTCTACCCAAAATGCATTGTATCCAAGCTGAAAACGTAAATCCTATAGCGTCAAATAAAGCCTGGAGCAAGTCTGAAATAAAACCAACTGTGGCAGGAGGAATAGCAGTCGGGTCTCCTCCTAGAAAATCAGAAGTTCAAAGTGTGTTGCGTCAATCAGGAGGAACTGCTTACTCAGTCACTGAAGCATCAATTGTAAAATGGCAAATTAAATTAGCAAAACATGAGGGCCTTTTTTGCGAACCAACTTCTGCGGCGGCATTTGCTGGCCTTGAAAATCTCATACATAAAAACCAGATTAACAAAAATGAAAGAGTCTTAATTCCGATTACCGGCTCTGGGCTAAAAGATGTTTTCCCTGAATAAGAGTCTATTACCGATATTTTGATATTGTTTTTTCTAGACCCTCTAGAGACCCCTGTATAGTAGCGTCCTCCATACAGTAGGATATTCGAAAGTACCCAGGCAACCCAAAGCCACGACCTGGCACTACAAGAACTTTATTCTCCTTTAACTCCTCCGAAAATTGGACATCGTCCTTTATAGGAGATTTGGGAAACATATAAAAGGCACCTTGAGGCTTGATCAATGAATATCCCATATTTGTTAGCTCTTTGTATAGATAATCTCTTTTCTTTTCATATACTCTCACGTCTATCGTTGTGTCTTGTAGATGTGCTATCAGATGTTGAATAAGAGCGGGGGCATTCACAAATCCCAAGGTTCTATTACAAAACACTAACCCGTTGACCAGTTCCTCAATATCAGGACAACTTGGGTTAACCGCAATATAGCCGATCCTTTCGCCTGGCAACGCAAGATCTTTCGAATGAGAAGTAGCGACTATACTCCTGTCATGGTACTTAAATATGTGAGTATATTCGAGATTGTCAAATATGATTTTTCTGTACGGTTCATCACTAACTAAATATATTTCAGTACCGAATTCGACTTCCTTTTCTTTTATGATCCTGCACATTTCCGACAAGGTTTTATCCGCATAAACAATTCCTGACGGATTGTTTGGTGAATTTATCAATACCCCCTTTGTATTGCTGTTGATGGAGCTACGGAAAATTTCCATATTCGGTAGAAAATCCTCATTGGGAGGTACTACTTTGCAAGAACCACCGTGGTTGTCAGCATAAAAATTATATTCAACAAAGAAAGGAGCAAAAATTACAAATTCTTCGCCAGGATCCAGAAGAGTTTTCATAACTACGTTGAGGGCACCACCAGCACCGCATGTCATCACAATTTCGTTTGAAGTAAACATCACCCCTGTCTCATTAGAAAGTCCTTTCGCCACCGCTGATCTAGTTTCAGTTAAGCCGGCATTAGGCATATACCTGTGCATGCCATTTATAGGATTTTCCGATATCTTTTTTAATTCTGTATAAAATCGTTCAGGGGGGTTCATCACAGGATTACCTAGTGACAGGTCAAAAACATTTTCTTCTCCGTATTGCTGCTTAAGAGCAATTCCTTCTTCGAACATTTTTCTTATCCAGGAACCCTTTTCCATGAACCCACGAACTTTATTAGAAATTGCCATTTTGGTAGCTCCATTCAATCATTTGAAAAATGTGGATTATAACCATTAGTTTTCTTCACCCATATTGCCTATTGCATCTACTAATCTGCCTAAAGTTTCAACCCCAAGTCTTCCTGCCATTCTAAGTACTATTTCACCTCTATCGTTTATTACGATGAAGAATGGGAAAGAACTCACACCGTAAGCAGTAGCAATTTGGCTAGAGGGAGTGTCCACTATTGAGGAAACGGGCCATTTTTCAAGGTCCAGCCATGTATGCGGTGGAAAATTGGGCCTATCCTCGTTAATTGAAGTCAATAAAGTAACCATCCTAACCCTATCTAAAGAATCGGAGTCATTCAAAAATGGCGCCAATTCTCTAACCTCATTTCGACAATGAGAACACCAGTGTGCGAGAACCATTATTAATGTCGTTGGCCCCTCACCGCCAATATAAATCTCTTCTCCATCCAACCCAACAGCTTTTACCTCAGGAGCGGCCCAGCCTAATGCTGAATCATCATACCCTTGAACCAATTTTGGTAGGTATCTACCTTTAATTTGTGCCTTTACATCCCTGTAAAACCCTTCATCTTCATAGGATTTAATTATTCCATTTTTAAGGGTTTTATCAACAATAATCGGAAAACCTGTTGCGAGTTTTTTATCGTTAAGTGATTTGAGAGATTTAGACACATTATTGGATACAATTGTTGGGGTTAGTCTAGGCGGCTCTTCCTTTTTAGGTGATGGGCCACTAGGTGCACCTATAACGGTTTTTGGAGCTGACAAATCCCTCGTCCCGCCAACAAGTGTGTTGTCAAACGTAACCTGAAGTTTCGAAATCTCCGGTTCAGCAATAACATTGGCGGCAGGCTCTACCTCAGTGCTGCACCCTATCAGCAAAGCGAATAAGGCCAAGCACAATAGGAATATGGCAACCTTATACAGATTGTTAGCGGAGAAAAATTTATTGGGCAGTGATTCCATCATATATAACCAATTCTGAGCCTGTGACATATCTAGATTCATCTCTGGCCAAATACAGACCCCCCAACGTCTTTAGAATTAACGGTGGCCTTTAGAGGTGTCCTATTCAACTGAAAATCCTGGCCTTCTCTACTCCCAATCATTTCTGAAACTACATCCGTATCAATAATTCCAGGATGAACGGAATTACATCTTATATTTTCATACCCATGATTCACAGCTCTAGATTTTGTTAATGTCCTAACAAGTCCCTTACTATCACCGTAGGCACTAAATCTAGAGCCCATCAAACCTGGGATCAAAGCTTTGTTCCCAAAAACTCCTTTAGAATTATTATTCTGACGGTGATCCCATTCTTCACCAATGGTACCCTCAACTCCTTCCATCAGCAAAATACCGGCATTATTAATCAATATATTTAGCTTGCCATACTCAGATACAGCCGGTTGAACAGATTTTGACTAATCATCCTTTACTAACTCGTCAAAACGAACGAACTTAGCTTCTCCATCTTGAGCAACGGCTTCAGACTCTACTTGAATTCCTTCTGAATCAAGTATGCCCTCTATGATTATTTTTGCGCGGCCGGGAACAAAAAGGTGTGCTTCTTCTACGCCTTACCATCTAGCACCGCCTGAAATTATCGCGACCTTACTGAATACCCGGCCCACGTCATTTTCCATATGGATTAACTTAAACCTATAATATCAAAGCGTTTCCTTGACTACGCCCTTTGGTTACAGGACAATTGAAAACGCAAATTTTTGTTCGTACTATAGATTAATAGTAGGTACGACTCACATTTGGGCCCGTAGCTCAGTGGTTAGAGCGGTCGGCTCATAACCGATTAGTCGCAGGTTCGATCCCTGCCGGGCCCACCATTACAAAAAGGAACAAATTCTGATTGTCCAAGTTAATTTTACTGAATTTACTGGCAGCCATTTTGATTATGTTATGGGGAGACACAGTTCGGTTGGAGGCCCATGGAAATATGAAGGATATCCACTATGGCACAACTGGAGAATATGATTTAAAAATAAGTATTATTCCTCACGAACCGGTATCGGGCTCAGTTCATTTTCACATTGAACCAACCTTGTCATCTACAACAGAACCCATTGAAAAAGCTATTATTACAGTCATAATTCGACAAGGAGAAGACGCTTTTCAATCGATAGCTGTAAATTCCCCATCCTCACCAGCTATCTATGATGCAAATTTGACCTTTGAAACCCCTGGTGAATGGGAAGTGGAAATAAAAATTTCCACTAAATTAAATATTGAAGATAAAATCAATTTTAAATTGAGTATTTTGGATTCTGGTAGTGCCACAAGCAATGCCGCCGGAATATTCTTCCTTTTTGTGTTTTCAGTGCTTATAACGGGTTCCATATTTTTATATATACGTTATGGAAGAAAACCCAAAACCAAAATCATCAGCGAAGAGTGAAATCTTGCATGCTTCTTAGCCAATTCTCACCGTCACGTTGAAAGTATGATATTTCCACTAATTCTCCATGCACCATATGTTGTCGTATATGAGATGGTGTGAATTTTCCCAAATTGTTACCGACTTTAAAATTATAAATTTGTCCCTCCGCTGTCTGTAAGGAGAGGTAATCAATCTCCGTAAGGGAACGAGCTTTGAATTCGGTAACCAAGCCAGACACTTCCACAAGTGACACATCAATTATATTCATATGTTCCCCACCACAAGATAAATTCCCTATCAATAAAAGAACCCACATCAACGGCACATTATAGAAAAATGGTTTATACATCTGACGATACATATATATATATTTAACACTGGCACTACTTGCAAACATTCATACATGTTCGGCAAAAATAGTTCCTAAATTAGATTGAACTCACAACAGGTTCAATCTAACATAAATTACTATAAAGTTAGAACATGCTATTCATATAAGTTCAACAATCTCTGCCTATAAAAAAGTCACCTGGGGCGTATAACTCAAAAGTGGTTTATGAATACACCAAGTAAGATCGCCTTCAGCTGTATCGTTCTTATTGCCTTTGTGTTCGCCTCCTTCAACAGCGTAATACAAATATCGGCCGATCAAAATGCTCAATCAAACCATCGAATAGTAATACTTGGAATAGACTCAAATTCTGTGGTTTTCAAAGAATCCCATATGGAAATGGTGGATTCAATAATTGGAATCATGTCGACAATAAAACAAGGTGATGATTTCTATCTGATGCCAATGGACTCACCCGCCAATTACATTGGGCCTTATAGGGCAGGGGAAAATGATTTCATAGAGTTTCCCGAAAAAGTGCGGGACATAATTTCAAATTCCGAACCCAATTCCTCCTTGGGTGTAGCAGTCGATGAGATACTTGGAGAATCTTACGGCCTATTAGATATAGAAAGTGCCCCTCCAGGGTCAGGAATATATCTCATCAGTACTAACGAATATCCAAACCATGAAGATTATGTGGGCCATAGGTTGGATCCTTTAGCCGGTCTTTTTTATGAAAGGGGCTGGCATATATCTGCTTTCGTGTTGTCGGGAATTCCGGCGTCCAATTTAGAAGTGTCCACTAATCTTGCGGCTACTTCTGAGGGAAACATATTCCAATTACAAGAAATTGGAGGATTGAAATTATTTACAGATTACTTATTAACAACCGATAACCGAGGAACATTAATCTCCTCTGGAGAAAAGAAGCTGACTTTTAGCAATCTACTAATCTCTGACATAGCAGTCTTACCTGGTACTGAATATGTGATGGCTTTGTTCTTCAGAGAAAACAACGCCGGTTCCTTTAGACTTAAAAACCCCGATGGCCTCGAAGCTTCCACAGGTGACAGGTCCTCTTCTTCCGTACTTGAAACTCCTAACGCTGTGATATGGATAATTAATGATCCTGCCCCCGGCAATTGGAATGTCGATGTGACAGGACTAAGCGGTCTTGTATCCTCATGGTATTTAGCATCGAATAAATATGGGCTGAACTTTCAAATGCCGAAAGTGGTACCGACAGATGAAGCAGCTACTATTTCTGCTTTTATCACGGAAGCCCAATCTATATTGATAATGGGTGAGGATGCGTCTATCAGTGCTGATGTTGTCACCCCAGATAATACCTCCATAACATATGTATTGAAAGACGAGGGAGTCGATGGTGATTTAAAATCTGGTGACGGGTATTACTCAGCGAAGATTCCTGCACCTCTATCAGAAGGAAAACATTCAGTGTCAGTCCATTTAGGCTGGCTCAATATCAAATACAATCTGACTCGAGATTTCACTTTTCAGGCCGACGTATTTCCAACAATTGAGATGGTCCCACTTTACACCTCCAATCTTTTCATTGGTGAGGAATATACAGTAGCAACAATATACACAAAAATTAAAGATTCCCCTTATGCTGTTTTACCATCCGCCATCACACCCCAAATCGTTAACAATTTACAATTCCACGGAACCTTGAAAACCAGCCCTAGATCACCTGACTCCGAGGGTAAAGCCTGGATGTATGATGTGATTTTCTCACCGGATAAGCCAGGCCAGATTTCAACTATATTTAATGTGAATTTAGCTTATGGCGATAGAGATTATTCGCGATCAACAGAAAATTTGATTTTGGAATCAAGGGTGATTCCTCAAACCCCAGCCCAACCGTATTCCAATGTGCCTTATCAGCCGGAACCGAATAGCCTTCCCCCAAGTACAAACACTTCAAAAACCAGCATGCCTATAGGAATTATGATTCCTATAGGCATGCTAATCATTATCATTATTATTATTGTGATATATCACAATTCTCTGCCGAAGTCGTATGGATTCATTAGTGATGAATCGGGAACCTCAATACTAAACTTCAATCGGTTACCGGGCAGGAAGGTAATGAGGTCAATTTTTACTCGGCATATAATCACTGGCTCAGAATCTGGAATGGCTGAGTTTATTGGAAGCAATTTCGTCTTCGGAAAAAGCTCTCTTTTAATAACAGCAACAACTGCTGCACATACGATTAGAGTAAACAATCACCCATTGGTTGGATCTGCATATGTTTCAGATGGCACTTGGATTGGAGCAACAGGCAAATTATTCCGATTCACATTAGATAAAACTTACCCGAATCATAATTCCTAGTTAGATTCTCTCGTCGTTATCGTCACAGTTTTAATAGCATCGCCAGGTTTGGTGGCGGACTCAGGGTCCCGTATGGATAACCCGGTTACAACGTCCATCCCATTTACAACCTTCCCAAACACAGAATGGCAGGAATCCAAGGCACAATCCTTAGGTTGGTCATTCGCATCAAATCCGTCTAGGAATTCAGTTGCTGAAAAAGTTATAAAAAACTGGCTACCATTGGTACCTTTCCCGTCCACTAGCCCTTTATTAGCCATAGACAAAACTCCTGCAGAATTATGCCTAGCATCTACGTGAAACTCGTTCTCAAAATAATAACCAGGGCTGCCACTACCAGTACCGGAAGGATCGCCCCCCTGTGCCATAAAGCCATCGATCACCCTATGGAAGGTCGTACCATTATAATAATTTTTGTTTGCAAGAAATACAAAATTGTTAACCGTATTAGGTGCGAGTTCATCATATAGTTCTATGATGAATTGCCCGCCATCTTCCATTTCAAACGTGGCAAAAAAGTCCTTAGTAGTTCTATAGCCATGGACGGAGGGTTAGCGTAAGACTTGACTTCGGAACTTTCCTGACTAGTTTCGCAAGACATATATATAAGAAACAATGCCATCAATACTAATATTGAGATCGGTGCTGCAATTGGTATTGAAACTCTCATGTTTTGTAAACCTACACCTTTAACATTATCCTGCTATGTTTTTAATCGCTTTCAACGCTATGTAGTACCCATATAATCCAAATCCAGTGATAACGCCTTTACAGGAGGGCGCTATCTGGGAAACATTACCTCTCGCCGAAGGATTGGAAATATGGACTTCAATTGTTGGATACTCTACTTGAGTTATAGCAGCTGCCAGTGCAGGATGGCCTGAAGAATACCCGGCCGGGTTAATAATAGCTGCATCGTAGCCATCTTCATGAGCCTGATAAAATTTATTTATGACTTCCCCCTCGATATTTGAGTGGTAAATATCAACGGTCACATCCAGTTGTTTAGCATATTCTTTAATCTGGTTACTATAGTTTTCCATTGTGTCACTTCCGAAAATTTCCACCTGTGACTTACCTCGCATATTAATCCCAGCCCCATGAACAACTAATATTTTGGTCATCAATCTTTCTCCCAACGAAATTCTGTCAGAACAGTGCCAAATTTTAGCACAGGGTGCAAATTAAAGTTCTAAAGCAGATAAGCCAGCTTTTACGATTGTTTCAACATCAATTCCGTATTCTCGGTAAAGATCTTCCCTGCTTCCAGACTGCCCCCAATCATCAACCCCCAAAGACACTGTTTTACTACCGAGGGCTCCCCCAATCCAGGAAAGTGAATGTGGATGCGCATCTGCCAAAGTCAAAATCGGTGCGCCACCTATATGCCCCGGCAGCAGCGTTGCCAGACCTTCAGACAAGCCATAACCTTTTTCAATAGATTCCTTCACTAAATCTCTATAGTGTCGATACAAAGGGCCGGGCCCGGTAACATTAATGACATTGGCTAAGACACCCTCCTCAAATAAAATATCACTAGCTTCACATGCCTCAGGAATCATGGCTCCCACACTCACAATTGTTAAACCATTCCCATTCACACTTGAAAAGGAACCAGCAGTTCGATCTCTTAAACAATAAGCTCCTCTCAAAACCTGCAGTCTCAAAGATTCGATTTGCGAAGTGTCTGATGGAACTTGTAATAAATTTTGATCAATTCGTTTGCTTGTGAGTCTCAAATAAGTTGACTGTCCCCTTTTTCTTATCTGGTGCAAGGCGGATAACATGATCCACTCCAACTCTTGGCCAAAGCAAGGTTCATATGCATCCAGCTGAGGCATTTCAACACCAATCGATGCAGTCATCATCGATTGGTGTGCGCCTCCTTCAGGGGCTAAAGTCAACCCAGACGGTGTCCCTACAACAATGAATTTAGCGCCTGCGTAAACGCTATACACGAATGCATCCAGTCCTCTCTTTATGAAGGGATCATAGAGAGTACCAATAGGAAATAACATTTCCCCATTCATTTCATTAGAAAGCCCGAGCTGGCCGAGCATCATGAATAAATTATTCTCAGAGATACCTAATTCAATATGTTGTCCACTCTTGGATTCTTCCCACTTTAGAGCTCTTACAATACCCTCTTCTGGAAGAGTCTCGGTTTCATTCGGCTTCCAGATACTAACTCTATTTATCCAGCCACCTAAATTTGTGGAACTTGCTACATCGGGACTCACTGTAACTATCCTTCGAGACAAGTCCCCCAAACTTCTAGACATATCGGTTAATATTAGCCCGAAAATTTGTTGAGTCGACATATTCCCCGAATATTTCCTGCCAAAATCCCGAGGAATATCTTCTTTGGGTGGAGGAGTTACTACATCAAGTCTGCTCAGTTTTTCTGATGTAGACCTAAGAAACTGTGATTCTACAGACTCACTACCAAACCCACCCCAAATGTTGCTTGACTCAATATTTAATTTTTTTCGGAGTTCCTCCATTTGAGAATCTGACATTGTAACTGAGTGGTTCTGAGGATCACCGACGGAGGGTAACCTGTATCCTTTCATGGTATACGCAAATACCACACTTGGCCCATCTGTCTTATCTGTCTCTTGGAAAGCCTTCCTAAGAGTTGAGAAATCGTGGCCTCCCAAATTATGGAAAAGGCGGCTTAATTCCTCATCATTCCAGTCAGATATGAATTTTTTCATTTCTTCCGGATAGGCGGTATAAGCAGGCAACCATGCCCGAAGTTCTTCTGAATTCACCCTCAAAAGACGTTGGTAGACCTGATTACTCATGCTGTCTATCGCTTCCCGTAACATTTCACCGTCTGGAAGTCGAAAAGCATGCTCCAGCAGGGCTCCGTACTTAGCTTCCACCACATGCCAACCATTGGCCACAAACATATCCTTCCATGCACCCACCCTTATCCCAGGAATAACCCTATCAAGGCTTTGTCGATTTAAATCAACCACCCACAATATATCCGAAGCATCCTGCATAGCAGGTTCGGCTATTGCCTCCCATACAGATCCTTCATCTAATTCAGCATCTCCAACTATCGATATGTATCTTCCTTTGAGGTTTTCCCCATGATTATGGGAATTGTTGTAGGAACGTACTATGGACGCAAAATTTGGAGCTACTGGTCCTAGACCAACCGAACCAGTTGAAAAATCAACTGAATCTGGATCTTTGGTTCTGCTCGGGTATGCCTGTAGGCCATGGTAGGCTCTCAATTCGGTTAGATACGATGCATCAAGGTTCCCTAAAAGGTACTGAATTGCATGAAAAACTGGAGACCCATGTGGTTTTATTGAAATTCTGTCCTGATTATCCATGAAATCGAAGTACAAAGAGGTCATCAATGTAACTATTGATGCGCTGGATGCTTGATGACCACCAATCTTTGTCCCATCAGAATTTTCTCTAATGTTATTGGCATGATGGACCATCTGCATTGCCAGCCAAAGCACACGATCCTGTATCGACTCCAAAAGTTCTATTGAAGGCTGCGATTCAATTTTATTTGGATTAGTAGCAATTGTCACTATTAAACACCTCTGGAGTGCCGAAAATGCTTCGTATAAAAGTATAGCATCGGTGATTTGATTCGATACCTAAAGTCTATCAATCTAGGTAGGAGGTCATCCAATCGAGACCGGCAACAGTGGTACCTGCAGGGACATACTCGCATCCTATCCACCCTTCGTATCCAAGAGCATCGATGAATTCAAATAAATATTTGTAATTTATTTCCCCAGTTCCAGGTTCATGCCGGCCAGGGTTATCCGCCAATTGCATATGACTTATCAGATCAATATTTGCCTCTATCGTTCTTGCCAAATCGCCTTCCATAATTTGCATATGGTAAATATCGTGCTGCAAGTATAAATTGTCAGATCCAACTTCTTTAATCAATGAAGAGGCCTGATCTGTTCGATTGAGGAAAAAGCCAGGCATATCCAAAGTGTTTATGCTTTCCACAATGAGCTTCACTCCTGCTTCCTTGAAAATGGGCGCCGCATACCTGAGGTTGGCCACCAAGGTATCCTGAGCTTCTTGGGCCAACATAAGTTCTGGTTTTATTCCAGCTAAACAATTCACCTGTGGGCAATTTAGAGCGGAGGCATATTCTACAGCCAAGCCAACACCTTCTTGGAATTCGTTCACCCGATCAAGATGGCAAGCAATCCCTCTTTCCCCCGCATTCCAATCACCAGCTGGCAAATTATGTAAGACTTGTACCAAATTATTCTCCCCTAAAAGGTTAACCAATTGTTCCTTAGGGTAGTCATAAGGAAATAGATATTCCACAGCATTAAACCCTGACTCAGAGGCGACTCTAAACCTATCAATAAAATCTACCTCGTTGAACATCATGCTTAGATTAGCAGCAAAGTTTGGCATTTTTTCTCCTTATTTATTTGCTTAAAAGTTTGTCTGTTGAGGTGTCTAGATTGTATATCTACTTTCCAAGTTAAACATCGCATGCTATCCAATCATAACAACTCACAACAAAGTATCCGAGAAACTCAATCGTGATAGAATCTGATACCACGTGGGGACGCGCGGATTTGACAGGGGATGTCACCGCGAGATTGCAGGTCGGGGCGCCTTCATCCTCGTTAAAAAGATGGCAAAAAAGTAACTGGCAACAAACAGCTAGCACTAGCCGCTTAAGCGGCTACGTCCTTCACGTCCGATCCCCGAAGGTAGTGAAAGGGCGACAATAGACGGGGTGCAGCCAGTTAGATGCCGATATATCTGGCTAAAGACTATCGGCTAGTCTGTTTCAAGCGCTAGCCGGTCGGGGCTTGAACAGTCGAATTTAATGTCCGGCTAAACCTGTAGTATATCTCGATCGGGGTGTTTTCTGGACGGGGAGTTCGACCCTCCCCCGTCTCCACCATGAACATAAATATCACACCTGTTCCGTATGGGAAATTCGCACAATAAATGGATTACCTACCTAATCAAGTTAGAAACATTTCTCCGTTTACGATCAACATGTACCCTCCTTCACATATAAGAGGAACTGCCCATGTTAAAAAAATAAGCGTCTACACTGTCACAATGAAGGACGCTCAAGGTGCCAATTCGTATTTTGCTCATACGCATAGGCAACATTCATCACTCTAGCCTCGTCAAATGGCCGCCCTGCAATCTGGATTGCCAAAGGAAGTTTGTTATTCCCTTCTGCTGTATATCCACAGCAGATAGACAGAGCCGGGCCGCTTACTAGACTAAAAAACCCTCGATATGACGCCTCAGTTAAAGCACGAGCAGCTGCTTCCTTACTTCGTATCCCAGGTTCTAAATTCATAACTGTCGCCGGTTCTGAGGCACCAGGCATTACAAGTACATCAAATAGTTCAAGTGCTTCCAAAGCCTGTTTGCGCACCAAAGTACGTATCTTCTGTGCTTTGTAGTAGACCTGTGACGGAATCAATTCCCCAGTAGTAAAGGCAACACGAGTATTGTGATGAAACTCATTTGGTCTGTTACGAAGCCATTCCGGGTGCAAGCTTGAGCGTTCAACAGCACTTATTATCCTACTTGCAACACCCGCGACGGGGGCTAATGGGAGCGATATCTCTTCCACTTCAGCCCCAAGAGTAGCAAGGACTTCAGTTGCCTGTAACACTCCTTGTCTCACCGGTTTAGTGACCCCTATAACATCAGGGTCCAAGAATTCTTTCACTACCCCTATTTTGGCTCCCTTTATATCTCCAGTCAGCGCAGCACAATAATCTGGCACCGGTACATCTTTCATATACTGATCTTTATGGTCAAATCCAGCAATTGCTCTCAAGGTCAATGCACAATCCTCGACCGTACGAGAGATTGGACCTATCGTATCTAAGGACCATGACGCTCCCTCTACTCCATACCTACTAACTCGACCCCAGGAAGGTCTAATTCCGACTAACCCGCAATTGGAAGCAGGACCCCGTACTGACCCCCCGGTATCCTCGCCAAGTGAGGTAGCGCACATAAAAGATGCCGTGGCTGCGCCAGAACCAGTACTTGATGTCCCAGGGTTCCTAGTGAGATCCCAAGGATTGTGTGTTACCCCAAAGGCAGATGTTATCGGGTCACCCATAGCAAATTCAGTCATGTTCAGCTTCCCAAGGATTATTGCCCCCGATCTCTTAAGCCCTGCCACCACTGTCGCATCAAAACCCGGCACAAAGTCTGAACGGATTTTTGACCCGCTTGATGTTCGTACACCTTTTGTATATATCTGGTCCTTCACCCCAACTGGAACTCCATGCAAAGGGCCCTTGATCAACCCTGCATTTATATCAATTTCTGCCTGTTGGGCTTCCGCTAACGCCTGGTCCGCCAAAACAGTAATATATGCGTTTATCTTGCTATCAACCTCGGTTATCCTATCAAGGTATGCTTTTACAGCCTCCACGGGAGAAATTTGCTTTTCCTTTATTTTAGTAGCCAAATCTGCTGCTGACATAAAAATTAATTCTTGATCGCTCATAACTCTTAATCCCCCTTTTGTAAAATAATCGGCAGGGGTTCAACAGCATTAATATCTTCAAGATTAAGGCTATCGATAGCTTCCAACATAGCATTCAAGCTGTAACTAATATCCGTGATATCGGAGTCCTGTATTTCTATATTCACGGCCTTAGCTAATCCGCGAATTTCATCTTCATTCAATTCAGACATGTTAACTCTCCTCAAAAATTATTACTGAGTCGACCCGGCGATTATAGGATATGTAAGTGACACTTGTTCCACAGTTCATCTCAAGCAGCTGCTCATTTCCAACAACTCGCCAATTATTTTGCTAATGTCAAAGTGTTTTTCATATTTTAATGCTTGATCTAAAATCCCTTTTATCCTTAAAGTAATCACATCTGCATATGAACAATAGACCGTAGGCATCCAATGTAATTAAAATTATTCTCCGGTGATTAAGCTAGACTCAAGTAACATATCTAGGTATCTAAACAATTGCAAAAATCAGATGAAGTGGACATATTGGTAATAGGCGGAGGACCAGCAGGTAGTACTGCGGCCTCAATGGCAGCTAAATCAGGTCTTTCAGTCAAAGTATGTGAAAGATCTAAATTTCCAAGGGAACATGTAGGAGAATCTCTTCTTCCAGCAAGCATAGCTATATTGGAAGAATTAGGTTTAAAAGAAGCGATATCAAACGCCGGGTTCTTACCTAAATACGGGGCAACCATGGTATGGGGCAAGGATGAAACACCCTGGTCATGGAGATTTAGTGAGACCAATAAACAGAATATTCATTCCTATCAGGTTTCGAGGCCTATATTTGATGAAATACTACTTAAAAGGTCAGCAGAACTAGGTGTTGTGGTGGAAGAAGAGTCACTTGTAGGAAAAATAATAACAGGCGATTCAAACAGAGGAGCTGTCGTCATAAATAACAATGGCCAGGAGTACTTCCAACCTGCCAAATTCATAGTAGATGCCAGTGGACAATCCGCTCTTCTAGCGAGGAATCTAAAGTTGAGACAATGGGATGAAAATTTTCAAAACCTCGCCGTTTACGGATATTTTACAGGTGCAAAAAAACTGCCCGTCCCTGATGAAAACAATATATTCATTGAGTCATATGAAAACGGATGGATTTGGATAATTCCCTTACATGGTGGTATTACCAGTGTCGGAGCCGTAGTAGATTCCAATGAGAGCACTGTGGAATTATTGAAAATCGATCCAATAACCTTCTTAAAAGACCAAATATCATTGACCAATAAAACATCAGATATGCTTTCTCAAGCAGAGCTAACAAGTGCTGTGAAAATATTAAAAGACTGGTCATATACAACCTCGAAGATGGCTGGTGACGGTTGGGTACTAGCCGGGGATGCAGCATGTTTTATAGATCCCTTATTTTCTTCAGGTGTTCATTTAGCTATGATGTCTGGTGTACTTGCTTCAGCATATGCTGTTACATACTTAAAAGATAAGATTCTTGGCAAAGAAAGCGCGTTAGTATACGAAACCATATTTCGACAAGAGTATGACCATTTTCGGGACCTAGCCCTATTATTCTATTCAAGCAATAGAACCGTAGATTCTTATTTTTGGGAAGCTCGTCGAATTTTCAAAGAAGAGGATTATTTTTCTGACAGGGTCTCATTCATCAGAGCCGTGTCCGGACAATCTGTCCGTGGGTATGAGCGGGTGGCTTTAGAGAGAGGCGAATTACCAAATGAATTCATGTCTGCCATAAGCCTCCACAACAAAAATACTGAGGACAGAAACGTAGAATTACATTTCATTCAAGATTCAATCTTGGAAAAAATACCATGCCTAGCATCAGAAGCAAAACTAGAAAAAAAACCAGTTCTATCAGAAGGCGAATTTGAATTGGGGACAGTTATAACAACACCATACCGAAAAGAAGGGGTGCCATGTAGCAATTTAGTGACGAATCTATTAATGGAAATAGACGGGAAAAAGTCAATAAGAAAAATCGTGGAAAATCTTTCAGCATCTATCAGTGAAGACACCAAAAAACAATTATTAAAATATAGTATAGAAGCGATAAGTATTCTTTTTATAGAAGGAGTTATAGATAGTCTCGATTAACACAATTAAATGACAATTAAGGAGAAAACTATGTTAGAAGATATTCAAGGCCAAGTCGCCTGGATAACCGGTGCAGGAACAGGCATCGGGGAATCGGGTGCCATAAAATTGGCGGAAGCTGGCTGCAAGGTGATCCTTTCAGGGCGAAGACAGGATGTGCTGGAAAATGTAGCCTCGAAAATCTCAGGAGATGTTTCGATACACCCTCTGGATGTCTCGGACAATGATGCTGTGCTTTCAGTCGCCGACTCGATATTGAACCAATATGGTCAGATAGACATAGGTGTATTCAGCGCAGGCGTCAATGTCCGAGAACGCAATTGGCCAGTAGTTTCGATTGAAGACTGGAATAAAGTCATAAATATAGACTTGAATGGAGCTTTCTACTGTTGCCAAGCGGTACTACCTTCGATGAGAAGCACCGGAGGCGGGCTTATCATTAACATTTCTTCCATGGCTGCTAAAAGTGCCGGAGCCTTAACAGGACCCGCTTACACTTCTGCGAAACATGCAATGAACGCAATGACTGCCAGTTTAATCGTCGAGGAAAGAAACAACGGGATCCGGGCAACAGCATTATGTCCCGGAGAAGTCGCTACACCGATCTTAAAGCAACGTCCCGTACCTGTGAGTGTAGAGGATCAGGCCAGAATACTTCAATCAGAAGATCTTGGCGAACTCATATTGTTTCTCGCAAAGCAACCACCACACGTAACAATAAATGAGATTTTAATTAACCCGACCTGGAACCGGTTCGCATAGGATCAAAATAATATGAATCTCTCTAAAAATTTCAGGGATCTCAGAGAGATTCATATTATTTTCTTCAGTCTCTGGGAGTAGCAGCAATTTCGTCGGGGGTCTCAGGCTCCATTACATCAAATTTTTTTCCTGTTTTGGGGTCAACCTCAAACGAGCTAGGGAGTTCAAGTTCATCTGCTATTTCTCTAACAGCAGGTAGCACTTCTTCACCCATTAATCGAAGACTCCTCATCTGGTCATCATGTGTCATCGCCCCGTCTCCATCCCAGAAAAACACAGACCCTGGTCTAAGGTATTCCAATACATGTCGTATTTTGGGAATTACCGTTTTTGGAGTACCGAATATTATGGTGTGGTCGTCTACTTGGTCTTCAAAGGATCTCGAAAGTTGGCCACCTCGATTGGCAGTAGCAACCTGTGCAGTTGGAAGTGTCTTTCTACGTGAAGTCATGCCTGGAAGTTTATTTAAAGCCAGGTTGGCAGTACCTTCATTCCCCGCGTTGAACGGGTTACTAGGACCTTGCACAAATTTTCTTGCAACTTCTTCTGCAAGTTCCTCAGTTTCATCCACGTGAACTTTCCACAGGTATCCAAAATTCTGAGGGCCTGCTTCATAACCTTCTTCTCTGGCTGTCTCTTTATAAACTTCAAAAGATTGTCGTGTTGGTTCAAGTTGAGTTGCCAGCATTACATACGGTATTCGTTGTCTAGCAGCCCATACCACTGAATCTCTGCTTACTACCCCCGGTAGCATTATTGGGGGATGGGGTTTTTGGTATGGTCTCACCCAAGGATTAACGTATCGGTATTGGTAATGTTTCCCTTCCCATCTAAAAGGTCCTGGTTCAGTCCATGCCTTAATGATAAATTCATGTGCCTCTTGAAATCTTTCCCAGTTATATGCAGGAGGGGAATTATGGGCAACACTCTCTCTGGCAGTACCTCTAACCCATCCTGAAACCAACCGCCCTTTGGAAATCATATCAATTGTTGCTAGTTGCTCTACCAACCAAAGCGGGTCATCCCATATAGGAAGAACATTACCCAAAAGTACTATCTTTGCCTTATTCGTAATACGAGCAAGAATGGAGGCTTCTACGTTAACAGTACTACCCATGCAGAAAGGGCTGCTATGGTGCTCATTTAACATTAGTCCATCAAAACCCATCTCCTCCGCATAAATTTTTTCATCTAAGTACCTGTTGTACAGGTCAGACCCCAATATTGGATCATATATATCATTGCTAACGGTCAAGTCTTTGATCGACTTGCCGGTGGCCCCAAAGTAGCCGGACTTTGGATCTTGGTATGGCCTCTCCGTAAAATGTCCTATGAACATATGTTCCTCTCTATCTGGGGTAATTTACCGTTATTTCAGGAAATTTGTTACTAGCTTAAGAAAATCGTCAGGTTTTTCTATCTCTGGTCTATGTCCACTTTGGTTTATTAAGCTTAGTAAAGATCCTGGTATAGATTCGTTGTATATTCTTAATGAATCGAAAGGAACTATAGAATCTTGTTTACCTGAAACTATGAGTGTTTGAAGTGTTTTTAACCTTCGCAATAAGTGAGGCAATGTCGGGTTGTACATGAAAGGTTTCCATGCCAACCTCGCAGACTGCTCCCGTCCCACTTCCCACAATTCTTCCTGTTCTGGAGAAGGCTCACCAGGTCTTATAGTGGCATACTCTTCCACCGAATCTGGGTCCAAAAAACTTTCTTCTAAGAATTCAGTGGCCAGATTAAGAAACAAATCGTAAATCTCACCCTTCTCTGGTTTAACTCCCATAGGTCCAACAAGTACAAGTTTTGAAAACTTAC